>NC_010625.1:634964-952446 GCF_000020045.1 Paraburkholderia phymatum STM815 | reverse complement strand
CGACTTCGAAGTGTCGAGCACGTGGGCGGCGATCTGCAACGAGCTGTGCTATCGCGTGAGCCGACTGTTCCCCGAGCACTTCATTCCCGCTGCGATGCTGCCGCAAAGCCCGGGCGTGGAAACGGCGACCTGCATTGCCGAACTCGTGAAGTGCGTCGAGCAGTACGGCAATGTCGCGATCAACCTGAATCCCGATCCGTCAGGCGGTCACTGGACGAGCCCCCCGCTGTCCGACCGCTACTGGTATCCGATCTACGAGAAGATGATCGAATACGACATCCCCGCGATGGTGCATGTGAGCACGAGCTGCAACGCCTGCTTCCACACGACAGGCGCGCATTATCTGAATGCGGACACGACGGCGTTCATGCAATGCCTGACCTCGGACCTGTTCCGCGACTTCCCGACACTGCGCTTCGTGATTCCACACGGCGGCGGTGCGGTGCCATATCACTGGGGACGTTTCCGCGGACTTGCGCAGGAGATGAAGAAGCCGCCCTTGCAGGAACATCTGCTCAACAACCTCTTCTTCGATACCTGCGTGTATCACCAGCCGGGCATCGACCTGCTGACGAACGTGATTCCCGTCGACAACATTCTGTTCGCCAGCGAGATGATCGGCGCCGTACGCGGCATCGATCCGCAAACGGGTCACTATTTCGACGACACGAAGCGCTACGTCGAAGCCGCCGATATGAATCCCGAACAGCGCTACAAGATTTATGAAGGCAACGCACGGCGAGTGTATCCGCGCCTCGATGCCGCGCTCAAAGCTCAAGGAAAGTGACATGTACGAACTCGGAGTGGTGTATCGCAACATCAAGCGTGCGGCTGGCGACGTCGCGACGCAACTCGGCGCGCTCGGCAGCGCGACGGTGCACGAAGCAATGGGACGCGTCGGTCTGCTGAAGCCGTACATGCGGCCCATCTACGAAGGCGCCCAGGTGGGCGGCACGGCGGTGACGGTGCTGCTGCAACCGGGCGACAACTGGATGCTGCACGTCGCGGCCGAGCAGATCCAGCCAGGCGACGTCGTCGTCGCCGCCTGCACGACCGACAACACGGACGGCTTCTTCGGCGATCTGCTGGCGACGAGCTTCAAGGCGCGCGGCGCACGGGCACTGATCATCGACGGCGGCGTGCGCGACGTGCGCGTGCTCACGCAGATGCAGTTTCCCGTGTGGAGCAAGGCAATTTCGTCGAAGGGCACAGTGAAGGCGACGCTCGGCTCAGTGAACATTCCCGTGGTGTGCGCGGGCGGCCTGGTTCATCCGGGCGATGTGGTCGTGGCCGATGACGACGGCGTGGTCGCGGTGCCCGCTGCATTGGCGGCACAGGTGCTGGAAAAGGCGTTGGCGCGCGAATCCTTCGAAGCCGGGAAGCGCGCGAAGCTCGCGTCGGGTGTGCTCGGCCTCGACATGTACAACATGCGTGGCCCGCTCGAAAAGGCGGGACTGCGCTATATCGACTGAGGCGGCGATGGTCGGTGCCGAAGCTTCCCGGCCGTTGACGGTCGTCTCGTCGATGGCGACGCGCCAGATGCTCGCCGATCTGGTGGACGTCTATCGGCGCGAGACAGGCGAGCAAGCGGAGGTCCAGTCGATGGGCGGCGTGGACGCCGCGCAGCGGGTGCTCGAAGGGCAACCGTACGATGTCGTCGTGCTGGCCGCCGATGCCATCGTGCGCCTCGCTGTCGCCGGGCGCATCGATCCGCGCAGCCGCGTAGATCTCGTGCGCTCGGGCATCGCCGTAGCGGTCAGGGCGGGCGCCACGGTGCCCGCCCTCGGCAACGGAGCGGCTGTTCGCCGAGCCGTGATGAGTGCGCGTTCTGTCGGCTACTCGACGGGACCGAGCGGTGCGTACGTGTTGAAGCTGTTCGAAGGCTGGGGAATCGGCGCGGGGGCTTCGACGCCGCGCGTGGTGCAGGCGCCGCCCGGTGTACCCGTCGGTTCACTTGTCGCGAGCGGCGAGGTCGATATCGGTTTCCAGCAGCTCAGCGAGCTAATGCATATGGATGGCATTACTGTGGCGGGCCTGTTGCCGCCCGACATTCAATCGACCACGGTTTTCTCCGCCGCGATCTGCTGCACCGCGCAGCGGCAGGACAGTGCACGCGCACTGATCGCGTTTCTCGCGTCGCCCGCCGCCAATGATGCAAAGCTGCGCCAGGGCATGGAGCCGGCCTGACTACCGTGAAGGACGCGCGGCGGCATTTTGCTCGCCGCTCGCTTGATGGAGACTTGCCCAGGTCCTTCCGCCCACCCCGCTGCAGATCCAGCAATCTCTGCGCGGCATCAGATATTCGGTCCCCGACTGCGCACACGCTGTAAAAGCCGCGCGATGTGCGGTTTTTTCTTTTTCGGCCGCGCGTCGATAGGCCCGCGTCGACGCTATCAGGAATGACGCATTTAACGCGATAAAAAAGCTTGCATTTCACACGCGGAAAACTATCTTGAGTTAACAAAACGATTCTTCGCCAGGCACCGGAGGAGACCCATGCCGGCTACCCGTATGATGATTGCGCGTCGTGCCGGCGTGAGCGTTGCCACGGTAGATCGCGTGCTGCGCGACGATCAGGGCGTTCGCCCTGAAACGGCGGAGCGCGTCCATCTCGCACTGGCGACGCTGCGTGACGAGCGCGCAAGCCGCGGGCGGCCTGCCAAAGCGACTTCGTTCCGCGTCGCCTTCGTTTTGCCGCAAATCAACTCCCGTTTTCTCGATCAGGTCGAGCGCGATATCGCGCTGTCGGCCAGCTTTTTTCGCGAGCATCGTCTCGTTCCGTCGTTCTATCGGTGCGACCTGTCTAGTCAGCGCGACGCCAGTTCCCTCGCTCAGCAGCTGATCGACTACGACGCACTCGTGCTCGTGCCACTCGATTACCCGTGGATCGAGCGAATGATTCAGGATATGACCGATGCCAACGTGCCCGTCGTGACCGTCTTCTCGGACTTGCCGTCGAGCGCGCGCGCTGCCTATGTCGGCGTCGACAACCGCATCGCCGGGCGCACGGCGGGGCTGCTGATGGGGCGCTTCGTCGGTTCTCGCATCGGCACGGTGGCCGTGCTGTCGGCATCGTCGCGTCTGCACGATCAGCTCGAGCGCCGCACGGGCTTCTCTCAGGTACTGGAAGAGGATTTTCGCAACCTGCGCTGGCTCACCGAACCGGACTTTGCCGAAGACGACGATGGCGCCGGGCTCGCCGTGCAGGGGCTCATGGCGGGCCATCCGGATATCGTGGGCGTATACGTAACGGGCGGAGGCATTTCCGGCGTGGCGGCGACGCTGCAGGAATCGGGCGACAAGGCGCGCGTCGTACTGATCGGCCACGAGTGTACGGCCGATACTCGGGCCCAACTGTCAGAGCGTGCGATCGACGTCATTCTCGATCAGGACGTGCGCGGCATCGTTCATCAGGCGGGACTCGCCGCACTCAACTTTCTGAACGACGTGCGCGGTGTGCTCGCGATCCCGACACCCGAAACCCGTATTTATCTTCGTGAGAATGCGCATGCCTGAAGCTCGCGACATGCGGACGGTTCGCCAGGTCCGCCAGAGCCGAATACAGCGCCCGGCGCATGGGCGCTGTCTGTGATCAGGTTGGAGACCCGACAGAGACAAGGAGAACACACATGTTACGTCTTACGTCAGCAAGGGTAATTGCGGCGGTCCTGGCATCGCTCGGACTAAGCTTCGGATCGGCGGCACACGCGCAAGGCAAGCAGTTGACGCTGTGTTGGGCAGCATGGGATCCCGCCAATGCGCTCGTCGAATTGTCGAAAGACTTTACGGCCAAAACGGGGATTGCGATGAAGTTCGAATTCGTGCCGTGGACGAGCTACGCGGATCGCTTCCTCAACGAGCTGAATTCGCACGGAAAACTGTGCGACCTCATCATCGGCGACAGCCAGTGGATCGGCGGCGCCGCAGTGAACGGACACTACGTGAAGCTCAACGACTTCTTCGACAAGAACAAGATATCGATGAAAGACTTCGTGCCCGCCACGGTCGTCGGCTATGCAGAGTGGCCAAAGGATACGCCGAACTATTGGGCGCTGCCTGCAATGGCCGATGCCGTGGGCTGGACCTATCGCAAAGACTGGTTTGCAAGGCCCGAACTGCGCGCGGAATTCAAGCAGAAGTACAAACGCGAACTGGAACCGCCCACCACGATGGACGAACTGAAGCAGACCGCGGAGTTCTTCCAGGGCCGCAAGATCGACGGAAAGACCGTGTATGGCGCGTATATCTTCACGGAACGCGGCTCCGAAGGGATCACGATGGGCGTGACCAACATGCTCTACAACTTCGGCTTTGAATACCAGGATCCGAAGAAACCCTATCGTCTCGACGGCTTCGTCAATTCACCGGGCGCGGTCAAGGGGCTCGAATTCTACAAGGCGCTTTACAAGTGCTGCACCGCACCTGGCATGACCAACGCGTACATGCAGGAAGGGCTCGATGCGTTCAAGTCGGGTCAGGTCGCGATGCAGATGAACTGGTTTGCGTTCTTCCCCGGACTGTACAAGGATCCCAATGTCGGTGGCGACAAGATCGGCTTCTTCGTCAACCCGAAAGAGATGAAGCAATTCACGCAGCTTGGCGGACAAGGCATTTCCGTGGTGTCGTACTCCGATCACAAAGCGGATGCGCTCGAATACATCAAGTGGTTCGCGCAGCCCGATGTGCAGAAGAAGTGGTGGCAACTCGGCGGCTATTCGGCGGCGAAGTCGGTTGTGGATGCGCCGGACTTTCCGAAGAGCCAGCCATTTGCGCCTGCATTCCTGAAGTCGATGTCGATCGTGAAGGACTTCTGGGCCGAGCCTGCCTATGCCGAATTGCTGCTCGACATGCAAAAGCGCGTGCACGATTATGTGGTCGCCGACAAAGGCAGTGCGAAGGAAGCCCTCGATCTGCTCGTCAAGGACTGGAACAAGGTCTTCAAGGCAGAAGGAAAGAACTAAAGTCCAGGGAACATGAAAGCGCGGACGGGCGGGCTGAAACGGGCTTGCTCGTCCACGAGACCAAGGAGCCGGGCATGTTGGCAAACAAGCCTTTTCCTCCGGAAGGATTGCAGACGAAAGCCCAGACGCGCGCAATCGCGCGCCTGCGCGGACTGTCTGACCGGACCATCGCGTGGCTGTTCATTCTTCCGACTATCCTGCTGCTGCTCGCCATCAACATCTTTCCGTTGATCTGGGCCTTGCGGCTGTCGTTCACGAATTTCAAGTCGAACATGCCGAGCGTGCCTGCGCGCAATGTCGGCATCGGCAACTACACGGACATCCTCACGGACGAAGACATCTGGTACGCGATGCAGGTGACGGCGCGCTTCGTGTTCTGGTCAGTCGGGCTCGAAGTACTGCTCGGCTTCGGGCTCGCGCTATTGATCAACCGGCAGTTTCGCGGTCATAGTTTCTGGACGACGCTGATTCTGCTGCCGATGATGCTGTCGCCCGCTGTGGTCGGCAACTTCTGGACGTTTCTGTTGCAACCCCAAACGGGCCTGTTCAACGACATCGTCAGCTACTTCACGGGCATTCCGCCGAACTCGTTCCAGATGATCGGCGACGTGCCGCTCGCACCGTGGACGATCGTGATGGTCGATACGTGGATGTGGACGCCCTACGTGATGCTGATCTGTCTCGCGGGACTGCGTTCGATTCCCGACTACATCTACGAAGCGGCCGAAGTCGACCGTGCTTCGCCATGGCGGCAGTTCTGGTCGATTACCTTGCCGATGACACTGCCGTTTCTGATGCTCGCGATCCTGTTTCGCGGTATCGAGAACTTCAAGATGTTCGACATGGTGAACCTGCTGACATCGGGCGGTCCCGGCTCGGTGACGGAGACCGTATCGATCACGCTCAAGCGCGCCGCATTCGAGAAGTGGCAGACAGGTTACTCGTCCGCTCTGGCGATCATCCTGTTCG
Source organism: Paraburkholderia phymatum STM815 (assembly GCF_000020045.1). Classification (GTDB taxonomy): domain Bacteria; phylum Pseudomonadota; class Gammaproteobacteria; order Burkholderiales; family Burkholderiaceae; genus Paraburkholderia; species Paraburkholderia phymatum. The sequence continues at coordinate 946,516 of NC_010625.1, read as the reverse complement.
TGGTGGTGTTCGGCGCCGCGAACATCTATGTGAAGGCACTCAACCGGGTGAAACAGCGATGACAGACCTTGCGCTTCAACAGTCGGTGGTGGCTGCATCGCCACGCTGCAAGACGTTCGCGGCCGTCGTCGTGATCGCCTATGCGCTGATTGCGACGCTGCCGATCGTGTGGATCATCCTGACGAGCTTCAAGACGCAGGAAGATGCGATTGCGTATCCGCCCGTCGTCGTGTTTCACCCGTCGATGGAAGGCTATGTCAACCTCTTCACGATCCGCTCGCGGCAGACGCCGGAGTTCATCGCAAGCTTGCCCCCCGCTCAAACCTGGTATGACCGGGACGTGCGCAAGCGCAATATGGTGATTGCTGGCCCGTCGAAAGTCTTGCCGCGCTTCGTCAATTCGCTTGTGATCGGCTTTGGTTCGACCTTTCTCGCCGTCTTTCTCGGCACGCTCGCAGCCTATGCGTTCTCGCGCTTCAAGATTCCACTCGCCGACGATCTGCTGTTCTTCATTCTGTCCACGCGAATGATGCCGCCCATTGCCGTCGCAATTCCTATCTATCTGATGTATCGCGCGCTGGGTCTCGCCGACAGCTATCTGGGCATGATCGTGCTTTACACGGCAGTGAACGTGTCGCTGGCAGTGTGGCTGCTCAAGGGATTCATCGACGAAATTCCGCGCGAGTATGAGGAGGCGGCGCTGGTGGACGGGTACACGCGTCTGCAGGCATTCATCAAGGTGGTGCTGCCGCAGGCGATCACAGGCATCGCGGCGACCGCCATCTTCTGCCTGATCTTTGCGTGGAACGAGTACGCGTTCGCGTTGTTGCTGACCAGCGGCGACGCGCAGACCATGCCGCCATTCATCCCTTTCATCATCGGCGAAGGCGGTCAGGACTGGCCAGCCGTCGCGGCCGCCACGACCTTGTTCGTGCTGCCCATCCTGATCTTCACCGTCGTGCTGCGCAAACACCTGCTGCGCGGCATCACCTTCGGAGCGGTGCGCAAATGAAAGTCCAGTCCACCATGCCGCGCCGCCTGTTCCGCCGGCGCTATTGCGAGGGCGCATCGACAGTGCTGATCGGTGCAGGCATCGCGATGCTGGTTCAGCCATTCACGGTCGATCTCTACACGTGGTCGTTTCCCGTGATTCTGTTGGGGGCGCTGGCTTTTGTCGTGACCAGCCACTTCCCGGAGTGAGCCATGTCGACGATCGTACTCTCCAACCTTCATAAACGCTTCGGTGACTTCACGGCGGTGCGCGATACGAATCTCACCATCGGCAACGGGCGGTTCGTCGTACTGCTCGGACCTTCGGGCTGCGGCAAGACGACGACGTTGCGCATGATCGCGGGGCTGGAACTGCCGACCTCGGGCCAGATTCTGATCGACGGCGAGAACGTGACGGCGTTGCGGGCGCGTCAGCGCGATATTGCGTTCGTGTTCCAGATGTTTGCGCTCTATCCGCATATGACGGTGCGCAACAATATCGCGTTCCCGCTGAAGAACGAGGGCATTACGCGCCGCGAGATTGCCGCGCGCGTCGATGCCGCCGCGCATATGCTGCGCATCGACAATCTGCTGGACCGAAAGACGGGCGGCCTGTCGGGTGGCGACCGCCAACGCGTCGCATTGGGCCGAGCGATTGTGCGTCATCCGAAGGCCTTTTTGATGGACGAGCCACTCGGCACGCTCGACGCAGACTTCCGCGAGCTGATGTGCCTCGAATTGCGCAAGCTGCATAACGCGCTCAACGCGACGACGGTCTACGTTACGCACGATCAACGGGAAGCGATGGCGATGGCCGACGACATCGTCGTGATGAATGGGGGCGAGGTGCTGCAATCCGCATCGCCTCACGAGATCTATCATTTTCCGGCCACCGTGTTCGTCGGCAGCTTCATCGGCAGTCCGCCGATGAACTTTCTGGCCGTCGACGGCGGCGTCGATACGGGCGCGGAGTCGGTATCGCTCGGCGGGGTGGCTGTGCCCGTGCCGCGCACCGATGCATCCGCTGCGAAGGCGCTGCTGGGCGTGCGCCCCGAACACGTGCTGATCGACGAACACGGCGCGTTGCGCGGACGGGTGATTGCCGACGAGTATCTCGGCTCGCATCAGATCCTGGTGATCGAGACTGCGCTCGGCATCGTGCGCGTCAGAGTCGGAAAGGATGATGGACGGGCGGCAGGATCGCAGGTCGGCCTGTCGTTTCGCAAGGAGCGCACGCTTCTGTACGACACATCGAGCGGCAAGCTGCTGCGTTGCGCTGCGCGGCAGATGGCCGTCAACGGAAACGGCAACGGAGGCGCTTATGTCTGAGATTCGCTTGCAAGGGGTCACGAAGCGATTCGGCGATATCGTCGCGGTGGACGACGTGTCGATCGATGTGAAGGAAGGCGAGTTCGTCGTGCTGCTCGGACCGAGCGGCGCGGGCAAGACCACCACGTTGCGGCTCATCGCGGGTCTCGAACGTCCGGACACCGGCGAGATATTCATCGATGGCGAAGCGGCGACGGCCGTGCATCCCGCGGATCGCGACGTCGCCTTCGTTTTTCAGCAGTACTCGCTGTACCCGCATCTGACGGTGTTCGGCAACCTGGCGTTTCCGTTGCGTTCGCCACGTCGCCGCGTGAGCGAGGCAGAAGTCGCAGCGCGCGTGCAGGCGGTCGCGCAGATGCTGCACATCGAGTCGAAACTCGGCAACCTGGCAACGCATCTGTCGGGCGGCGAGATGCAGCGCGTGGCCATCGGCCGCGCGCTCGTGCGGCAGCCCAAAGTGTTTTTGATGGACGAGCCGCTTTCGTCGCTCGACGCAAAGCTGCGCGAAGAACTGCGAATCGAGCTGACGCGGCTGCATCGCACGATCGGTGCGACGATCATTTACGTGACGCACGACCAGGTCGAAGCCACGACGCTCGCTGATCGCATCGGCATACTCGAACATGGCCGCATCGTGCAGATGGGCGCGCCGCGCGAGGTATATGGCAATCCCGCTTCGCTGAGCGCGGCGCAACGTCTCGGTTCGCCGCCGATCAACCTGCTGCCCGCCGTGCTGTTCGATCCGGCTGCGATGCCCGCGGGTACGAACACGGTCGCGATCCGTCCCGAAGACATCGTGCTGCACGCGCCGGATACGCGCGACGTGCTCAATCTTCGCGTGCTCGAGTATTCGCCGCTTCGGCATCTGCTGATTCTGGACCGCGACGGTACCGCAATCGCCGCCACGACGATGACCGAGCGCAATTTCGCGCCAGGGCAAACGGTCGGCGTGTCGCTGCCGCCGCGCAGCCTTCTTTATTTCCGCTCCGACGGCAGGAGGATTCCGGCATGAACGGGAAAACGGTCATGGCGTGCATCGAAGCCGCGCATGCGACGCTAAAGGAACACGCCGACGAGATTGCAGCGCTCGATCAGCAGATCGGCGACGGCGATCATATCTTCAATCTGTTGCGCGGCGCCGATGCGCTGTTGGCGATGCGCGCCGATATCGAGGCCGAGGCATTCGCGCCCGCGCTGGATCTCGCCGCGTCGAAACTGCTGTCGACGGTTGGCGGCTCGTCGGGGCCGCTGTTCTATTCGTTGCTGCACGGCATGGCGAAAGCATCGGAAAACGCGGACACGCTGAGCGTCGAGCATGCGGCCCGGGTCTTCGCGGCGGGTGTCGATGCCGTCGCGCAGCGCGGGAAGGCGGGGATCGGCAGCAAGACGATGATGGACGTGCTCATTCCCGTGGCGTCGCGCTTTGCGGAGATGGCCGACGAAGACGCGGCTCCCGAAGCCGTACTCGATGCATTGCCGGAGGTTGCCGAAGCGGGCATGCTCGCCACGCGCGACATGCTGGCGACCAAGGGACGCGCGTCGTTTCTCGGCGAGCGCTCGCGCGGCCACATCGATCCGGGCGCGCGATCGAGCCAGTTGATGATCGATGCGGTGTGCGCGCGGCTCGCGCAGGACAAGGAATGAAAGGAGCGTAGGCCATGAAGAAATTCATCAATCAAGTCGACGATTTCCTGACCGAGAGCCTCGCCGGGTTCGCCGCTGCGCATAACGATCTCGTCGTACTCAATCAGGAACCCGTATTCGTCCGGCGCAAGACGCTGAAGTCGGGCAAGGTTGCACTGATCTCGGGCGGAGGCTCCGGACACGAGCCTTTGCACAGCGGCTTTGTCGGCTACGGAATGCTGGACGCCGCGTGCCCTGGCCAGGTGTTCACGTCGCCGACCCCCGATCAGATGATGGCGGCCGCCAAGTCCGTCGACACGGGCGCGGGTACGCTCTACATCGTGAAGAACTATTCTGGCGATCTCATGAACTTCGAAATGGCGTCGGAGATGTCGGAACTGCCGAATGCGATGGTGTTGATCAACGACGATGTCGCCGTCGAAAACTCCAGTTATACGACGGGGCGGCGCGGTGTTGCGGGTGCCGTGATCGTCGAAAAGATGGTGGGCAGTCTTGCCGAAAGCGGCGCCGATCTGGAACAGTGCAAGGCGTTCGGCGACCGGATCAACAAGCATACGGCCTCGATGGGGGTGGCCTTTTCCAGTTGCACGGTGCCCGCGGCGGGCACGCTCACGTTCAAGATCGGCGACGATGAAATCGAAGTCGGCGTCGGCATTCATGGCGAACCCGGGCGGCGACGCGCGCGTTTTGCTTCAGCCGATGCGATCGCAGGAGAACTGCTCACAGCGATCGTGGCCGATCTGAAACCGGCGAGAGGCTCGGGGTTGCTGGTTCTGATCAACGGGCTAGGCGGGACGCCGCTTGGAGAACTGTATCTGCTGTTCAATTCTGCCCGCGTATGGTTGCAGCAGCGCGATCTGAACATTGCGCGCGTGCAGGTCGGTTCGCTGACGACCTCGCTGGAGATGGCGGGCGCGTCGATTACCTTGTGCGTGCTCGACGACGAAATGACGCGGCATTGGGATAGTGCGGTGCATACACCGTCGCTCAGGTGGGGCTTGTAGCCGATACGCGCCCGCGCCGTCAGATCCTCACTGGTTTCCGGACTGCGCGACGACGGGCGGCGCGGGCCTTTCGTCTTCGCGCGTGGTGAAGGCCCAGGCGAGGTCGAAGGGCCGGACCTTGCCTGGTTGCGCGACTTCGCCGATCACGCGCACCGTATAGCGGGTGGCCGTGCGTAGCGGCTCATACGGCGTACATATGGCGGTATTGCGCGCCGCATCGGCGGCTGTGAGCGGTGCAATCTTGCAAGCGACTTTCCTGCCACGCTGGTCGCGCAAATCGACACTGCGCAGATCGATATGCGCATTCGGTCCGCCCGAAAGCGTGATCGGAAAGCCAAGCACCTGACCGCGATAGCGTGCATCCGTGCCCATCGGATCGGGCTGTTCGTTGTTCACCCACGCCGTAGGCACCTCGCGCTGGCCATCGTATGGCCAGGCCACCAGTTCCGTGTCGGCGAGCGCGGGCGCGATGTCGGCGAAATCGACGACCGTCACGGCCCGCGCTCCGCCGATCGACGCCTCACCCGCACGTGCCCAGTCGAACAGGATCGCGCCGCGGTGATAGGGCGACGAGAAAATGGCCTCGATGGACGCGCCAACGGAGCGCGGTTCGCCCGACACGGCCAGAATCTCGCTGACTCCATCGGCCGCAGTATGGCGCCTCACGCGCGTCATGATCGCCGTGCCCGTGAAGCCCGGCTTGCCTGGCACTTCGTCATGCGTCGCGACGCGATTCAGCTCGAGATACCTCGCATGGTCCGCCGCCGCTGCCGCCAGTTTGCCGTCGACCGCGATCAGCGGTAAACCGGCTTCTTCGCGACGGGCATTCACGTAGTCGAGTGCCGTTTTGTGATCGGTCGGCACTGCGTTCGAGGAACCCGGCGCGCGACGCAGCTGAACGGGCGGGCCGCTGTAGATGGGTTCGGCGCGATCGATCCTGGCGGCCTTGTTTGTGCAGCCGGTCAGGAGCGTGATCGCGAGGCAGCATGCGGCGAGAGCTGGATTGTGCATTCGCTGTGTTCGCTACCCACCCGCAACGAGGGAAGGCAGGTAGCAGTCGAGGCGGATGATGCGGGCACCGCCCGCCTGCTGACGAGGCGCGGTGGGTGATGTCGATGATCTTACACGAAGGCCTGCCGCCTTCGCGTCGGTCGCGTCAGGGGCGGCGCCCACGTTGCGGCCGAGCCTGAGCGTATGCATGGCCGGCAAACTTTCGGCCAATTACAAAACATCAAGTCCCGGGCGACCGGCCCGATAACCCGTTTGCACGGCGCGACTCTGCATTCGACTTTTGACCCTTTCCCGAGCGCCGAACGGAGGAAGCATCAGTTCCATGTCACCCGATCCAATCAGCACCCCCACATCGCTCAACAGCTCGCCGCCGCCGGAGCCGCCTTCGTCGAGAGAAGGCTCGTCGGCGACCAGCACGGCGGAGCGGGGCAATCATGAGCTGATGGCGGCGCTCAAGCGAACACTGGCGCAGCTCGGCATCGACGGGTCCACGGGGCTCGCGATCGGCGACAGCACTGACGATGGCACGTGGCTTCACAAGCGGGTCAATGCAACCAGTGCGTCCCTGATCGCGGCGCTGTATCAGGCGCTCAAATTGCATCAGGCCATTGCGTCGGCGAACGGCGCGACGGATGGCGACGAATCGAACGGTGCAATCGGCGGCGTGGCAGGCGCGCAGCATTCGACCCTACACGGCAGCGAATATCGCGATCTCAGCGCGCAGATTGCCGATCTGGCGAAACTGGCGGGCCCGGTATCAGATGACGGTCCTGGACAGGACGAATGGGACTGGGGCTTCCCCGACCCGGTCGACACGTTCGCCACCGATACTTCGTCAGACGAGAGCGACCCGATGACGTCCGCCATCGCGCAGTTGCATCTGGCGCTGCAGGATCACGTGGAGACGCTCGCGCAGGATACGGGGGGAAGCGTGCCGCTGGCGGCAGTGCTCGATGGATTGTCGAAAGAGACAAAGAGCATCAAGTGGCGGCCGCTTGGCGCATTGATCGACGTGCAGGCGTGAATGCCCGGGCAGCCTGGTCTGCAGCAACTCAACACAAGTCAACGCACAGTCAACGCGCGGCAAACGGGATCGCACTTGAAATACGGCCCTGGTAACGTATTCTGGCTTAACGGTCATACCGCGCCGCACCGACAGGCTGGCCGGCGAGACGGTTCAGGCACAGAGGGAGAGCATCGTGGCTACCGTGGCGTTCCCAACGAAATTACCGGGCACGGATTCCGCACGCAGCGCGATGGATGCCGACGCGCTGCGCCGCGGGGTGCTCGATAACCTGATTTGCCTGCAGGCTCGGCCGCCCGCTATCGCGACGCCGCATGACTGGTACATGGCACTCGCTTACAGCGTGCGCGACCGCATGCTGGCGCGCTGGGCCGCGACGATCCAGACTTATGCCGCGCAGGAATTGCGGGTGGCGTGCTATCTCTCGGCCGAATTCCTGATCGGACCTCAACTCGGCAACAACCTCGTCAACCTCGGGATCGAGGACAACGCGCGGGCGGCGATGCAGTCCCTGGGCCAGGATCTCGACAGCCTGCTTGCGCTGGAGGAGGAGCCGGGGCTCGGCAACGGCGGGCTCGGACGGCTGGCCGCCTGTTATCTGGATTCGCTCGCGACGCTCGAAATTCCGTCCGTCGGCTATGGCATCCGCTATGAGTTCGGCATCTTCGATCAGGAAATCCACAACGGCTGCCAGGTCGAGGTGACCGACAAATGGCTGCAAAAGGGCAATCCGTGGGAGATCGTGCGCCCGAACGTCGCGTATTACGTGGCCTTCGGCGGCCATGCCGAAAGCGGTGTCGATGAGCAGGGCCGCTACACGGTGCGGTGGATGCCGGCCCGCATGGTAAAGGGCGTCGCGTGCGATACGCCGATGCTCGGGTTTCGCGTCAACACCTGCAACACGCTCCGTCTGTGGAAGAGCGAAGCCATCGAGTCGTTCGATCTGCAGGACTTCAACGCAGGCGATTACTACCAGGCCGTGCAGGAAAAGGTGATTTCCGAAACGCTGTCGAAAGTGCTCTATCCCAACGACGAGCCCGAGGCCGGCAAGCGCTTGCGCCTCGCGCAGCAGTACTTTTTCGTGTCGTGCTCGTTGCAGGACATGTTGCGTCTGCTCGATCTGAAGGGGGAGCCGATCGCGCGTTTTGCCGATATGTTCACCGTGCAACTGAACGACACGCATCCTTCCATCGCGGTGGCTGAACTGATGCGTTTGCTGGTCGACGTGCGGAGCGTTCCATGGGATGACGCGTGGGCGACCACCTGTCGCGCGCTCGCGTACACCAATCACACGCTGCTGCCCGAGGCCCTCGAAACCTGGGGGCTTCCGCTCTTTAGCAGCTTGCTGCCGCGTCCCCTCGAGATCATCTACGAGATCAACCGCCGTTTCCTCGAACTGGTGCGGCGCAAGTATCCCGGCGACGAGGCACGCGTCGCGCGTATGTCGCTGATCGACGAGAGCGGCGAGAAGCGAGTCCGCATGGCGCATCTGTCGACGATCGGCAGTCATGCCGTCAACGGCGTCGCGCAATTGCACTCGACCTTGCTGCGGCAAACCGTGCTGCGAGATTTCGCCGAGCTGTGGCCGGAGCGTTTTCTCAATGTCACCAACGGCGTCACGCCGCGCCGGTTCATGCTGCTGAGCAACCCGGGACTCGCAAGCCTGCTCGACGAAACGGTGGGCAAAGGGTGGGTCACCGACCTCACGCGGCTGCGCACGCTCGAGGCTTTCGCCGACAATCTGGCATTCCAGCAGAAGTGGCGCGACGTGAAGCTCGCGAACAAGAAGATGTTGGCGGAGCGGATCGGCCATGTCACGCGTATCGCCGTCGATCCCGATGCGCTGTTCGACATTCAGGTCAAACGCATTCACGAGTACAAGCGGCAGCATCTGAACGCGTTGTACATCATTACGCTTTATCAGCGCTTGCGTCGCAACATCGAGCAGGGCGTCGTTCCGCGTTGCTTCATTTTCGGTGGGAAAGCGGCGCCAGGCTACGCGATGGCGAAGCTGATGATCCGGCTCATCACGGGCATTGCCGAGGTCGTCAACAACGACGCATCGATGAAGGGCCGGCTCAAGGTCGTGTTCTATCCCGACTTCAATGTGAAGAATGCGCACTTCATCTATCCGGCTGCAGACTTGTCCGAGCAGATTTCGACGGCAGGCAAGGAAGCGTCGGGCACGGGAAACATGAAGTTCATGATGAACGGTGCGCTCACGATCGGCACGCTGGACGGCGCGAACATCGAGATCCGCGATGAAGCAGGGAGCGACAACTTTTTCCTCTTCGGTCTGACGGCTTCGCAGGTGGACAGCGTCAAGCGTGAAGGTTACCGGCCCGCGGTGCATGTCGAGCGCAACGAAGAACTGCGCGAAACGCTCGGTCTGATTGCGGACGGCTATTTTTCGCGAGGCGACAGGCAGGTGTTCCGCCCGCTCGTCGATAATCTGCTCAACGCCGATCCGTTTCTCGTACTCGCCGATTACGCCGATTACGTTGCCTGCCAGGAGCGTGTGAGTTCTGCGTGGCAGGACCCGGTGCGCTGGACGCGGATGTCGATCCTCAACACCGCGCGCTCGGGGAAGTTCTCGTCGGATCGCGCGATTGGCGAATACTGCGAGCGGATCTGGACCATTTCGCCCGTGCGTATCGCACTCGATCGAGGTTGAGACCGGGCCGGTCGCGTGCGTCGTCGACGTAGCGTTACGACGGCATGCGCTTGAGTTCGTCGATGCGCTGACGGTAGCTGCGCAGCAGGCAGGCCTTGTCGTCGCATGCATCACGCGAACTGCGAATCCATGCGCGCTGGTCGGCGCGCAGGCGGCTCTTGTTCGACGAAGCATTCATCTTCTGCGCGTAGATTTTGGCCAATGTTCTGTCGATGCGGGTCAGCTCTTCGTCCCCGCAAATGAGGCGTGCCTGAACCGAGATGAGCTTGCTGCAATCCAGACCGTGCATGGGTGACGCTTGGGATGTGTACCGGCTTTCGAGCAGCCCCGGCTTGCAGAGTCCCTGCAGCGATGTGCACGCGATGTCGCGCCCGACCCATGCCATGTCTCCCGCACCATAGCGTTTGACGAAGCGATTGATGGCCGCCTGGCTGATCCCTCTTTGCATCGCATTGGCGGCGATGATCTCGTTGCAGAGCGAATCCGCGGCGTAGCTTTTCCCATCGCGCCGGTAGCAGCTGTGAAAACCGAGCGTGCCCGTACCCATGACGCTTCGGCGTTCCCCTGACGCAAACAGGATCGAAGCGCAAGCGGATGCGCACTTCGCGCGATCGGGAACGACCGTGTAGACGCGGACTTTATCCATCGCATCGACGACACGAAACGCGGCCTCGACGTTACCTCCCGGACTGTTCAGAACGAGTACGACGAGTCCTTCGTTATCGCGGCCTGCGAGTTTGGCGATCTGCGTGAATTTCTCCGCATCGCCGTCCTGGATGCGCCCGTCGGCCCGCACCACTTTCAGCCCGCTTTGCGGTTGAGTGTCGAGCTTGAAATCCATCGCGGGCGCTGCGCCGGGAACCATCAGCACAGTGAAGCTCAGGTACGGCAGCAACCGTGTGCGCCCGGTGAATTGCATCGTCATGGTCCGGGCAGGAACTCGATGTCTCCGTACCAGGCGCGCACCTCGGCGCCCGTGTTGTCGGTATCCGTCAGCAGGCCGTAGCCGGTAATCCGTCCCGGCGGTTCATGAAAGACCTTCTCGTAGTCTTTCACGATGTTGCGACGCAGGCTTTGCCACTGACCTGCATCGCCGGGCTGGCCAGACAACACGATCATCTGTACGCGTTTGGTATGAGGGTTGGCGATGGCGGTGCCGGGCGCAGCATTGGCCGACCAGACATACATCAGTGTGGCATAGGGCAACTCCTGTCCCCCGATGCTTTTGGCCAGGTCCATCTTCGCGCGGTCGAACATCGAAAGCTTGCTCTTGTCACCGTCGAAAGCGAAGACCAGCCGCGCGGGCGCGTCTTCCTTCGATCCCACCCGGTTGTCGGCGTCCTCGATCGGCTTGTCCGCTTTCCAGCGCCATGTCACGACGGGGGTACGGCTCAGATCGATGTTGCCGTCGTGCATCAGCGCAGACGCGGAGCGATTTGCGTCGGCCTGCAGAACGATCGTCTGGCCGTCCTTGACGAGCGTGTAGTGCGTGATCGCTTTACCTTTCGCGACGGGCAGGTTCTTCCAGGTCGCCGGCAAGGATGCGCCGGGCTCCATCGTCGAAAAGGCAATGCCCGGTTTTTCGTCCTGTGCAAGAAGGGCTAGCGGCGTCAGCAGCAGAGCGGTGCACACGGCGATCCGCAGTGGCCAGGCCGCCGGTTTCCGCGTACGAGGAAAAGATGGTGGAAGCATCGCTTGTCACATCCGGCTCTTCGCCGGAATGCCCCGTTTAACAGACGGATTTGATTAAGAACGCCGCGCTTCGAGCGTCATCGTATCGTTCAGGCAGCAGATAGCGACATCCGGTGAGTCACGGATTTTGGCTGCGGCTTCGAGGCCCTTCGAAGCAGCCTGCCGCAACGCTGATTGCCCAGCTTGGAAATTAAAGTATTACATATAAAGTTCTCGGTTCCGGCCCGAAAGGGAAAGGGGTTAACCCCGCCCCCTCTGCTGAGGGGGGCTCGCTGTCACCTGCGTGAGTAAGCTGATGAGGTGGAATAACGCGTAGGAGCCAAAACATGCAATTTCTCGACGACTCGCTGCACCCGGAGCATCAGGACAAGGTGGTGATCACTGTTGCGCCGTACGGGCCCGAATGGATGCCGGAAGACTTCCCTGAAGACATTCCCGTGACGATGGAAGCACAGGTCCAGAAGGCCGTCGACTGCTACAACGCAGGCGCCACGGTGCTGCATCTGCACGTGCGCGAACTCGACGGCAAGGGCTCGAAGCGTCTGTCGAAGTTCAACGAACTGATCGCCGGCGTGCGCGCCGCCGTGCCTGACATGATCATCCAGGTGGGCGGGTCGATTTCGTTCGCACCGGAAAACGACGGCCAGGCTGCGAAGTGGCTCTCCGACGACACGCGTCACATGCTCGCCGAACTCGATCCGAAGCCGGATCAGGTCACCGTCGCGATCAACACGACGCAGATGAACATCATGGAGCTGCTGTATCCGGAATACCTCGCCGGCACCTCGCTCGCGAATCCGGCGTACCAGGCCGCGTACAGCGAGATGACGGTGCCCGCCGGTCCCGCCTGGGTCGAAGAGCATCTTCGCCGTCTGCAGGCATCGGGCATTCAGCCGCATTTCCAGCTGACGGGCATGCACGCGCTCGAGACGCTCGAACGGCTGGTGCGCAAGGGCGTCTACACGGGCCCGCTGAACCTGACGTGGATCGGCATCGGCGGCGGCTTCGACGGTCCGAACCCGTTCAACTTCTTCAACTTCATTCATCGCGCGCCGAACGGCTGCACGCTGACGGCCGAATCGCTGCTGAAGAACGTGCTGCCGTTCAACACGATGGCGCTGGCGATGGGTCTGCATCCGCGCTGCGGCATCGAAGACACGATCATCGATCAGCACGGCAACCGCATGACCTCGGTGCAGCAGATCGAGCAGACGGTGCGCATTGCGCGGGAACTGGGCCGTGAGATCGCGAGCGGCAAGGAAGCGCGCGAGATCTACCGGATCGGCGTGCAATACCGCGACGCGGACGAGACGCTCGCCGCTAACGGCATGGCGCCGAACCGCAAAGCGGGCGTGAAAAACCTTCCGCTGCGCGCGGCATAGGCATGGCAGCGTGCCGGTGATGGCGACGGAGTGCCCGGCACGCTTGCAAGGTAGTACTCCCCGGTGCGTTCGGGGAGTTCGACGGATATCCATCGACGATTCGTTGCTCTGCCGGACAAACACGGCCGCCAACGAGCGAGATGCAAAGGAGACGAAGTTATGCTGATGCAGCATGCCGAACCCACCGCTGGCGACGTGCCGGCGACGCAATCGGATGTGCGTGCTTACGCCTGGGTGGTTTTTGCACTGACGGTCGGACTGCTGCTATCCGACTACATGTCGCGGCAGGTTCTGAATGCCGTGTTTCCGCTGCTCAAGTCTGCATGGGATCTCTCCGACGCCCGGCTGGGGGCGCTAAGCAGTATCGTGGCGCTGATGGTGGGTGTGCTCACGTTTCCGCTGTCCGTGCTCGCGGACCGCTGGGGCCGCGTGAAGAGCATCGTGCTGATGGCGGCGATGTGGAGTCTGGCCACCCTCGGCTGCGCGATTTCGACGACCTACGGTGAAATGCTGGTGGCCCGCGCTTTCGTCGGTATCGGCGAAGCTGCGTATGGCAGCGTCGGTATCGCGGTCGTCCTGAGCATTTTCCCGACGCGGTTGCGCTCCACGCTGACAGGCGCGTTCATGGCGGGCGGGGCGTTCGGCTCGGTGCTCGGCATGGCGGTCGGCGGCGCGGTCGCTGCGCATCTCGGCTGGCGCTGGGCATTCGGCGCGATGGCGGTGCTCGGCATCGTGCTCGTCGTGTTCTACCGGTTCATCGTGACGGAAAAGCGCGTGGCCCCGCTGCAGTCTTCCTGCGTGAATGCGCGGCCCGAGGGCATCGGTGTGCGCATGAGTCTGCGTGCGCTGATGAAAGGACTGTTCTCCACGAAATCCGTGGTCTGTGCGTATGTGGGTAGCGGTATTCATCTGCTCGTGCCTGCTGCCGTATGGGCGTGGATGCCGAGCTTCCTGAATCGCTACTACGGCATGGCGCCCGGCAAGGCCGCGATGATCGGCGCGCTGTTTGTGCTGGTGACGGGGCTGGGCATGGTGGTGTGCGGCAACCTCGCGGACCGGCTCAGCAAGCATTCGCGGGAAAGGAAGTGGGGAACCGCGATCGTTTTTTGCCTGATCTGCTTCGTGCTGCTCGCGATTGGATTCCGCATGCCGGCCGGCCCGCTGCAACTGGTCTTCATCGGCGTGGGGATGTTTTTCAGCGCGGGCGCAAGCGGCCCGTCGGGCGCGATGGTGGCCAACCTCACGCCGCCTTCGATCCACGCATCGGCGTTTGCAACATTGACGCTCGCGAACAACCTGCTGGGTCTGGCTCCCGCCGCTGTCCTGACGGGGATCCTCGCCGACCACATGGGTCTGCTCGGTGCGCTGCAACTCGTGCCGTTCGCGCCACTCATTGCCACGTTGGCGTTCTACATCGGAAAGCGCAACTATGGCCGCGACATGGACCGTGTGAACGCGTTACGGGAGCGGGCAGCGCTCTGCTGACGCACGCGTGTCATGAGCGCTATCGCGCAACCGACGGTACCCGCGATCTGCAACGGTCGCGGGCTTCAGTTTCCTTTACCTGCAACAAATCAAAACGGAGTTTCCCTTGAAAGCAAACTCAGCACACATGCTGGCTGTCGGCGGATTCCTCATTGCGTTGTCGATCGGCGCGTGGGCTCAAGGCGGTGCGGCAACGAGTGCCCCGGTCGCATCGACTGTCGAGGCGTCGGGTGCAACCCCGCCGGCCACGGGGAAAAAAGCGGATCGGGCACTGCGCAAGCAGGTGTATGCCGCGATCGCAAAGAATAAGGAGATCAAGGCCGGAAGTATCAGTGTCACGGCCAGGAACGGTGCGGTTACGCTGAACGGGACGGTTGCGGATAACAACCAGGTTCCCACAATCGTGGAGATCGTGAAAGGTGTTCCGGGAGTGACGTCCGTCACCAGCAAACTGGTGGTTCAAAAGCCGTTTGGTGGTCAGTAGGCACGCTTCGACGAGAACGCGCTGAGCCGGTTCGTGACCGGCTCTTTCGTTTTGCCGATCGACGCCGCAGTCCGTTCATTCATCGCTCTGATTGTGACGCTTCGCCTGAGGCCCGAGGTTCGCCTCCCGTTGATATTCCGTTGCCGTGGAGCAGGAAACCCCACCCGTCGAGGGCGATCGCCCGTTTTCCCCACCTTTTCGTTCTGACGCGACGCCAACTACGGAAAACCCTGCCCCCCACCGATGGGGGTAACGGCCAGGGCTTCGATGTCTATTCTCTCTTGGTGGATGCAATGTCCCTTCAGGAAGAATCGGATCGTTATGCATCGAACCAGAACACAGTACGGAGACCTAATGAAGGTGAAACTGAAAACGACGGCATCGGCAGCAGCACTTCTCGCAGTCGCTGGTGCCGCGCACGCGCAATCGTCGGTAACGCTGTACGGCACGATCGATTCGGGCCTGCTGTGGCAAAACACGTCGGCGGCGAATTTTCTGCCGGTCGCTTCGAAGAATCCGAACCTCGGACACATCTTTCGCTTCAAGGACGGCGGTCTCTATTCGAGCCTCTGGGGCCTGAAGGGTAGCGAAGACATCGGCGGCGGCTACAAGGTCAACTTCCGGTTGCAGGGGTCTTTCGACAGCGGCACGGGCAAGTTCCAGCTGAGCGATACGCCGAACGCGCCGGCGCTCTTCAACCAGATTGCGACGGTTGGCGTCTCTGGACCTTTCGGCAAGTTCGACATGGGCCGCCAGCTCGCGCCGATGGCCTATGCATTCGCCGACACCGACGTGCGCAACGCGTGGTTCTTCGGCAGCGTTCTGACTGCGTGGCTGACCATGAACCAGCAGTCGGGCTGGACGGCCAACAGCACGAACGGAAGCATCGGCGCGCTCTATGACAGTAACGCGCTCGTGTATAACTCGCCGACCTTCTATGGCTTTTCTGCCGCGCTCGAATATGCGCCCGGCGGCGTTGCGGGTCATTTCCAGGGCGGTACGCGCGAGTCGGCCGTGCTCAAGTATTCGAACTACGGTCTGAACCTCGCAGCCGTCTACTACAACGGCCATGACGCGAGCCCGTATCCGTATCCGACTGCAGGCAATCCCGGCGCGACGCCGATCCCGGCAACTGGCCAGAACAACAACCGGTTCGTATATTTTGGCGGGAAGTACACGTGGAAGGGTCTCTCGGTCTCGGGGTCTTTCAGCAACGGCCGCAATCCGGCGAATCCGAACGGGAACCTGGCGGCGGGTGTCGCTTCGGGGGATTTCGACATGTGGACGGGAGGCATCGGCTATCGCTTCTCGCCGGCGTTCGAACTCACGTCGGGCGTCTACTATGTGAAGGACGAGAAGCACAACCAGAACCAGTCGACGGCTTATGTGCTGGGCGCCGATTACAACCTGTCCAAGACGACGACGCTGTATGCGCAGGGCGGCTATGTGTCCAACCGTGGCACGATGAATCAGACACTCGTGTACGGACAGCCTGTCGCCGTGGGCAAGAATACGGCTGCAGGCATGCTGGGCATCCGTCACGCCTTCTGATGCGCAAGCGGGTTCGGCGCGGCGCTTGCTGGCCGAACCCGCTATGACGTTTCGCGCGCAAGCGCCATGTGAGTCGTCGACGATCGCCGCGCAAGGCACACGCGGTCGACGGGCAGCGGCACCGGGGCGGCTGCACTGATCAGTCTCTACTCCCGCCGTTTACTATCGACGGGTATGCCAGCTATTGCTGCATTTGCGGGGCGCTACCGGCGGCTGCTCGCCGTTGCGCGACAATGATCGAGGCGGCTTCGGCATTGTCCGGATAGTGGGCCCACTCGTCAGGGTTGAAGCCGGCGGCGAACCACTCGTTTAATTCGGCGACCACCTGGGTGCGCGTCTTCGGGGCTGACGGATCGTATGAATTCGATGAAGCTTGCGCGTAGGCGGTGGCCGCAAAGGACACGCCGAGCAGCGCACCGAGAGCAAAGCGTGAGAAAGTACCCATGGCTTGAGCGTCCACAAAATGAATGGCGTTTTTATTGTAGGCGGTGCGCGAGGTTTCGCACGTCTGACACGGTGAGAACGGCCGTGACGCCCTGATAGAAGCGTCGCGGCAGCGAGGCCTTCAGGAAACAGCGAATTGCGCCACGTTCGTCGTCAACACAGCGGCCACGCGTTCGGCGTGCAGCCGGCGCAACTCGTCGAGATGCGTCTTGTTGCCGGGCTTGTCGCCTGACTTCGCGTGATCGGCCTTCGCTTATGGCTGTGTGGTTCTGGACATGTTCATGCGCCTGGAAAAGCTCGGGACAACACGATTTACTCTTCCATCACAGGTATCCGCCCCGTCTTTACCGCCGATCTCAGCGTCAGCCAGTCCTGCTCGTTACGATCCGCGTAAGCGAGTGCGAAATGCTCGATGGCCTCGTCAAATGCGTCCGACGTCCCGGCATATCCGCTTATCAGCGCGGGATCGCCAGCCTTTGCCATCGCATGTCCGAGCGCATGCCCGCACAGGTCTGCGTATTCCGTGAAATCGCCGACGTCGAATCTGGAGATGTCGAACGCTCCCTTCATGTCGCGCAACTGCCGGACATAAAAGTCAATGCCAGTCACACGAGCGTTGGCCCACCCAAGAAAGATGTCACTTGCCGATTGCAACAGACGCTGCCCCGTTGCCACACGCTGCCCATGGTTCGCATACCGGCTTGGCCGAAGGTAGCGCTCAAGCACCGACGCACGGGCTTCCTTGACTTGAAGGAACAACGGGCACTTACCGTCTGCCATGAACAGCGCAACCCAACAGCGCGTGCCGACCGATCCAACGCCGACCACCCGCATCGCCGCATCAATCAGTTCATAGCGATCAAGCAGTTCGCGCCGGTCGTCGGGCAGCGTATCGCGGAAGTCCGCGATAAAGTGGCGGACGGAATTGTTGAACTGCGTTGCTTCTTGCAGGTTGGTCACCGGAAAGTGATAGACCAACGGAGGCTCGTCCCTGATCTGCACCCGCCCATTGACGGTCTCGGTCGAGTGTCCCATTTCAGCACGCGACGTTCGCCTGCGAGCCTGTGCAATGGCCGCCTGTTCCATTTTTTTTTCTTTCAACGAATGGGCGACGGTCAGCATAGTCTCGGCGTTGAGCTGGTGATACCAGACATCGAGTGGGTCCATTTCGCTGAAGCGGTCAATCTGCTTGCGAAACGTCGCACACAAGCGGCGCACCACATCCCGTTGGGCGTGTGAGCCGAAGCCGCGTTCCCGAACGGCAATCACAAACGAGGCGGCCAGCCGGCGCACATCCCAATCAAACGGACCGGGCAGTGTCTCGTCGAAATCATTGGGCCCGAACAGAATTCGGCGCTCGGGGCTCGCGAACAGGCCGAAATTTGCCAGATGCGCATCGCCGCACAACTGGACGATGATTTCGGTGCGCGGCAATTGTGCAAGGTCGAACGCCATCAGCGCCGCCGCCCCACGATAAAACGCAAACGGACTTGCGACCATGCGGCCATAGCGTATGGGTATCAACGCAGGCAACCGTCCTTCGTTAGACGATTCAAGCAAAGCGATGACATCCCGCGCGGGCAGGTCGCAGCGTGCGAGGCTGGATCTCGGAAAACGGCTGCGGGCCGCTTTCCCCGCCATCACTCGCGAAGCGCGCGGCCCGCGCCCGTGAAATGGCGGTAGCGGATGTTCGCGTACATCCGTCGACGTAAGATCACAATGGCTGCCTGGTGTCTTCTCATTTGTCCGGTCGGCGATCCTGGCCACGTCTTGTGCTCTCCAGTGGACTATGTTGAAAACACGATCTAAGCGTTAGGAGCGGCCGCTACAGTCGCGTTCGGACTGGCGTCGCGGAGCGCATCTATCGCCGCGTCGACCGTCGGATAAATAGATTGGCGTCCTTCCTTCTGGCCGAGCGCACGATACCGTTCGAGCTCATTGCTCACACCTTCGGGCACCGCAACCGAGGCGATACCGACGCCCCGCCGCGCCAGTTCATCTCTCAGCTGGAGCAGAGTCTTGCCCGCCGTATAGTCGACATTGCTGATCTGCGACGCGTCGACGACGATCCATCGTGGCGCCGGTTGCGTTTGTTCTGCAAGCTTCAGGATTTCATCCATGAAGCGGCCAGCGTTCGCATAGAACAGATCAGCCTCAAAGCGATACACGATGATTCCGGGCGCGGCGAACACATTGGGCGCCACGACATGTGGAATCCAGTGGCCGGTCTCGCTGCGAGTGAGCACGCGAGTGCGCAACCGGTAGCTGTGACGTGTGTTGTCGATCACCGACAGAAGAACGGCGGCGACGATGCCGTGCATCACATCGACGAATACCACCACGAAGGCGGTGATCAGTGCAACCACGAACTCGTCGCGCTGAACGCGAAAGAGTTCCGCCATACCCTTCACATCGATGAGTTTCAACCCGATCATGAAAACGATGGCCGACAACACGGCGGCTGGCAGATAAGCCAACGGTTTGGTCAAAAACAGCAGCACGAACAGGACGATGACTGCCGTGGTCAAATGCGCAATTTGCGTGCGCCCGCCTGCATCGTCGACCATCTCCGTCTTGGTCGGGCTACCGTTCACCACGAAGGTGCCCGTGAAGGCGGCCGATGCATTGGCTACTGCGAGCCCAACGATATCAAGATTATCGTCACCGTGTTCGTTGTACCGGTTGGCGTACGCGCGTGCAGTGGCGGCGCTCTGTGCGATGATCACGATGAAGCACGAAGCCGCCGTAGCGAGCACCTGATCCATCGCGGCCCAACGTATCGGCGGAAACGAAAGGGAAGGCAGACCGCCAGGCACTTCGCCGATGACGCTGATACCCCGCTGGCCGAAGCCGAAAATTGCGCTTGCCGCTATCGCGCCGACCACCGCGATAAGCGCCCCCGGCGCTCGCGGCGAAAGGCGCTTGCAGCCCACGATCATGGCAAGCACGGCCGCGGATACCGCTGCTGTCGCATAGCTTGCGCTTCCGAGCCGCTCGACCACGGAAGCCACCTGAAGGATGGGGCCATGCCCCTGCTTTGCGAGCCCGATCATCCCAGCCAGTTCGCCCGCCGCAACCTGAATCCCGACACCTGTCAGAAATCCGACCAATGCACTGCGGGACAGAAAATCGGCAAGAAATCCAAGCCGGAAAATCCGTGCCACGACGAGCATCGCGGCCACCGTGAGCGCGACAGTGCTGGTCAGCCCGACATACTCCTTGCTGCCAAGTGCAGCAACGGTCACCAACGTGCTCGCCAGGATTGCGGCTGTCGCAGAATCCGCTGCGGCAACGAGGTGCCTCGATGCGCCGAACAATGCGAAGGCCACCAGAGGCAGCAGGATCGTGTAAAGCCCCGTCACCGCAGGCGTGCCCGCTATCTTCGTGTATCCCATGACTTCCGGAATGCCCAACGCGGCCAGCGTAATGCCCGCAACAATGTCGTGCGGCAACTGGGCGCGGGACATGGGGAAAACCCCTTGCAACAGCGGGAACCTGTGAGACAGTGATTCAGTCGGTGTCACGGCCTTCATGATGTAGCCTCCGCATGTGCCGTCAGTCTGTCCATCAGTGCGTCGGCGAGAATTTCATCGCCGATGACAACGCCCGTCGCGCCGGCATTCTCCAACAGGGTCTTTCGCAAGGCGTTTTCGCCCGGCGCAATGATCCGCAGTGAGCGATTAAGAGAGTGCGTCATCAGCGTGACAGCCAGATTCGCGTCGCCATCGGGCGTGGTCACGACGAGCGCCTTTGCATCCTTGAGTCGCGCGTGCCGAAGCGCGTCGTCGAAAACGTCGGGTGAGCTGAGAATGACCAGGTGACCGCGTTCCGCTGCCCGGTCGGCCAGCTCCTTGTCGGCGACCAGCACTAACACGGTTTCGCCCGCGCCCCGCAATTTCTCCGCAATGCGTTGCCCGAGAGATCGATATCCCACGACGACCACATGATTGGCGAGATGTTCGAACTTGTGCTCCATTTTCCTGTTCTCCCTGTATGCGATCACGTCATCGCCAGACAGAATCCCCGTCAGACTGGATATGGCGAAGCCAGTGACCAGCATCGTCACAAACATCGCTGCGAGCATGAACAGCTTCTGGCGCTCGTTGAACTCGGAAAAGTCGCCCAGCGTAGTGGTGAGGTTGGCCGCGTCCCACAAAGCGGTGAATAGTCGCTTGCCGAACGGTGCCTTTGATTCGTCCAGCAATATGAGCCCTGTGGTGGCTGCCGTGAGCAATAGCACCAGGAGAGCGACGGCATGGCGGGCGCGGCGCCTCCATTCACGCACCCGAACCGCGCCAAGACGCGGTTCATCGACACGATAGATCCACATGGAGCACCACGCCGTTTGATTGCATCACCTGAAGTATGCGAGAGCCAGATCGGTCGTCTTCGTGGCTATCGAGGCTTTATGTATTGCGATACGGATTTGGAAACCGTGTCACACCAGTCGTCCATGATCGGTTTGACTGACTCGAAGGTAATCACGGGTTCGTTCGATGCGACCCGCCCCAGTTTCTCTCCCGTATGGGTGCGTACCACTTTGGCGAGGACGTCGCCTGACACGCTGTCCGTGCCGCGCGCCTCGACCAGCAGCTTCGCCTGTTGCGGTGCACCTGCTATAGAGTTGACCGCCATCGTGGCGACAAAAGCCATGGGCACAACCTGGTAAGGCTTGAGCCCCTCCGCCGTGCTCGCAACGCCCGTTATGGCGACCTGCAACCGGAGCACGCCTGGGCCGGGCGCCTGGACGACCCGGACCTTTGAAGCCATTGACTGGGTCAGACAAGTGGTCGCGTAGCTGCGCACCTGATCGATCGTTGCCTGACTCAGTTGTTCCGTCGGTTCGGCTTTCGGATACATCGAAATCGGCTCGACAATGACGGCGCTGTAATTGGCCGGGGTCAACTTCGGGTTGATGTACCTGAGGAATGTCTCGCCTTTGGCATCCTGCGTTTGCTGCAGATTCGAATAGTCGCCGAGAAAACCCGAGTATTCAGATTTCGTCGGCGTATTGTTGCTTGCGCATCCGGCAACGAGTACAGCTGCGACTGCTATCGCAGACGCCCCAGACAAGGTCATATTTCGCATCGTCACACCTTCGCTTATCGGTCAGTAGAAATTGCGCAAGTCGCATCCGTGCGAAACTGGACCTACGCTCCGGTCCGCCAGCGAATTTCGACTGCGCCTGCCGCGAACCTTGTATGACAGGCTAGCGATGCCGGCGATGATCCGATTGACTTGCGTCAAGTAAAATCACTAGTGGGAACGTGATTTGCGAACCCGCTTTCGTGTTCTTAATTAGATATGCGTACGAGAACTATCTAATTGAATAAGGTAAGTTCGTTGGACTTTGTTTGTCATTAAATACTCACGACACGCTTTGTCAGACATGCAGATTCTCTTCCATGACATACAGAATGTATTTTTCCGTATGGGTTACGTACGAGTCTGACGTGCCTTTCGAAGGTGGATGAAAGGACGGAGGTCGATGTGAAGCACTTTTGCGGATGCATTACTGGAATACTGCTTTTGCTGTCAGCAACCGGCTGTGCGAACGACCTCTTTAGAAGCGTCTATAAGCTGAACTCTGTACAACCACCTGAAAATCTCGATGCTGGCATTCCGCTTGCAATCGTCGTCGACTATGTAACCATTCCAGAAGTAGTCGACCGGCCACAGCTCGTGCTCGGCATCAATCCATCGCAAACTCGCGTCGCGGAAGCCGCCCGATGGAGCGAGCCATTGAAAGTTCAGATAGCGAATGTCGTTGCAGTAGATATGCAACGGCTTTTTGTTGATGCCCAGGTGTCCACTATTCCGCAGGCTACTGACCGGCCGACGGTGAGAATCGCCATCAATGTTCAGACTTTCGACTCGGCGCCCGGATCCGGTGCAATGCTTGTCGTGGGTTGGTCAATCCTCACACCAGATTCCAAACGCGTTCTCAATGGGCGCTCTCTCGTCATACGACGGGTGAATGTTGGTGGTTATGACGCGCTAGTCGATGCCCAGAGTCAGGCGCTCGCGGCAGTATGTGTCGATATGGCAGAAGCGATCGTGTCTGCAATTAAAAAGAAGCCGCAGAGTGTCGATCGAGTGTTTGACGCAATGGATTATCAGAATACGTTGCGTACGCGCTCATAACAGCGCTACCGTTCCAGCGCCGGATGACACGGACTGCCGGCTATAAGAAACATGTTTGGGATTTCGCGTGCCGACCAAACCAGGCGTACAGAACGCAAACTTCAAAAGCTTGGTGTAGACGAGTCCATCTTACGTGCGGCATTCGTTGATATGCGTCAATCCCATGCCTGAGCTTCGGGATAAGTTGCGCGAAGGAACGTCGGATCCAGCAGGTGCTCCGCCTTGCTCTTCGCGCAGCAACAGGGAAGAGCGATCGGGGTAATCGCCGAAGGCGATGCGCACGGACAGCGTTGAACGTGGGCGCGCCGCCGTCCAGTTCGGTGGCCCGTCGGTCGTTGCCCGCGCCGACGCACGGAGGATGAACGATGCACCATCTGAGCGTCGCCCTGATCACATTTGCCTGCGTCTTTTGCAGTGCACTGCTCGGTTTGTATCTGCGTACCTTGCTTCCGCAACACCATCTCGACGACGACTCGATCGGTGTCGTCAAACTGGCGACGGGCCTGATCGCCACGATGGCAGCGCTCGTCCTTGGCTTGCTGATTTCGTCGGCGAAGAGTTCATTGGACATGGTTGACGCCAGCGTGACACGCGATGCCGCCAATGTCGTCCTGCTCGATCGCGTGCTCGTGCGCTATGGGCCGCAAACGCAGGAGATCCGGGACATGCTGAAGCAGATCGTCGCGCGGGCGGCCGGGCAGATAGCGTCAGGCGACCCGGCGCAACTGAAAGCGCTGCAGGGCACTGAGGCGCTGGAGCGCGCAGAATATCTGGAGCGCAAACTCGAGTCCCTCTCGCCGCAAAACGACGCGCAGCGGCGCTTGCAGGCACGCGCGATCGAGATGGTCAACGACGCAATCGCCGTGCGCGAAATGGGCGTTCTGCAGGCAGCGGGCTCGACGCCTACCGCGCTCCTTGTCACCCTTGTGCTGTGGCTCTGCATTATCTTCGGCGCGTTCGGCCTGTTCACGCCCGCGAATACCACGGTTGTAATTGCGTTGTTTCTGGGGGCGCTGTCGACGTCCATCGCGATCTTCCTGATCCTGGAGATGAATACGCCGCTCGATGGGATGGTGACGGTATCGATGTCACCGATGCACCAGGCGCTCGCCGTTCTGGGCCGCTAACACATGACTGGATGGACCATGAAGATGGCCGCAGCCAGATCACTTATTTTTGAGCCGAGAACCGTTGCAATGCTGAAGCACGCGCACAGACATTGCTGAACTTCTGCATACATGCCTTCGCTGGCTCGACCCGCTTGCAGTCGCCCGGCTCTGCATGGCAACGGATACGGTACTGCATGGTGCGAACGGCCGTCGCAACACCTTTCGCGTGTTGCGTGCGATGGGTCCGACCGGCGCGGACTGCTTCGGCGGACTAGTCCAGAGCAATGGCCGTTACGACCACGTTGCGGCCCCTTGCTTTTGCGGTGTAAAGCGCATCGTCTGCTGCCCGCATCAGGGCGCTGACATCCGCGTTGTCTCCTGGCCGCCAGTGTGCCAGGCCGATGCTTGCGGTGAGTCGACGGTACTCGCTGCCGCCGTGTTCGATAGGAAGTTCGGAGATGGCGGCCCGGATTTTCTCGGCAACAAGCGCGGCGCCCGCTGGGGACGTGTCGGGTAACAAGACGACGAACTCTTCGCCGCCGTACCGCGCGGCCTTGTCGGCAGGACGTCGTATGTTGTCAGCGATGCAATGGGCAACGCTCGCGAGCGCTGCATCACCGGCTTGATGGCCATATGCATCGTTGAATGCCTTGAAGCGATCGATGTCCAGGAAAAGCAGCGCGAACGGGGTATGTGTGCGGCTGGCTCGCCGCCATTCGTCTTCGAGTATGTCGCCAAGTGACCGGCGATTGTGCAGCCCGGTCAGTGCATCGGTGCGCGCCAGCACTGCCAGCTCGGCCTCTGCCCGTATGCGAAGCCGCAACTGCGCGGCGAGCATCACGGACAGCCCGACGAAGACGAGCGCGAATATGGCCATCAATGAGCCTATCGTGATGGCGCGGCGACGCCAGTCGGCATAAACGTCCTGTTCCGCCTCGGCCACCATGATCACCAATGGAAGGCTTGGAAAATTTCGGAAGTAGTAAAGACGCCGCACACCATCTATCGACGCCGTTTCGCTGAAGCTGCCTTGTGGTTCAGCGCGAAAGCGTCTGAATGTCTCGGCCTGGCTGATGTCGCGGCCAATGATGTGGGTATCGTAAGGTTGCCGCATGACCATGATGCCGCGCTGGGTGATGAGCGAGACAGCTCCGTGTGTGCCAAGCGACAGTCCCGCAAAAAGATTGCGAAAATAATCGAGATTCACGGCGATCATAACGACGCCCGCAAAAGAGCCGTCTGGATGCGATAGCCTGCGGCTCAGAGCAATACTGGCCGCGCCACCGCGTAGCCGTGACGCGTAGGGATCGCTGATGTACAGTCCCGTTTCCGGATGGTCCCGCTGTACCGTGAAGTATGGCCGGTCTGCAAAACTGCCTCGTCGCGGTTTTACATCGGCCGAATCCATCACGATGTTGCCTGCTTCATCCAGCACAAGGACGGAGCCAAGATACTTGGCGTTGGCTGCCCGGTCGAACAGCACGTCGTTGCGCAATCGCGGCGGCAGCGCCATGACATCATTGCGATTCATGCCATCCACGACTGCCTGCAACGACAGTTCATACAGCTCGAAATTGCGTTCGATATCGCGCTCGGCGATGAGCGCCAGATTCCCGGAAGTACTGCGGGCCCTTTCGAGCGCGTCCAGGCGGCCTTCATAGAGGACAAGCGCGCATAATCCAACCATGACTAACGCGGCAATCAGGCCGCCCACAATGACCACGACTGGCGTTGACGTTTGGCGCGCCAGTGTCGCGAAAGCGCCTTTCAGTCCTGAACTCTCACGGATAGTCACTGAACGCTAGCTCACGATACGCGGCCCGGTGCCGGTGATTTTCTGGAAAGTGTCGGTGGGCGGCCAGCAAGATTTGGACCTTGCAAACTGTTCGAATTGAGCTTCCAAGGCCAAAGCCCCTCGCGTCTTTTCATCGGCAGTCTCCTTGCTGAAGCAGTCGACTCACGGGGCGGCAAATCGTTCAGTGGCACGTGCGATTCGATTGCTCCGCTTTTCGCTCACCTGCTATTCCGCGCCTTGCTTTAATGCGCCGCTCATCCAGCGATCCTCGGAAGCCATGAGATGCGAGCGCATTGCCGCTTGCGCCGCGATAGGATCGCCGGACTGCAAGGCCTTGAGCACCAGCTCGTGTTCCTGCACGGCCGACGTCCATGTTTGCGCGCTCTCTGCATGACCGCGCATGGCGGCAGCGATGGGATCGTGGCGACTGTCGAACAGCTCGCCCACGTATCGGCTGAGCACGGAATTGCCTGCAGCTTCCGCGATCAACATGTGGAACTGCCGGTCCGCTTCAACGGGCGATTTCCCCGCCGCCGCAAGCCTTCGCATTCGTTCGACTGTGCGGCGCAACCGGTCCAGCATCGCCGCAGTCATGCGCGCCGTGGCGAGCACGATGACGCTCCCCTCGATCGCCGCGCGCGCCTGCATCAATTCCGATGGGCTGTCCCCAAGGGCACCGACTGAGCCCGCTTCGTCTGCGCTGGTCTCGCGCACATAGACACCCGAACCCATGCGGATTTCAACCTGCCCCCCTATCTCCAGTGCGATCAAAGCCTCGCGCAGCGATGGACGCGACACGCCCAGCTTCAGTGCCAGTTCGCGCTCAGGTGGAAGGCGTTCTCCAGCCGGGAAGTCACCTTGGTGAATCAACGCGAGGATTTGCGTCGCGACGGATTGGTAAAGCCGCTTGGGTTCAGTCGATTTCATGGCTTCGATGGAATTGCCGCTATCGCGGGCGTTTTGCATGCGCCGAAGTCTAGCACGGTCGCTCAACACCTCGTCCAGCAACGGACTGCGCGGTATTCGGGTTTTTACCATTGGTAAGGGTGATTGTGAAATATAGATACTGGCTTGACCAAACGCGTCGCTTGGGTTTTAATTCGATGCAATTGGACTGACCACGCGGAAGACGGGTCGGCCGTACATAGGAGACGAAATGACAATGCCTCGCGGCCCATCGAGCCTCGCTTGCACGGAGGGGAATGTTGCGGGCGGGGACATCCTGCGTCTTGAGGGAATCGTGAAGCGCTTTCCAGGGGTCGTTGCGCTCGACGGGATTCATCTGGACCTTCGGGCGGGCGAAGTCCACGCAATTTGCGGCGAGAACGGAGCCGGCAAATCGACGCTGATGAAAATCATCAGCGGGCAGTACCAGCCAGACGAAGGGACGATCCGGTATCGCGGCGAGCCGGTCACGTATCGCTCGACCTCGGAGGCTCAGGCGGCAGGCATAGCGATCATCCATCAGGAACTCAACCTCGTTCCGCATCTCAGTGTCGCGGAGAATCTCTTTCTGGCACGAGAGCCGAAGCGCGGACCGTTTGTCGATACCCGCAAGCTCAACGCGGATGCGGTGCGGTGCCTGGCTCGGATCGGCCTGGATGTATCGCCGACGGCGTTGGTCGGCACGTTGTCCATTGCGCAACAGCAAATGGTGGAAATCGCCAAGGCGCTTTCGTTCGATGCTCGGGTGCTGATCATGGATGAGCCCACGTCATCGTTGACGGAGACCGAAACCGTCCAGCTGTTTCGCATCATCCACGAGTTGCGCGCGGCCGGTGTCGCGATCCTCTACATCTCGCATCGCCTCGATGAAATGGCGCAGATCGTGGACCGCGTGACGGTCTTGCGCGATGGCCGATACATTTCGACCGACGACTTCGCGGCCCTCACTGTGAACGACATCGTCGCGCGCATGGTGGGGCGTTCGCTCGACGATGCTTACCCCACGCGGCAATCGATCCCGGCAGAAGAGGTGCTGCTTGGTGTGCACGACCTGCGACGCGATGGCGTGTTCGGGCCGGTTTCATTCGAACTGCGCAAGGGAGAAATCCTCGGCTTCGCGGGGCTCATGGGGGCGGGCCGTACCGAGGTTGCCCGAGCGATCTTCGGCGCCGATGGAATCCATGGCGGATCGATCGAGCTCCGCGGCCAGCGCGTGACGATCCGTTCGCCGCGAGAGGCGATTCGCCACGGCATCGCGTACCTCTCCGAGGACCGCAAGCAAGAAGGTCTCGCACTCGGAATGTCGGTCGCGGCGAACATTACGCTGACCAACGTAGGCGGGGTCTCTTCGCGTTCGGGCTTCTTGTGCTTCGATGAAGAGGCCGCGGTCGCACGCCGCTATGTGCACGAACTGGGCATTCGCACGCCCTCCGTCGACCAGATTGTGCGCAACCTGTCCGGGGGAAATCAGCAGAAAGTCGTCATCGGCAAATGGCTGTACCGAGGGTCGAAAGTCTTGTTCTTCGATGAGCCCACTCGCGGTATCGACGTGGGCGCGAAGTTCGCCATTTACGGTCTGATGGACCGGCTCGCTGCGCAAGGCGTGGGCGTCGTGCTGATCAGTTCGGAATTGCCCGAGCTGCTTGGCATGACCGACCGGATCGCTGTTTTTCACGAAGGCCGGATTACGGCCGTACTCGAAACGAAACACACCAGTCAGGAGGAGATCATGCATTTTGCTTCGGGGCGTACCCATGCTTGAAATGACATCTGATCGCGGTCAGGTCGCCGATCGCTCGGCCAAACAGCGGCGTCGCGACCTCATCCAGAAGTTCGCAGCATTGGGCAGTCTGGTGGCGCTTGTTATTGCGTTCTCGGTTGCCAGCGCGGCGTTCTTTTCGGTCGGCAACATGATGACCGTGAGCCTGCAGGTGACGTCGATTGCGTACCTCGGTGTGGCCGCCACTTGCGTCATCATCACGGGCGGGATCGACCTGTCGGTCGGCTCGGTCCTTGCGCTTGCTGGCGTTTCAGCTGCGCTACTCACGAAAGCGGGCCTGCCGGTGCCCGTCGCGATGCTGTGCGGTGTGCTTGTGGGATCGCTGTGCGGCTACGTCAACGGCATCTGCGTCACCCGCATGGGCTTGCCACCTTTCATCGCGACGCTCGGCATGATGCTCGTCGCACGAGGTGTTGCACTGCAGATCACGGGCGCACGACCGGTCTCGGATTTGAGCGACGCGTTCGGCGCGCTTGGCAATGGCGCTTTCTTTCGCATCTCCCACATCGGCGCCGACGGTTTTCCCGATACGACCTTTCCGGGAATTCCCTACCCGGTCGTCATCATGATCGTGTTGTTCGTCGCAGGCGCCATCCTGCTATCGAAAACATCGCTCGGCCGCCACATTTATGCCGTCGGCTCGAACGCCGAGGCGGCGCGCCTCTCGGGTGTCAACGTCCGCGGTGTGACGCTGTTCACCTATGTGCTCTCCGGTGCATTGGCCGGCGTAACCGGCTGTGTGTTGATGTCCCGTCTCGTGACGGGGCAACCGAACGAAGGCGTCATGTACGAACTCGATGCCATCGCGAGTGCGGTAATCGGCGGAACCTCGCTCATGGGCGGCGTGGGCACGATCTCGGGCACGGCCATCGGTGCGTTCGTCATTGGAGTCCTGCGTAACGGTCTGAATATGAATGGAGTATCGAGCTTTATCCAGCAGATCATCATCGGCGTCGTGATTTTAGGCACCGTATGGATCGATCAGTTGCGAAGCCGCAAGCGGTAATTGTGATCCCGTCAGCGTTCACCACACGAAGTCCAACCACGAGAAAGAGGAGCGAGACATGAACAGATTTTCTTTGTTAGCCGCGTCGGTATCGGCGTCGGTCTTGATGTGCGGGTCGATGAGCACGAACGCCTATGCGGCGGGCGGCGAGATTGCGGTGATCGTCAAAACTGTCAATTCGAATTACTGGCAAAACGTGCAGAAAGGCGCGAAGTCCGCACTCGGCGATGCAAAGGGCTATACGATGACCTTCCAGGGCCCGGCTGCCGAATCCGATATCACGGCCGAAGTCAACATGGTCGAGAACGCCGTGAACCGGCACGTCGCAGGCATCGTGCTGGCACCGTCCGATCCAGACGCCCTTGTTCCTGCCATCAAGAAGGCATGGGAGGCACATATCCCCGTCGTGCTGATCGACTCGGCGCTGTCCGATGCAGGCAAGCAGTATTACCAGTCGTTCTTGTCAACCGACAATGAGAAAGCCGGGGAGCTCTGTGCAAAGGCGCTGATCGATCGTGTAGGCCAGACCGGAAAAATTGCCGTCATGTCGTATGTGCCGGGAGCCGGCTCGGAAATTGGGCGTGTCGGCGGCTTCCGCAAATACATCGCGGCACATTCAAAGCTGCAGATCGTCGGCCCGTACTACTCGCAGTCGCAGATGGCGACGGCCCTCAATCAAACGACGGACGTCCTCTCGGCCAATCCTGACCTGAAGGGCGTCTTCGGCGCAAATGAACCCACCGCGATCGGAATGGGGCGCGCGCTCAAACAAACCGGTAAAGCGGGCAAGCTGGTTGCCATCGGATTCGACGGCAACCAGGACCTGCAAGGCTTCGTGCGGGACGGAACGATTCAGGGAATCGCCGTTCAAGGCTCTTATCAGATGGGATACAAGGGCATTCAGACGGTCGTGAACGTTATTGAACACAAGCCCGCAGCCAAGGACATCGATACGGGCGTGGTCATGGTCGACAAGCAAAACCTCGACTCGGCGGAAGCGAAGAACGTCCTTTACTAATAACGCCGGTGACCTGCTTCGATACCCCGCTTCATCGAAGCAGGTCCTATAGCCGCATGCATTCAACGACCGAACCTCTTCACGATTGCACCTTCAATGACCCAAGCTAGCGAAATACGAACCTTGCCGCGCAGCGGGCTTGAACTGACGGCGCTGGGCCTCGGTTGCTCTCAATTGGGCGGCTTGTATCGCCCGATGACAAGCGCGGAAGCGACGGCGCTCGTCGATGCTGCATGGTCGGCAGGTCTGCGCTACTTCGATACGGCGCCGTACTACGGCTACACGCTTTCGGAGCGGCGCGTGGGCCAGGCGCTCGCTAGCCGCCCGCGTCATGCACTTTCGTTGAGTACCAAGGTCGGCCGTCTGATGAGGCCCGATGCGAGCGTGCGGCCCGGCGACGACGGTTGGGCCGAACCGCTGCCGTTCAAGCCGCAATTCGACTACAGCTACGGCGGCATCATGCGCTCGTACGAGGATAGCCAACAGCGGCTTGGCATGGCGCAGATCGACATCCTCTACGTGCATGACATCGGCAAGATGACGCACCGCGAGAGCAACGCACAATACTGGGCTCAACTCACGGTGGGCGGCGGATTTCGTGCGCTCGACGAGTTGCGCGCGAGTGGCGCGGTGGGTGCGATAGGGGTGGGCGTGAATGAGTGGGAAATCGCCGCCGATGCGATGAACGAGGCCGGCCTGGACGTCATCCTGCTTGCAGGGCGCTACACGCTGCTCGAACAGTCCGCGCTCAAGCCGCTGCTCGACGTTTGCTCGCTTGCGGGGACAGCGATTGTTGTCGGCGGTGTGTTCAATTCCGGCGTGCTGGCCGGCAACGGCATGTTCAACTATGCCGATGCGCCTCGCGAAGTGGTCGAGAAGGTCGGCCGGCTCACTGCATTATGCGAGCGTTTTGACGTCCCCCTCCCAGCGGCCGCACTCCAATTCCCGTTTGCGCACCGTGCTGTCGTGTCCTGTGTCGTAGGTGCGCGCGGCGTTGCGCAGTTGCAGCAAAACATCGCGTGGCTCGAGCTGGCCATACCCGCGCAGTTCTGGCGCGCATTGAGCGATGAGGGACTCATCGCTGCAGACGCCCCTGTTCCCGAGGGGCTGGCATGACGCGGCGCATCGATGCACCCCAGTGGCTCGCCGCATTCGAGGACGACTGTTCGCGGTTCGCTGGGCCAAGTGCGATATTCGATGTTTTTGGCCGCAACGCATGCAAGTTCTATCGCATGGGCGAACTCGCCCTGCGCACGATTCGATCAAGAGGACAACAATATGCTTAGCGTGATTTGCGAATCCCCAGGAATGCTGCGTGCACGGCACATCGATCGGCCGGCCCGAGCGGCAGGCGAGGTATTGCTGCGGGTATCGCGTGTCGGGATCTGTGGCACCGACCTTCATATCTTCTCCGGCACGCAACCGTATCTCGAGTATCCGCGCGTCATGGGTCACGAGTTTTCCGCG
Organism: Paraburkholderia phymatum STM815; assembly: GCF_000020045.1. Classification (GTDB taxonomy): domain Bacteria; phylum Pseudomonadota; class Gammaproteobacteria; order Burkholderiales; family Burkholderiaceae; genus Paraburkholderia; species Paraburkholderia phymatum. The sequence goes on along the minus strand of NC_010625.1, from coordinate 914,538 downwards.
GTGGTGGTCGATGCGGATTCCGACTCGGGTTTTGAACGTGACGATGGTGTCTACGTGATGCCGTATCTATCGTGCGGGCACTGTGTGGCTTGCCGTCAGGGGAAAACGAACTGCTGTGTCGCCATCAAGGTCCTGGGCGTGCATCGCGACGGCGCGTTGGCCGAGTATCTCAGTGTGCCCGCGCAGTTCGTGCATAAAGCCGAAGGCGTGACGCTAGATCAGGCCGCGATGCTCGAGTTCCTGGCGATCGGCGCGCACGCGGTGCGACGGGCGGATGTACTGGCCGGCCAGCGCGCACTCGTGGTGGGCGCAGGACCGATCGGCATGGCTGCGATGATCTTCGCCAAGCTGCGCGGTGCAAACGTGACCTGCCTGGACACGCGTGCGGATCGTCTCGACTTCTGCAAGACGCAGTTGGACGTCGATGCGGCCGTCGCAGTCGGACCAAGCGACACCGAGCAACTCAGTGCGTTGACGAACAATGAATTCTTCGACACCGTGTTCGACGCGACGGGCAACATTGACGCGATGAACCGCGGTTTCGGGTTTGTCGCACACGGCGGCAAATACACGTTGATTTCCATCGTGCCGGGCCAGGTGACGTTTTCCGACCCGGAATTCCATAAACGCGAGACTACGCTGCTTGCGAGCCGGAACGCGACCATCGCCGACTTCGAAACCGTGCTTGAAGCCATGCGCGCAGGCCGCATTCCCGATCAGGCGCTCAACACCCACCGTATGCGGCTTGCTGACGTGCCGGACGCGTTTCCCCGTCTGCTCGAGCCGGGGCAAACGGTGGTGAAAGCGTTGGTGGAATGCTGAGCCGAAATAAGGAGCAGGACAGGCTGTATGAGCGAACCGATACTTCAATTCGGCACAAGCCGATTTCTACTGGCGCACGTCGACATGTTCGTCTCGCAAGCACTCGAGCGAGGGGATGCGATCGGCGGTATCAGCGTTGTGCAGACAACGGGCAATCCGGCCAGTCATGCGCGGGTCGCCGCTCTTTCGCAAGGCGCCGGCTATCCGGTTCGCATTCGTGGGAGCGATGGCGGCGCGATCGTGGACAAGTCCATCGTCTGCCATGCGATTCGCGATGCATGGGTTGCGGACCGCGATTGGGCAGCGGTGCGCCGCGCCGCGATGGATAACGTGCGCGTCGTTGTGTCGAATACGGGCGATATGGGTTATCGACTCGACGCGCGTGATTCGGCCGACGTGCTCAAGGGCGACGGTATCGTGCCGCGCAGTTATCCGGCCAAGCTGCTCGCCTTGCTCTACGCACGGTGGCATGAACGTGCGCACGGCGGCGTGTCGATTTTTCCCTGCGAACTGGTGCAGAACAATGGCGACACATTGCGCGGCATCGTGCTCGATCTCGCACGGCAATGGGCGCTGCCGGATGCTTTCGCCGACTATCTGCAGAGAGACTGCGTGTGGGTGAACTCGCTTGTCGACAGAATCGTGTCCGCGCCCATCGATCCCGTTGGCGCAGTGGCCGAGCCCTACGCGCTGTGGGCGATCGAGCGGCGCGCCTGCATGGAAATGCCATGCACGCACGAGAACATCGTCATAACAGACGACCTCCGCATCTACGAGCGCCTGAAGCTGTTCTTCCTGAATCTGGGCCATAGCTGGCTCGCCGAGCAGTGGATCACGGGCGGGCGGCCGTCATCTGAGACTGTGCTCGATGCGATGAACGATCCTTGCCTGCGCGATGGGCTCGAAACCGTCTGGCAGGAAGAAGTGTTGCCGGTTTTTGCGGCAATGGATCAGCGCGACCGGGCTGAACGCTACATAGGCAGTGTGCGAGAGCGATTGATGAATCCGCACCTTGATCACCGTATTGCAGACATCGCTCAAAACCATGCCGAGAAGATAAAAAGGCGTGTATTGCCGCTGATCGAACTCGCAGACTCGTTAGCGGTACGAGCGGCGCAGCCGCACCTGCGCGCAGTGATCGCGCGATACGGGCTCAGTCGGTAAACCAAGGCATAGTCATGATGGAAGAAGGGAAGGTCGTGCGACTGCATGACGACGACAATGTCGCGCTTGCGCTTCGTGCGGTCCCCGAAAGCGATGGCGGTGGCCTCGGGCCAGAAGACTTGCAGCGAGTTGAATGGCGTGCGCAACCGCGAGCTCGTTCCGTGGTCGCAAGGCGCGGTCATGCAGGAGGCAAAGATGAGTGGTGATGCCCCGTTGTTGAAGACGATGTTCCGCAAGCAGGCGCCCACTGATGGCGCGATGTGGGAAGTTGGCAGCGAAGGAATCGACGAAGCGTTTCTCCTGACTCCGCTGGAGCGGCAGTTGTTAGGCGAGGCGCTGCTGTTACTGGCGCATACGCGCTCTCGTGCGTTGCAACTCGCCACCGAGTTCAATAAGCGGCGCAGGCTTGCCGGCCCCGACGTTCGCGATTTCGAGCTTCCCGTCATTATCGATTTGCAACGACGACTCGGTGCGCAGCAACGACCGTCCATCGAATAGCGTGATCGCATTCTTGAGAAGGCAGAAATATGCGTTATTGTCTTGCGTTGGATCTGAAGGATGATCCGATTCTGATTGCTCGTTACGAGGAATTTCATCGTAACGTTTGGCCCGAAGTCATTCAGCACTTGCGCGATCATGGCGTTGTGGGCATGGAGATCTACCGGCTCGGGATACGCTTGTTCATGGTGATGGAAACGGACGATAGCATCTTCGATGCTGACCGGATGGCGCGAGCCGAGCAGAGCAATCCTGTGATCCGTCAGTGGGAGAGCTTGATGTGGGAATTCCAGGCGCCGACTCCATGGACGCCGGCCGGACGAAAGTGGATACCGGTCAATCGGATTTTCGATCTGTAGAATAACCAGGCTACGACGCGAATCGGCATCGCGCGCGCTGCATGCCTGGTACGAGCACCATCATCCCCAAAGCCATGAGCGTTGCTCACCATAGGCGACATGGCGAACCCGGTGTTCGGTCGTCGGCCGTCGCAATGTTCAATGCTTTGCCGTGTGACCGCGCCTGCCGACGTCCCTGCGTTTCATGCCGCGTCGCCACTTCAGCCTTCGCTGCTCGATCAGCACTTTCCAGTCAAGTTTCATCAGAACGTACACGGATCCAAGAAGGGCAAGCTGCAAGACGATGAAGTAGCCGCTCAGATACCCGCCTTCCATCGGTGACTCGATATCGATATAGGCGGAAGCGAGCCGCCCAAGGTAAGCCCAGACTGAATAGCTGATCGTACGGCCAGCAAAGAACGCAGCACCAATGACGGCAAGCGGCAATCCGGAAAGTCCATATGCGATGAAGAGGTAGTTCGAAGGAAACGGACCCAGTGCGTAAAGAAAAAACGCACCCACCGTCAGCTTCTTCCGTTTCTTCAACCACGCTTCAACGACTTCGATGTTCTGGCGGTCCGCGTCGCGCATCAGACGCCCTCGCAAGAGCAATCGGGCGAATGCCGCGAGTACCAGCCTTCCGGTGGTCGCCGCGCTGGCGGCAACGACGGCAAAAACGAATGGATTGCCCTCGGGAAGATTGAAGCCGACCCAGGACATGGCCATCCATGTAGGGGGCGCGAAGGCCGGCATGAGATTGAGCAGCAGAACGACAACGAACAGCGTCGCCAGCGTAGACATGTCCAGATTTCCCGTGCGATTTTCCACCATTCAAGCTTGCCGCCCGACTCGATATACCGCTTGAGGTACACGAGCAGACCAGGGGACGCGCGAGCTTCAAAAACGATGGTGGTAGTCCAGGCGGATCTTCGCCGGCCAAGGCTGCTCAACGGTATGGTCGCGTCTGCTGGGCAAGGTGCGTTGATTCAGGTCAAGCGTTGCCGGCATGCCAGCTCACCTTCACTTCGAGACCGCCGAGGCGCTTCGAGCGGCGCACGCTGACCGTCGCCGCGTGAAGGTCGACGATCCGCTGAACGATCGACCAGCCAAGCCCGCTGCCACTTTCGGTCGTTCCCCGAACGCGAAAGAAGCGCTCACCGAGCCGCGGGAGATCCGCATCGGCGAGTCCGGGGCCACTGTCTTCCACCGACAGGACAGCGCGCGCGCCATCCGTCGCCGTTCTGACCGATATCGACGCCCCGGGCGGGCTATAACGGATGGCGTTGTCCACGAGATTACGCACCAGAGCAGCAAGCAACATGTCGTCGCCTTTGACCTGGCACGGCCTTTCACTGTCGAACTCCAGCGACTGCCGCTTCGCGATCGCAGTCGGCGCCAGTTCTGCGACGACCCGCTGTGCAAGCGCGCCCAGATCGATCTTCGTGAGTGTGAGGGTTGCCCCGGACTCCAGCCTGGAAAGCACCAGCAGCTGGTTCACGAGACGCGCTGCGCGGTCGCACCCTTCGATAGTGGCGCGCAATGCATGCTGACGGAGGGCATCGTCCGCTTCTGCCAACGCAACCTGAGCCTGCGTCCGAATCGCTGCGATAGGCGTGCGCAACTCGTGTGCCGCGTCAGCCGTGAAGCGGCGCTCCGCCTCCCATACCGTCTGGATACGCGCGAAGAGCTGATTGAGCGCGTCGAGTACCGGCGACATTTCGGCAGGCGTTTGATTCATCACGACGGGGGCAAGATCATCTGCGCCACGCTCGGCGATGCTGCGGCCCAGTTTCTTGAGTGGCGTCACGCCGTGCCGCACCGCCCACCAGGTGGCAAGGCCAAGAAGGGGCAGGGCGGCAGCCATAGGCCACAACGTACCGCGCAGTACCGCCAGCAGGATTGCGGTGCGAGAATCGATACGCTCGCCGACATAGATGCGTGTATCCTCGCCCGTGCCTCGTACGGAAAAGACGCGCCACGCCGTGCCGTCTATTTGCACGGTTGCGAAACCCTGCCCGGCCTCACCATGGGCGGGAACCATGGGCCCGGTCGGTGCATTGGACGAACGCACGACTGCCTGTCCCTCGTGAAAGATCTGGAAGGCAACCTTGGGTGCGTACGGATGGGGGACGCGTGTATCGATCTCGTCATCGTCGTCGATCGATTGCGTCTGCTGCACGATCAGCAGCGCTGCCGCCTGCGCGAGGTGACTGTCGAGCAGCTCGTCGAGTTCGCTGCGGGCGTCACGCCAGATGAAAAGCGCGGTAATCAGCCATACGCCGATCACGCCGCCAATGACCAGAACCAGCAGACGTCCCTGCAAAGAGCGAGGCAGGATCGTCACGTCGCGCAACCCTCTCGCATCAGTACGTACCCGACGCCACGAACTGTCCTGATCAGGTCGCTGCCCAGCTTGGCGCGCAGGCGATGGATGTGCACCTCGACCGTGTTGCTCTCTACTTCGCGACCCCAGCCGTACATGGCCTGTTCCAGCTGTTCGCGCGACATCACGCGGCCCGCATTGAGCATCAGCACGTAGAGCAGGTCGAACTCGCGCGTGGAGACGGTGACGGGTTCTCCATTCCGGTAGACAAGCCTTGCCGCCGGTTCCAGTATGACGTCCTGCACTTCCAGCTTTTCCTGTGGCTGGCCGTGCGCGCGACGCACGAGTGCTCGTAGACGGGCGGCGAGTTCCAGAAGATCAATGGGTTTGACGACGTAATCGTCGGCACCGATGTCGAGTCCACGGACGCGATCGGGCACAGTGTCGCGTGCGGTCAGCACCAGTACAGGCATGGTCACGCCCGCGCGACGCACCGACGACAGAACGTCGATGCCATCCTTGAGCGGCAGCCCGAGATCGAGCACTGCCGCCGCGTAGGACCGGGTACGCAGTTCCGTTTCGGCAGCGTGTCCGTCGCGAACCCAGTCCACCTGAAGCCCCGCTTGCCGAAGGCCAGCGCGAATGCCATCGCCAAGCAACGGATCGTCTTCGACGAGCAGGATACGCATTATGTTCCTTGACAGTTGTCAGTCGGCGTCTTCGCGGTCGGTCAGGTGTGAAGCCGATGCGTTGCTACTGGGCGCTATTGGCGCAGGTGCGAGTTGCCACTGCCACCACCAGAACGCAAGGACACTGACGAGCACGATCGCCGCGACGCTTCGCCACGCTTCCCTGATGCCTTCGTCGGTGTGTCCGAACTTGTGTCCGCTCAGCATCGCGCCGATCAGGTTCTCCCGATGGAGCCAGCTGCTCACCGCGACCCCGGCCACATGCACGCCAACCAGCGCAAGCAGGAAGCTGGCTAAAGCCTCGTGTACTTCACCCAGCCCGTTTCCTCCGACATCGTTATAGGTCGCCCAACCGGTCATGGTCAATGCACCCGCCAGCGCCAGCATGGCGACGATGACGACCGCGCCCGCCGGGTTGTGTCCGATATGGCGTTGCGGGCGGCCACGCACGATTCCAAGGAGATAGCGCCACACAGCGGTTGGGCCGCGAACGAAGCTGGAAAACCGGGCATATTTCGTTCCGACCAGCCCCCACGCAACTCGAAAAATCACGAGACCACCTGCCGTGTAGCCTAGCGCGACATGGACGAGCCGCCAATGCTCGCTTTCCGCGGTCAGCCATGCGCCGGCAAAGCAGGCCGCGAACAGCCAGTGGAAGAGCCGTACGGGCGCGTCCCAGACCAGAATGCGACGTTGGGTTGCGTCACCTGCGTTGCTGCTATTGCGGTATGCGGATGAAGTGTTCATTGAAGTTTCCTTGTTCGGCGCGGGTATGGCACGCTGCGCAATTTGACGCGCTCTTGATCATGGGACGCTTCCATACGTCGGCGGCCACTTCTGCATGCTCCTCCCGGAACCAGTGAGAGCGGGTAATGCGATCTTCGGGCGGAGCAGCGTGCGCGGCGGTGTCGCCTGCCGAATTGGCGGCAAGCCACGTTGATATCTGCCTGACGGAGTCGGCGTCGAGCGATGCATCCGTGCCGAAATGGTGCTGCAGGTTGCCGAGAATGCGCTGCCATGACGCGGCAGGCAACATACCCGGCGGATACGCAAGATGGCAGGTCGCGCATTCCTGCCGATACCTGGGCAGCACATTGACCTGGCTGGCTGTCCCTTCCGGTTCGGCCGTAGCGATCGAGGCCGTCAGGGCAGCGAGCAGTGTAACGATGCCAACCTCAACAGAACGGGACACAAGCTGAAAACGCATGGGAAGCGCTCCGGGTGGAAAGAACTTTCGATAATGGAAAGAGCCGCCTACGGCTTGAGCGTCAAAAGCCAGGCTAGCAGATCCGCCTTCTCGCTTGCGCTGCACTCCCGTCCGACGACATCGTTGCAATTGCGACGAAACCATTTCTCGGTCTTCGATGCGTCGGTAAAGCGCTCCGGGTTAAACGCAGGGGCTAGCGGTGCGATCGCCTTGCCAGTAGCGGCATGCCTGCCGGTCTGCGTGGGCACTGCGCCGTGGCACGAAGCGCAACGCCACTCATGGCCATGTGAAGCACCGAAGAACTGTTGGCCACGCGACGGGTCCGGTTCCGCATTGCCCGACTGGGTACGGTAAGAGCCGAGAAGTTCGGATGGCGTGGCAGCATTTGCTGCGGCCATTGAAGTCATCGCAAGGATCAGCAGAAGTGCCCCGTACCGACCCGACAGCGAAAGAAGCGATTTGCTCACGAGAATCTCCGCTAGATGCAGATCATCGTGGGCGAATTTCCTTACCGGAGTCTTAACACTTAAATTTCACCGCTTGCTCTGATCGCGTTTGCAATGGCTGGAAACCGGGTCAGCCTTCAGCTTGCGATGTCCGTTATCCGCACGCGCATAACGGCAAAAATCACACTTCATCGGATTTCTTTGCGTGAGCACAAAACCTGATCCCAGCGAGTCGATCCGTTGACACGCGTCAAGGGATGGCGCTGATCGACGGGTACTGTTGAAGCAAGACAGCTTCGTTCCCGCTTGCTGCCGCCGCGGAGGCTTCCATGAAAGCGCTTCTGTTTCCCGTTGCAATCTGCCTTGCGTTGAGTTCACCGATGCTCCATGCGGCGTCAAAGGACCCCGCTGCATCACAAAGCGCGTCAAAGACGCAGAGTCCGGATACCGCGGGATTCGACAAGAATCTGGCTCGGTTCCAGGAGCAGATGAAGACGATGCAGGCGCAGATGGACCAGATCCGTAAGACGCACGATCCAAAGGAGCGTCAGAAGCTGCTGCAGCAACACTGGGCGACGATGCAAAGTGCGATGACCACGATGCACGGGATGTGGGGCCCGGGCATGATGGGGCACGGCATGATGGGGCAGGGGATGATGGGCGGCGGCTGGAGTCATATGGGAGGGTACTACTCCGGGCTCAGCGCCGAACAACTTCGGCAGCGACAGTATATGACTGACCAGTATCTGCAGATGCAGCAGGAGATGATGAACAACTTGATGTGGCAACAGCAATTCTGGATGGAGCCTCCGTCGTCACCTCAGTAGGCTGCGTGAGCGAATCACCGAATGGCATTTGCATTGGGACTCGACGTTGACGGCAAGCAGGAGCGGAGAATTGCTGCCGTTCTCGAAGGGGCATCGAGCGGCGGCAACGCCATTTGCGTCGGCCAGCGTTTACCATCCAACACGCTGAGCATGTTGGCCGACAGTCGACGCGCAAGGCGCTACAGACGCCATCAATAACCTGACGACGGGCGTACGGGTAACGGGCACTGAATCCGCACTCGCTGACGATAAGGCACATTCCGCAACAGCGAGAGGGCCATTCGCCGACGGTCGTCCGTACGCACGCGTCAGTGGCCGTGATATGCCTGCGTGCAGCTACAAACCGCGACGCTGTCGTTTCACCGCTGCGCGCTTGACTTCGAGCGACGGCGGGCGCTCGGTGAGTCGTGGAGACGAATCGTTCTTCTTGCCAAAAAACTGCTGCCGGTAGGCGGCGGGCGTCATCAGCTTCGTTGCCTTGAACTGCCGGTTAAAGTTGGCCACGTTCGCAAAGCCCGACCGGGCGGCGACCACGGATATAGGCATATCGGTATCTGTCAACGTTCGACATGCGTGACCGATACGCACGCGAGTGATGTACTGTCCCACGCTCTCGCCCAGGTGCTGCGTAAAATGCCGCGTCAGTGTGCGTTCAGACATCCCCGCAGCCTTCGCGAGTGTTACGAGCTTCAATGGACGTGCGAATTGCGTGTCGATCAATGACAGTACCCGATTGAGTTGGTCAGGCACGTATCGCGAGGTAGCGCCGGTACGAGCGTCGAAGGCGCTGGGTAACGTCAGAGGCTCAGCTGGTACGTCTGACAGCCAGACAAGAATATCGAGCACGGCTATCAGCCTCACCCGCGCATCTGTCGAGAGCAACCGGTCAAGCTGCGCGCGCACGTGCGTGCCAGTGCCTTTTGGGAATGCAAGTCCGCATGCGGCACGTCGGAGAAGATTGCGCAGGTCTGCGTACTCGGGGCACAGGTCAGTAAACCGTTGCACCCACGAGCCATCGAACCATACGACGATAGCCACCTGGGGCTGAGAAGCGTTGATGGACCGGTTTGATGACCACGTATGCGGCAGATCTGGCGGGACGAGCACCAGATCGTCGTCGCCATAGACGGCGACCGAGTCTCCGATATAGCGCCTGCCTTGACTATTCATCGTCAAGGTCAGCTCATATTCCGGATGGTGGTGCCGTTCGAACGGAATTCGCGGCAGGCGGCGATTGTAAACCCGCACCGAACAGCCTTCTCCGAAATCGACGTGCTCGTAAGCTGCTTTCATGGCTCAAATAAGCGTTCGCAGTATTTTCTGAAAGACGGATGCCGGTTACGGCTCGTCGCTCCTCGCTAGCAACGCACGCACACGTTCTCCGAACGTCAGTTTCGAAACCGCGCAAGAACGGATACGCGCAAGCCGCCGATGGTAAACCCGGACTGCACAGTCCTCCCCGAACTCGACGTGCTCGTCAGCAGGTTTCATGGCCGGAAACGCAAATCAATTGCCTGAATAGTATCACCACGGCTCACATGCGCGTCATATCCTAGCGCCACGAAATTCACGAGCGGAGACAAACATGACGCTGCAAATCGACGACTTGCCGGCTGCAATCAGGCAGGCAAAAAAGGAACTGCGCGCGGCGCTGCCGAATTACCGGGAGGTCTTCGCCGACGTCGAACGAGCAATCGGCGAAGAGGCGAAGCGGATTGCCGCGCAGCGTGTTCGTGGGGAAGCCGTCATTCCGGAGATTCTGTATTCCGACATTGCCGGGCAACGTGTGACTGCCGCGCAGATTGCGCTTGTGAAGGCACGCGGCGCATGTGTGATTCGCAATGTCTTCCCTCGCGCGCAAGTGCAGGACTGGGACGACGATATCGCGCACTACGTCGAGCGAAACCGCCTCGACAAGCGCCTCGAAAATCGCGCCGAAGACAAATACTTTGGTCAGTTGGCGTCGAGCAAGCCGCAAATCTACGGCGTGTACTGGTCCAAGCCTCAAGTGCTGGCGCGTCAGTCGGAATCGCTGACGGCAGCGCGGGTATTCCTCAACAAACTCTGGCGAAACGAGAGTGACGGGCGCGTTCATTTCGATCCGGAGCATGTGCCTGTTTATGCCGACCGTCTGCGTCGGCGTCCGCCTGGGTCGGCATCACTCGGTTTGTCGGCGCATTGCGACGGCGGGTCGGTCGAGCGCTGGATCGAAAGCAATTTTCGCAAGGTGTATCGCCACGTGTTTTCCGGCAACTGGCGTGACTACGATGCGTTTGACGCCGCTTTCCGAACTGATGTGCAAGAGATTGCGTCGCCCGCCGTCTGTTCGATGTTCCGCACCTTCCAGGGCTGGACGGCACTGACGCCGCAAGGCCCTGGCGACGGCACGCTGCAGCTGGTGCCCATCGCCAATTCGATGGTGTACATCCTGTTGCGCGCGCTTCAGGACGATGTCGCCGACGACGACCTGTGCGGCGCCATGCCGGGGCGGGCGCTGTCGATCAAGCCGGAATTTCACGCGCCCCTGTTTGAAGCTTTGTCGTCGATTCCCAAAATGGAAGCGGGCGATACCGTCTTCTGGCACAGCGACGTGATTCATGCCGTTGAAGACGAGCACAAAGGCGCGGGTTACAGCAATGTGATGTACATCGCCTCAGTGCCGGCCTGCGCGAAAAACGACACATATCTGAAGCGTCAGTTGCCGAGCTTCCTGAAAGGAGAAAGCCCGCCTGATTTCCCGACCGACCATTTCGAAGTGGATTTCACCGGCCGTGCGACGGTCGATGACCTGACACCGCTTGGCAAGGCACAACTCGGCTTTAATCTGTAGTTGAAACGGGCACGCATGCGCGCTCGCGCCTGCGTCGCACCACCCCATAAAGATAAATTCGGAGACTGCAATGAAACAATTACTGATGCCGGTTGCGGCGGCTGTCGCGCTGCTTGTCGCAGGTACACATGCTGTTCGCGCTGCAGAACAGATTTCCGTACTTCACTGGTGGACCTCCGGTGGCGAGTCGAAGGCCATCCGGGTGCTCAAGGACGACATGAGCAAACAGGGCTACGAGTGGAAAGACTTCGCTATCGCGGGCGGCGCCGGCGCGGCGGCCATGACGGCATTGAAGACGCAGGTGATCTCGGGCAATGCACCGTCGGCCGCTCAGATCAAGGGGCCGCTGATTCAGGACTGGGCCGAGCAAGGGACGCTGGTCACGGTCGATCCGGCCGCGGCCGACTGGAAAGCGCACACGCCCACGCAAATCGATAGTGATGTGAAGGCGGGCGGTCACTACGTGGCGGCGCCGTTCTCCGTCCACAGAATCAACTGGCTGTGGATCAACAAGGCGGACCTCGATAAGGTCGGCGGCACGCCGCCGACGACATGGCCGGAGTTCTTCGCGCTCGCCGACAAGTTTCGCGCCGCGGGCATCACGCCTGTCGCGCATGGTGGGCAACCGTGGCAAGACATGACGATCTGGGAGACGGTCGTGCTGTCTCAGGGTGCGGACTTCTACCGCAAAGCGCTGGTCGATCTCGATCAGAAGACGCTGACGTCGCCGCAGATGGTGCAGGTGTTCGAGACCGTCCAGAAGATTCGCACTTACTTTGACAAGGGCTACCACGGCCGCGACTGGAATCTTGCGACCGCGATGGTGATTTCCGGCTCGGGCGGCATGCAGTTCATGGGCGACTGGGCCAAGGGCGAATTCGCCAACGCGAACAAGAAGGCAGATGTCGACTATATCTGCGCGGCCGCGCCCGGTACGTCGAACGCCTATACGTATACGGCCGATGCATTCGTTTTCTTTCAGCAGAACGGCAAGAAGGACGCGACGCCGGGGCAGATTGCGCTCGCCAGGACGATCATGTCGGTCGATTTCCAGCAGCAGTTCAGTCTCTACAAGGGTTCCATTCCAGCGAGGCTGGATGTGCCGATGGACAAGTTCGACAGCTGCGCCAAAAAATCGCGTGCAGACGAGCAGGCGACGATCAAGACGGGCGGATTCCTGCCTTCGCTGGCCTTCGGCGAACTTCAGTCGCCCGTCACCGCTGGTGCGATCACCGACGTCGTGACGAATTTCATGAACTCCAGTGAGGATGCGAAAGAAGGCGTGCGCAAGCTCGCGGCCGCTGCGAAGGTCAAGTGACAGCGCGTGCCGGCCGATCAGAAGACGCGCAACTTCACTCGTGAAAAGGGGAGAAAGATGGATCCCGTAGCAAAGCGAAAATGGCCGCGTTCAGGGCTCGAAACAACGGTGATGGGCTTCGGCGCCGCGCCGATCGGCAACATCTTCAGGCCGATCAGCGAAGAGGATTCGGCGGCATTGATCAAGGCAGCGTGGGATGCGGGCGTACGCTATTTCGACACCGCGCCGATGTATGGGCATGGTTTGAGCGAAGCGCGCTGCGGGCAGGGACTGCGTTGGTATCCGCGCGATCAGTTCGTGCTGTCCACCAAGGTCGGGCGCCTGCTCAAGCCGCGCAAACGCGCCGACATCGACTTCGCGCCGTGGGTCGACGGACTGCCGTTCGAAACGGTTTTCGACTACAGCTATGACGGTACGATGCGTTCGATCGAGGACAGCCTGCAACGTCTGGCGCTGGAGCATATCGATATCGCGTTGATCCACGACATCGATGTCTTTACGCACGCAGAGCGCCAGCCCGAGATGTTCGAAGCGGCGATGGCGGGCGCGTCGAAAGCGCTGCTGAAGTTGCGTGACGAAGGAGTCGTGAAGGCGGTGGGGCTGGGCGTCAACGAATGGCAGGTTGCACACGAAGCGATCCGCAGGCAGGATTTCGACTGCCTGCTGCTGGCGGGCCGCTACACACTGCTCGAGCAGGATGCTCTCGACGGCTTTCTGCCGCTGTGCGAAAAGAGGCAGGTATCGGTCATACTCGGTGGCGGCTACAACAGCGGCATTCTCGCGACGGGCGCGGTGCCCGGCGCGAAATACAACTACGCGCCCGCGCCCGAAGCCATTCTGGAGCGCGTGCGCAAGATGGAGCAGGTATGCCGAGACTACTCCGTACCGCTCAAAGCCGCTGCACTGCAGTTCGTCCTCGGCCATCCCGCGATCCCGACCAACATTCCGGGTGTACGTACGGTCGCTCAACTCGAAGACAACCTGCGGACATTCCGGACGGAGATACCCGCCGAATTCTGGGCCGAACTGAAGCGCCGCAACTTGATCCGTCACGACGCGCCGACGCCGCAATAGCGTTGGACTAAGTCCATGGCCCGCGCTATATGGGACTGCCTCACTTGCGGCAGTCCCGCAGCGAGGCAGTCCGAGCCGCGCGCTGCGCGGCCGCGAACATATGGCGCATTGATCGACGCGAGTCGATGAATGCTCATATGACGCAGAACGCATCTCAAGCCTGACTAAGGCTCTGCGACGTCGATATCGAGAAGTGCTGTACTGATCGACTTGCCATGCGCGTCGAGCGCGAGCGAACGCGTGACGCCGCCTCCGAGCGCATGTCCGAGCACGAAATTGAATGCCCCTAGAAGCGGCAGATCATAACGGACGACATCGCCTTTCACGACATCGGCGAGGTGGGCCTTGACACGCTCGGGCGTCAGCGTGTCGCGCAGATGCCCGTAATGCTTCGCGTCGAAGCAGATCACGGAAACGTTGAGCGTATTTCCTTTGTCACCGGTGCGGCCGTGTGCGAGTTCACGCAGTTTCATCGCTGGCCTCCACGATTTCGAAAATGGGACTGACCTGTTCACGCGGCAGCAGCACGGACTGCACCGCGAGCACTTCGCGAACCGCTTTCGTGACACCGCCGCCGCCCGCCGGTCCGTTGGTGTAGAGCGTTTCGACCTCGTTGCCGATGCGCGCCGCTTGCGTGGCGTCCTTTGCGCGGCCGGTGACCCGCACGCGAACTTCGTACGGTTCGTCGTGGCCTGCGGCGACGCTGTCCCCGTAAAGCGCATTCACGCCGATCAGATCGAAGCGCAACTCGCTTGTGCTGACACCCGTGAACGCGAGGCGCTCGCGCACGGTGTCGAGTGCCAGCCTTGCCCGCGCGACCGCGCCCGGTCCGCCGTAGGAAATCTGTCCTTCGCCGATATAGCCGTCGACATAAGCAACCGACACCTTCAGCGTCGCCGTGCGTGCCGTGCCGCGCCCGCCCGTTACGCGCACGCGGTCCGTCGCCTCCTGCGCGACGCGGACTTGCGTGAAGTCTGCGACGACATCCGGCTGGTAATAGCGCGCCGGGTCGTGAATCTCATAGAGCAGTTGCTCCTTGCACGTCGCCTCGGTCACGCAACCGCCCGCATGCGGCACCTTGCCGATCACGACGTTGCCGCTCGCATCCACTTCGCCGACAGGGAAGCCGAGCCGCGCGAGATTCGGCACGTCCTTGAAGCCCGGGTCCGCAAAGTAGCCCCCCGTCACCTGTCCCGCGCATTCGAGCAGATGACCGACGACGGTGGCTTGCCCGAGCGTATGCCAGTCATCCATCTTCCAGCCGAATTCGTGAATGAGGGGCGCCGTGAACAGCGACGGGTCCGCGACGCGCCCGGTCAGCACGACATCGGCGCCTGCCGCCAGCGCGGCGACGATGGGCGCTGCGCCGAGATACGCATTCGCCGAGACGATCCCGTCGGCATATGCACTGACGTCGTCGCCCGATTCCTCGAAGCGCAGCGACGATCGCAGCACGACATCGAGCACGTCGTCGCCCGTCACGGCTGCAATCTTCAGGCTGTGCAAGCCGAGTTCGCGCGCAATCTGCGCCGTCTTCCGCGCAGCGGCGCCCGGATTGGCGGCGCCCATGTTCGAGACGATGCGCACGCGGTTCTTCGCCGCGACGGGCAACACGGCGCGCATCCGCGCCTCGAGCAATGGGTCGAAGCCTTGTGACGGATCGCGGCGGCGCGCCTGCTGCGCAATCGCGATGGTACGCTCGGCAAGACATTCGAACACGAGATAGTCGAGCGCGCCGTGTTCAGCGAGTTCGACGGCCGGTTCGATGCGGTCGCCCGAGTAGCCCGCGCCCGTGCCTATCCTGATGTGGTCTCTCATGACGTCATCCAAGCGCAATCAAAGCGCAATCAAAGCGAAAACACGCCCAGCACGACGCTCGCGATCGTCATTACGATCGTCGCGCCGAACAGGAGCGGAAACGTGAACTTCTGATGGTCCGCGAGATCGATCCCGCACAAGCCGACGACGAGAAACGTCGCGGGCGTCAGCGGGCTCACGGGAAAACCCGTGGTCATCTGACCGAGCAGTGCGGCCTGGCCGACGTGCACGGCCGGCACGCCGAGTTGCGACGCCACTTCCGCGATCACCGGAAGCACGCCGAAATAGAACGAATCGGGATCGAAGAGCATGGAGAGCGGCATCGACATCACACCGAGCGCAACGGGGATGTGCGAGGCCATCGTGGGCGGCACGAAACCGACGGCCGCCTGAGCCATCGCCTTCAGCATGCCGCTGCCCTGCATGACGCCCGTGAAGACGCCTGCCGCGAGCAGGATACCCGCCATCATCAGCGCGGCGCGCGCGTGAGCATCGATGCGCTTTCGCTGCATGTCCACATTCGGATAGTTCACCATCAGCGCGATGCACAGGCCGACCATGAACATGATGGCGGGCGGGATCTTCTCGCCCATCGCGACCATCGTGCCCAGCACCACGATCGTCAGGACGATGTTGAACCAGAAGTTCTTCGGGCGGCGCAGCGCCTGTTCCTCCGGCGTGAGCTTGCGCTCGGGCATCGGAACTGAGCCGCTTGCGTGTGAGTAGCCGAGACGCTTCTCCTCGCGCCGGCCGAGCCACCACGCCGTGCCGAACACGAACACGAGACCGATCGCCTGCACGGGAATCAGCGGATTGAAAAGCGATGAAATGGGCAGATGCAGGGACGCGGAGGCGCGGATCATCGGCCCCGTCCACGGCAGGAAGTTGATGCCCGCCGCCATCGATACGGCCGCTGCGAGCACGCGCTTATCCATCTGCAGGCGTTCGTAGAGCGGCAGCATCGCGGGGATGGTGACGAGGAAGCAGACTGCGCCGGAGCCGTCGAGATGGATGAGAAGCGCGAGCAGCGTGGTGCCCATCACGATGCGCGTCGGCTTCGTGCCGACCGCACGCAGGATGCGATCGATGATGGGATCGAGCGTGCCCGCATCCGTGATCGTGCCGAAGTAAAGAATCGCGAATACGAACATGCCCACGACGGGCGCCAGGCTCTTCAGTCCGTCGATCACGAACTTGCTCGTCTGCAAGCCGAACCCGCCGATCAGCGACGCCGCGACGGGAACGATGATGAGCGCGACGAGCGGCGACATGCGTTTCGAGAGTATCGCCCCGAGCAGGATGAAGATGGTGGCGAGGCCGAGCAACGGCAACATAAACGCGTCTCCGAATCTTGATTTGTAGTGAGGTCAAGCGTAAGTTCGAAGCGGCGATAACACAATTGAAATGATTTGATCGCAGTTATTACAAACCATAATGGATCTGAACCTTCGCGATATCCGTGCGCTCGTTGCAGTGGCCGAGGCGGGCAGCTTTACGCGCGCGGCTGAGCGCCTGCATTTGTCTCAGCCGGCGCTCACGGTGCAGATACGCCGGCTGGAAGACGCGGTCGGCGCGCGTCTGTTCGACCGTAACAGCCGTCACGTCGCGTTGACGGCGACCGGCCGCGAACTGCTTCCGCTTCTGCGCAAATCGCTGCAGGATATGGAAACCGTGTTGCGCGATGCCCGTGCATTAGGCGAAGGGGAAAGCGGCACCGTGCGCGTCGCGTGCTTGCCGACGTTCGCGGCGAGCGTGTTGCCCGAGTTGGTCATCGATATGAAGCGAGACGTGCCGCGCGTCGTCTTCCAGATTCGCGACGTCGTCGCGAGCACCGTCAATGCGCTCGTGCGCAACGAGGACGCGGACGTTGGTCTGACGGGCGGCGAGGTTCTCGACCCGACGCTCGAGGTCTTGCAAACGGGCGTGGACCGGCTCGTCGCCGTCTGTCCGCAGGCGCATCCGCTGGCGAGAAAGCGGCGTCTTGGCCTGAATGATCTCGCGCAGGCGCCGCTCGTGCTGACAGCACCGGGCACGAGCGTGCGAGCGGTCGTGGATGCGGCGCTGAGTGAGTCGAGCGCGCCACTCGATATCGCTTGCGAACCCACGTACATGATGACGGCCGTCGCGATGGTGCGCGCGGGCCTGGGCGTGACGATCCTGCCCGAAACCGCACGCGAGGTGCGCGCTGAGGCGGGGCTCGTCGTGAAGAAGATCGACCATCCGGCGTTCGTGCGGTCGATCGCGATCGTCAAGAAAAGAGGCAGGACGTTGCCGGCGATAACGGAGAAGTTCGTGACGCTGATGCGTCAATGCTTATGACGCAAGGCATGGAGTGAGGCAAGGCTATCAGGCGTGCGTGAACCTTCGGCCCGGGCCGCGTGGCCCGGGTTTCATTGCGCCTCGAGCGCGCCGAGACGGGCGCGTGCGATCTCATCAGGATGCAGGCAGTGATACGCGTCGAACAGATGAGAGCATAGCTGTGCGAGGTCCGCGAGATTGACGGCCTGGTCCGGGTGCTCGACCTCTCTCGCATTGAGTATGTCGTCCAACACCGGGGCTAGACGACGCAGTTGCCGGAATGTCTCCAGATCTAGTTCCATATCGATTCCTCTAGCCGCAAAACCACGGCTCTTCGTGCTGGCCGATTGCGCTGCCCTGTCACGGCCCTCGACCCACACGCTAGCATTTTCATAAATCCTGCGCAGAGTGTGGTTCCGTACAACGTCATGCCTATGACGCTATGCGAGGTATGGCGTTCCCGATTTCTTTACGCATCGCACAAATCGCGCAAAGAAGCATGTCAGGACTTGCCTGCTTCCCGGCGGCCGCCTGTGCTGTCGGAACAGGCGATTCCGCGCGGATTCGCGGCGCCCAATGCGGGCAGTCTTGTGCACTGCACAGCAAAGCGAATTGTTAAATGCGCAGAAAAGGGTATACGCTTACGCAACTTCCCTACGGAGGCTCTCACTCGTGTCCACTCTCCTTGCGCAAGACGGACTTGTTGCGACGTGGTGTCGGATCAACGCTGGCGCCGAATCGGGCGGCCTGCAGTGTTCGGAGCTGAATGCGCATGGCGAAGCCGTGCCGCACGCACACCCTTCGGCTCGACGGCAGATTGTCATGACCGACATCTACTGCCAGATTGCCGAGCAGATCGGTCACGTCGCAGCCATGTCGGTTGCGGTGACGACGCGCTCGTTCGGCATCCGTGTGCCGGACGTCGTCTGGATGCCGCCGGAGAAATGGGACGGAATCGACAGGGATCGACCTGTTCCGTTTGTACCGGATTTGTGCGTCGAAGTGCTGCTTGACCGAAGCGTCTGCCAGGACATCGCGCAAAGGGTCAGCGCCTACCTGGAAAGCGGGGCCCGTGAAGTCATCGTGGTTGATCAGCTCGGTGAATTGCAATTCTGGGGCGTGGACGGCGCACGACAGGTCTCTTCGCACGGAATAACCTTGTCGCTCGAGCCTCAGTATTTCAACGTGTAGCGCAATCTTCGCGTGCGGGCGTTGGCGGCCAGCGGACTCATTGCAGGGATGGCCGCAAGCCCATTTGCAGGCCTCGACCGAATCGCGATCAATCAGAAGTGACGGCCATACCCGACAAATCCCGCTCGTCCATACCGCCAGTCGGCTTCGTCCGCGTGCGCGGTGCACGCGAACACAACCTGAAAAATATCGACGTCGAGATTCCGCGAGACGCGCTCGTGGTGTTCACAGGCGTGTCCGGCTCCGGCAAATCGTCGTTGGCCTTTGGCACGCTATACGCGGAGGCGCAACGTCGCTATTTCGAGTCCGTGGCGCCATACGCGAGACGGCTGATCGAGCAGGTGGGCGTGCCCGAAGTGGACGCGATAGAAGGGCTGCCGCCGGCGGTGGCACTGCAGCAGCAACGCGGCACACCCGGCGCGCGTTCGTCAGTAGGCAGCGTAACCACGCTGTCGAGCCTCGTGCGCATGTTGTACTCGCGCACCGGCAGCTATCCACCGAAGCAGCCGATGCTGTTCGCCGAGGACTTCTCGCCCAACACGGTGCAAGGGGCTTGCCCCACATGTCACGGGTTGGGCCGCGTGTACGAGGTCACCGAAAAATCGATGGTGCCCGACGATTCGCTGACGATCCGTGAACGCGCCATCGCCGCGTGGCCGCCTGCATGGCATGGGCAGAATCTGCGGGACATCCTGGTCACGCTCGGCTACGACGTCGATACGCCCTGGCGCGATCTGCCGAAGAAGGATCGCGACTGGATCCTTTTCACCGATGACCAGCCGACTGTTCCCGTCTACGCGGGCCTCACGCCCAAAGAGACTCGTGCGGCGCTCAGGCGCAAGGACGAACCGAGCTATCAGGGCACATTTACCGGTGCACGGCGCTATGTGCTGCATACCTTCGCCAACACGCAGAGCGCGCTGATGAAAAAGCGCGTGTCGCAGTACATGGTCGGCAACGAATGTCCGAACTGCCACGGCAAACGTCTCAAGAAGGAGGCGCTTTCGGTGACATTCGCAGGACTCGACATCGCCGAGTTTTCACAGCTGGCACTTTCGGGGCTTGCCGGTATGCTCGAGCCGATCGCCCGCGGAGAATGGCGGGAGCAGGGCAAGACGCCGGCAGGGGAAGGCGGCGTGCTCAGCAGGCGTGCAATGCAAAACGCCGTTGACAAGCGGATTGCCTCGGGCGGTTCAGCGCACAAGGCATCGCCTGATGTTCGGCGTACACCCAACCTCTCCGAAGAGAAACGCCTCGCTGCGCAACGCATTGCCGCGGAGTTGCTGGAGCGGCTGAGCACGCTCATCGATCTGGGGCTCGGGTATCTCGCACTCGATCGCAGTACGCCCACGCTGTCATCGGGCGAGTTGCAGCGCTTGCGGCTGGCGACGCAACTGTCGTCGCAGCTCTTTGGCGTCGTGTATGTGCTTGATGAACCATCGGCCGGTTTGCATCCCGCCGACGGCGAAGCGCTCTATCGCGCGCTTCAGGCACTGAAGGCAGCCGGCAATTCGCTGTTTGTCGTCGAGCACGATTTGCAGATGATGCGGCGCGCGGACTGGCTGGTCGATGTCGGTCCCGCGGCCGGCGAAGCGGGCGGCCACGTCGTGTATAGCGGACCGCCCGAAGGGCTGGCCAAGATCGAAGCATCACAGACGCGCCGTCATCTTTTCGCCGAGTCGGCGCAGGTCGATCACACACCGCGCAAGGCGGCGGGCTGGCTGCGGCTCGCTAATATCACCCGCAACAATTTGCATCAACTCGACGTCGCGTTTCCAGTCGGCTGTCTGACGGCGGTGACGGGCGTATCGGGTTCAGGCAAGTCGAGCCTCGTGAGCCAGGCGCTTCCGGAACTGGTCGCGAGCCGGCTGGGCAGACCCATCGAGAGCCCGGACGATGACGAACAGAACCCGCTGCTCGCGATCACGGCGGCACCGACAGGCGGTCATATCGCCGACGGGATGGATGCGATCAGGCGGCTCGTGTGTGTCGACCAAAAGCCGATCGGACGCACGCCGCGTTCGAATCTCGCGACCTATACCGGCCTTTTCGATCACGTGCGAAAGCTCTTCGCGGAGACGCCGAGCGCGCGCAAGCGTCGTTATAGCGCGGGGCGCTTTTCGTTCAACGTCGCGCAAGGCCGTTGTCCCACCTGCGAAGGCGAGGGGTTCGTGAGTGTCGAACTGCTTTTTCTGCCGAGCGTGTATGCGCCATGCACGACCTGTCATGGGACCCGCTATCACGCATCGACGCTGGAGATAACCTGGCGTGAAAAGAACATCGCCGACGTACTGAACCTGACTGTGGACGCCGCGTGCAGTTTCTTCGAGGACGAAGCAGGGGTGATGCGCTCGCTTGTAGCACTGCGCGACATCGGTCTCGGCTATCTGCGGCTCGGTCAGCCGGCGACAGAGTTATCCGGCGGCGAAGCGCAGCGCATCAAGCTCGCCACGGAACTGCAACGCGCGCAGCGCGGAGATACGTTGTACGTCCTTGATGAGCCGACTACAGGGCTGCATCCCGCCGACGTCGACAGCTTGATGATGCAGTTGCAGGGGCTGGTCGACTCAGGCAATACGGTGGTGCTGGTCGAACACGATATGCGGGTGGCCGTCCAAAGCGATTGGGTGATCGACGTCGGCCCGGGAGCCGGCGCAGCGGGCGGAACGATAGTGGCGAGTGGCACGCCACGGGAAGTCGCTCGCCATGCGGACAGCCAGACCGCCGTGTACTTGCGGTCACTCGTCGTGACGTAGAGGGCCTCCGCAAATCGCATCGAATGGCAGTTCCTGAATCACGCAGCGATTGGAAGGGCTCCCCGTATCGTCTGCTGCGGCCGCGCCCTCACGCTTGGTGCGCACATTGCCGTCAGCCTGTTTCCCTTTTCCGCCAACATTAAAACCCGCGAATGGGAGCTGATGGCTCGCATACAGATGTGCAATTGCGTCGGTGTGCGGTCATGATGCATTGCCCATGCCGCCACGTTGCGTCGTACCGCCCATTTCCGCAAGCCTTTTGCTCATTAGGAATGCCTCCCACACGCAGCCAAAAGTCGAACCTTACGGGGCCTTTCATTCCGCGCGCATGAAAACGTGGAATGTCAGGGTCAACCCTTAATTCCTCAGACAAATGGCCGTTAACTCGCTCAAGTCTTATCCAGACGGGAAAGGTAGTCGACGCTGGCTGTTCGGTTTCACCGCTAAAGCGTTGGCTGTCCGCCGCATGGGAATCGCGCGTCGCTGCTTTTGCGGCCTGACCGAGGATTACTCAGTATGCCGCGTGCGGCCGCTTACCAACTCTGAGCAGGAGTTATGAACAGATGTGGATTGCAAACCTAAGGATTGGAGCTCGTCTCAGCTCCGCATTCGTGCTCATCGTCGCGCTGATGATTGGCACGACGGTCGTTGGGATCGAGCATCTCAAGTCCAGCAGCACCAGGATGGACACAATTGTCGGCGAACGCTATGCGTTGATTGCCTTGAGCAATCAGATCAAGAACAACGGTTACCGGGCCAACGCCATCCTGAGCAACCTGCTGCTGGTCAGTACCGAAGCGCAGGCCAAAAAATACATGGACGACTATGCCGTCATCCGGAAAACCAACGCCGACGCCTATGCGAGACTGGAAAAGCTTCTGCATAGCGACGACGCGAAGGCGTTGTTCAAGGAGCAATTTCAGGCGCGCACCGTCTACGGCGGCAGTGTCCGCAAGTTCTTCGATCTCGTAAAAGAGAACCGGCAACAGGATGCACGCGATCTCTATCTCGGCGACCTCGCGCGTCAACAGGACGAGTACTACGTGCTGGTCGACAAGATGGTCGACTACCAGGCGGCTCAGATGCAAAACGACGCCGCGCGAGCGGCCGACGAGGGCGGCAACGCCAGGGTCCAGATGATCCTGCTGTCCATCGGCGCGATCCTGGCGGCCGGGGCGACGGGCTTTGTCATTACGCGAGGCATCACGCGGCCGATCCACCGTGCCGTGGACCTTGCGGAGGCGGTGGCACAGGGTGATCTGACCCAGCGTCTCGAAACGGGCTCGAACGACGAAATCGGCCGGCTGCAGCATGCGTTGAAGAACATGATCGAGAATCTGCACGACATTGTCGTCCGCGTACGTGCGGGCACCGAAACGATCACGCGGGCGTCTCGCGAAGTCGCGAGCGGAAACATGGACCTGTCGAGCCGTACGGAACAGCAGGCGAGCGCACTGGAGCAAACGGCCGCCGCGATGGAGCAGCTCACGTCGACCGTCAAACAGAACACGGATAACGCGCTCGAGGCCAACCGCGTCGCCCTGAGCGCTTCCGAAACTGCGGCAAAAGGGGGGCAGGCCGTCAACCGTGTGGTGGACACGATGAGTGCCATTAACGTTTCGTCGCGCAAGATCGTCGACATTATCGGGGTGATCGAAGGCATCGCATTCCAGACCAACATCCTCGCACTGAACGCTGCAGTCGAAGCTGCACGCGCCGGCGAACATGGCAGGGGCTTCGCGGTAGTGGCGTCGGAAGTGCGCAGCCTCGCCCAGCGCAGCGCCGTGGCCGCGAAAGAGATCAAGACGCTCATCGACGACTCCGTCAGCCATGTCGACGACGGCAGCAAGATCGTCGAGGAAGCCGGGCAGATCATTCGCGAAGTCGTCAGCAGCATCGCTCACGTGACGGCGATTGTCGGCGAGATGAGTACATCCAGCCGGGAGCAGAGCGACGGCATCGAACAGATCAACCGCGCCGTCACGCAAATGGATCAGGTCACGCAGGAAAATGCTGCACTGGTTGAAGAGAGCGCAGCGGCAGCACAGGCGCTGCATGAGCAGGCTGCACAGCTCTCCGACATGGTCGCGGAGTTCACGCTGGACGATGCCGGCGGTCGCGATCTGCAGTTTCAACCCTCGATGGCACGCGCAAGCGGCTCTCCGAGCACGGCCAACGTTGCGTCGCAGCCGCTGCTGCTCGGTGCCAGCTGACAACTGGCAACTGGCAACTGGCAACTGGCAACTGGCAACAGTGTCGCCGAATCGTACGAACACCAAGGACGGAGACACGGGCCGGCAAGGCAAGCCGGCCCGATGAAAGAAACGATGGAACGCGCTTGCAGATGTGCGCAGCCGCGTTTCAGGCCGACTCGCCGCCCGCTCGACGGCGCCCCTTGCCTCGCAAACGTTTGAATGGGTGGATTCGGGGCGACAGAGACACGGACGGCGATTTCCGATAAACGGTTTCTCTCCACACGTCTACACAACATGTCCAACGATTATTCCGAGCAGATTGCGGTCCAGAAGTCTTCTTCCAGCCCCTCTTCGCATCCGGTGCCGGCTGGTGCGCAGACCATCCTTTCGTTACAGGTCGAGCGCTTTATCGACGCACATCGACGCGACGGCTACCGCAATGCGGACCTTGATCCGCTCGCGCTCCCGCCGCGCGTCGCGACCCCCGAACTCACGCCGCAGTTCTATGGGCTGGATCCAACCGAGGTGCGTCCAGCCGATCAGGCGGGATTTCCTTTTGCGCTCACGGTCGGCGAGCTCGACCAGCAACTCAAACGCGTCTATTGCGGCGGGCTCGGGCTCGATTGTAGCGGCGTGCGCGACGATTCGATCCGGCGCTGGCTATTCAACCGGATGGAGTCCGAACTTGTTTGCCCTCAGCCGACGCCGCAAGAGCGCGACGCACTACTGCGCCGCCTGCTGACAGTCGAAATGTGGGAGCGTCTCGTAGCGTCCCGCCACGGACATGCGAAGCGCTTCTCTCTGGAAGGGTGCGAAAGCCTTGTGCCGCTACTTGACGCTTTGATCGAGAGTTCGGCCATCGACGGCGTTCAGCAGATCTTCCTGGGCATGCCCCATCGCGGACGTCTCAACGCGCTCGTCAACCTGATGGACTTCCCCGTTGCGGAGATGCTCGCGTGTCTCGACCACGAATCCGACATCGCTGCCATGCAAACCGATCTGCCGTATCACCTGGGCGGCGCGGCGCTCAAGCGGACGGCACATGGCGAGATTGCGCTGCTGCTCGCACACAACCCCTCGCATCTGCAAAGCGTGTATCCCGTCGTCAGCGGCATGGCGCGCGCATGGCAGGACGAGCACCTCGACGCGGCGTGCGTGCCAGTCGTCGTTCATGGCGACGCCGCATTCGCCGGCCAGGGGATCGTGATGGAGACGCTGAACATGACGCGCAAGAGCGGCTATACGCTGGGCGGCACCATTCATGTGATCGTCAATAATCAGATTGGCTTCACCACGCCCAATCCGATGAGTGTGCATGACAACTCGTATTGCACCGACATCGCACGCATGATCGACTCGCCTGTCATTCACGTCAACGCAGACTACCCGGAAGATGTCATCCGCGCCGCACGGATCGCGTTCGATTACCGGATGAGATACGAAGCCGACGTTGTGATCGATCTGATCGGTTATCGCCGTCTCGGCCACTCGGAGCACGACATACCGGCGATCACCCAGCCGCGCGCACAGGCGTCTGTCGCGCTCCATCCGACGGTGACGGCGCGCTATCACGCGGCGATGGGAGCCACTGTGCCACTTGCCGAACTGCGGGCGGATGCGCTTCGCGTCCTGCAGGCAGATGCCGTCAAAAGACGTGCACCGGCGCACGTGTCGGATGCATCAGGAAAGGGTGCAGCCAGGTCGAACCGACCTCTTTCGCTCGAGCGAATCCGCTCCTTGACGGCGGCCATGACGCGGGTGCCCGGCGGCTTCCGTCTGCATGATTTCGTCGCCAGCCTGATTGAGAAATGGCAGTCGACGGTCGCTTTCGCGGATCATGCTGTGGACTGGTGTTTTGCCGAGAACATCGCTTACGCGTCCCTGCTGGAAGAGGAGTTTGACATTCGCCTGTCCGGCATGGACGTGGGTCGAGGCACGTTCATGCATCGGCATGCGGTGTGGCACGCACAGGATGCGCATACCGCCGCCGAAAGCGTGCACGTTCCGCTCAGGCATATCGCCGCCAGGCAGGGTGCGTTCGATATTGTCAATTCACCGCTCACCGAAGAAGCCGCGCTCGGCTTCGAATACGGCTACAGCGTGCAGACGAACAAGCGGCTAACGGTCTGGGAGGCGCAGTTCGGCGATTTCGTCAATGGCGCACAGGTCATCATCGATCAGTACATTGCGGCTGGCGAATACAAATGGGGCTATCAGTCCGCTTTGACTGTCCTTCTCCCGCATGGTCATGAAGGTGTGGGCCCGGAACATTCCAGCGGTTATCTCGGGCGCTTTCTGCAGCTGTGCGCCGGCGACAACCTGCGTGTCGTTGTGCCGTCCACCTCCGCGCAATGGTTTCACCTGTTGCGCGAGCAGGCGAGGGCGGAGCCTGCGCAGCCGCTCGTCGTCATGTCGCCGAAGTCGCAGCTTCATGGCAATTGCGCGTCGCATTCGCCTCTGAGCGATTTTATCGACGGATCGTTCAACCCGATCCTGCCAGACCCCGGCATCGTGGATCCGCGCGTCGTGACCCGGGTCGTTCTTTGCAGCGGAAAGCTCTTCTACGAACTGCAGAGGGCACGCGACGAATCGCGAGATACATCCACAGCACTGGTCCGCGTCGAGCAGCTCTATCCGTTTCCGCATGACGCGCTGGCGTCCTTATTGAGCGGGTTCGAGAAGCTCGAGGAAGTGGTGTGGGCCCAGGAGGAGGACAGGAATCAGGGCGCATGGCGCTTCGTGCGCGAGGCACTCGAACAGGTGCTGCCGCGCGGCAGCCGGTTGCGCGATGTATGCCGGACCCTGACCGCATCGGGCGCGCACGCGTCGATACGCGCGCATCAAAAAGAACAGTGCCGCATTGTGGCTTCGGCGTTATCACGCCCGTCGCGTTGACAGTCGCCTGCAAAAAACTCGTACGCGAGTCGCCTCGAAAGCCTATGTGTGTAGGACATATGTTTTTCACGGCGACCGGTTCGCGGGCGGCTGGCATGTTTTGCCTTGCGTCAACCGAGTTCGAGCAGGCGGTGCGTTCGGCGGCTTACCACGTGCGGCTGCAATAGTGTGGGGCAGCCGAACATCGAAGCCGGCTGACCGCCGTGACGGCCGTTTGCGGATTGCGCACACATCGGACGATGCAAGCTCGCCCGATGTGTGCGAGACAACCATGCAGCCAACTGCTTAGTCGTCGTCGTCGGCCGCGGCAACGGTCCTGGAACCGTCCGCGTCGACCTTCGAATAGATCGAGTGCGGCACGGGATACGGCTTGTCGCCCATCACGCCCTTCCACAGCACGCGGTTGAACAACTCGGGCGGAATGCGGTCTTCCCTGGAGAAGTCGAAGTCCTTCGTCGCGTTCGCCCAGTACGTCGCGTCATGCAGCGGATGAATGTCGTCGCCTTCGGCAAACTTGTTGCCGTCGGGGCCGCTCGCCACGTTGCCGACGTTCGTACCTTTAAGGATCGTCGAAGCGACAGCCGTGTAGCTCCAGGTGCCGTTCGACTGCGTGTCGAACACGTCGGCCATCGGCCGTGCATACGCCGTGTTGAGGTCGATGTGCTGCGTGCCGAGGATGTCTTCCATGGTACGCAGTGCGTTGACCTGGCTGTATGCGGTGCTGACTATCGCCTGCTTCTTCACGTACGCGCCGACGACGTAAGCCGTCGAGCGATGCGAGTCGACGTGATCGGAGCCCGCCTGCGAATCGTCTTCGACGACCACAATGAGCGTGTCACGCGCGTACGGGCTTTTCGCGACGGTTTCGACCAGCTTGCCGACAGCGAAGTCGTTATCCGCCTCTTCCTGCTCGGCCGAACCCATCTGGCCGACGTTCTGCGCGTAGCTGCCTGTATGGTCCGAGCCCATGCGAACGAATTCGAACGACGGGAGCTGGCCGTTCGCGACGTACTGCTGGAATTCCCGGTTCCATTCGAGTTCGCGGAAAGTGTCCGGGTACGCCTGGTCGAAGCCGCGATAGTAAGGGTCGGTCAGATTGACCAGCGACGGTTTGAGCGGGTGAGCCTGGACGATATTCGCGGCCGCCGGGTTGATCAGCGGATTGGCGATTGTGCCGATCGTGCCGACATTGGTGACCATGCCGCCATAGTTGCGGACGGAGCCACCCGCTTGCAGTACCGCGTCGTAGATGCTGGCCTTCTGATAGCCGAACGGCGCATCGGGCACCGACACATCGGCGATACCCGGCAGCGCGTTGGCCGTGCCGCCCGGCAGCGACGCTGTAACGGTGCTGTACGCGCCGTTCGACGCAGCGTCGCGCATGGCGGTAGTGGCGAGTCCGACGGGCAGACCGCGATTGGCGCCTTCGGATTCATACGACATGCCGCGGCTGACGCCCGCATAGTTTTCCTGCTGCGAGACTTCCTCGGTCGGTGTGACGTGCGCGTGCTGCACCCACGACCAGCCGTCCATCGAACCGTCGCCCGGATCGGTGAAGTTGTCGATCGTGACGAAGTTGCCGGCGATGTTATGGAAGTTCGGCGTGGTGGCGCGGCCGTACATCGTCAGCGACGGATCGCCATTCGCGCCGTTGCCGAGATCGCCGAGAATCTGGTCGTATGTGCGGTTTTCTTTGACGACGTAGATCACGTGGCGGATGCGGGCACGCAGGAAGTTCATCGTCTCGCGATCGCTTTCCGACACTCTCGCCGAATAGTGATTGTTCTCGTCGACCTGGCTGGTCAGACGCTGAAGGACATCGCGCGTCGGCACCGGCGCGCTGACAAGGCTGCTCTGTTCGAGACCGAACTGATACTGGGCCGACGCGCCCGATGTATAGAGCGGATTCGGGCCCGTGGCCGACTTGCCGTTGATGATGTACATCTGCGAGCCGTCGGCGCTCAGCGTGATGTCCTTCGGTGCGTAGGCCGTCGGGATCAGGCCTTCGACACGGTAGCCGTCTTCTCCGTGAAGCGAGATCACGGCGATCGAGTTGTCGCCGTTGTTGACGGCGTACAGCGTTCTGCCGTCGCGGGAAACGGTCACGTTGACCGTATCGCGGCCGCTGTATTTCTTGTTGTTGCCGCTGCCCTGGTCATCGCCGTCGCCGGATTGGCTGGCGATGTCGATCGTCTTTTCGACCGTGTGGCGAGTCGTATCGATGACGGCGACGTGGTCGGCGTTCGACACGGCAACATAGAGCTTCGATTGGTCGGGCGAGAAGCTCATGCCGTAGGCATTGCCCTGCACGGGAATGCGCGTGACGAATTGCGGCGCGGCGGGATTCGCCAGATTCAGCACCACGACTTCGCGGTCGCGCACCGACGAGATGAAGGCGGTGCCGTCGGCCTTCAGCGATACCGCCCACGGATATTCGCCGCCCGCTACGCCTTGCTGGCCCGAGGTATTGAACGGACGAAGATCGTATTCCGACAGCAGCGTGTTGGAGGTCGTGTCGATGATGGAGATCGAATCGTTGTAGTTGTTCGCGACGACCACGCTGCGGCCGTCTGCGGACACTGCCAGACCGCCCGCGTTGGGCTTGACGCCCGAACCGATGCCCTTCGTGTGATTCAGCGGGACGGCTGCCGTCTGCGTCCATTGAGCCGACGGCGCAGCCGAAGCGCGGCCGTACACATAGACTTTGTCGTCAGCGCCGCCCGTGCCATAGAGGGTCTGGTTGCCGTTCCACGCGAGACCATCGAACGCGTTGTTCTGGTGAATGGCTTGCACGAGTTTCGGGTTGGCCCTGTTCGCGCCCGACACGTCGTAGATGAAGATGTACTGGGTCGAGTCGGCCGTATCGAGCGCGCTGTTGTTGGCACCCGTATAGACCGTGTTGTAGCCCGCCGTGATCACGGCCAGCGTGTTGCCGTCCGGGCTGAGTTGCGACTTGATCGCGCCGCTGACCAGCTGGGAAGGCTTCGCAGAAAGATGCGGATTCAACACTTGCTGCACGGCGCCGGGAATCGCTTTCGGCGAGATAAACTGACCGGTCGGCAGTAGTTCCATATTGCTCTGAGGTGCTGAGACTGCTTCGAGGATGGGTGCGACGATCAGTGATCCAGTAAGCAATCCTAATGTGATATTAGACCGAGTCAAGCTGCGAATTTTCATTTCCTGTCTCCAGAAGACAATCAAGGTTGAGATGCTTGCCCCGAATGGAAGTACAGACTTTTCTATTACCGGAATCTAGGTTTCGAGGTGCTTTGGCTGAATGCGGCCATGTCTCCGCGGATAAATATATCGTGTATACGTGTCAGCACCATGACCTTAACGAGCTTGGAAATTGAGAATAAATCTCGATTTGTAAGTCGATCGTTATTACTTGTCGGTATTCGCAATAATGATGAGTGTGCTTTTTATTCGCTTTGTATATTGGCGAATGGAGTAAGACCGAACAGAGGGTGATTGCGAACAATGCTGCATGGAGCCAGCCCATATGGCTGATGTATTGATGCTATAAACGCACCGGCGTTGTTCGAAAAATCGATAGATCGGTAATAGCTGCAGTGGCGAATGTGAAATGCGACGTGGGCGGCACACGGTCATGCGAAAAAGCCTGCATGCGCAGCAAGTGGAACATCTTAGCGGGCGTCGCATTGTGACACGCCGAATGATTCAGGGCGGCACTTTCATCCTCGACGCGCATGTGCGCGCGGGCAAGCTCATCGAGATTCTGCGCCTGCATTGACGACCGGTCAAAAACCGAAGATGGGAAGCCGTCACTTGAATGAACCGGCCTCGGTGGAAAATTGCTTGAACCAGCCTCAAGCGACCGAGCTCTATAAAAGTACGGTGTTGCGCCTGCTCGGCGCTTTGGAACACGGCGGATTTATTCGAAAAGTGAGCGACGGGCAATATGCGATCGGTCACCAGCCGTTACGGCTTGCGACGCTCTATCAACGATCCTTCCAGGTGGGACCTGTAATCGAGCCCTTGCTTCAGCAGCTGAGCCGCGAGCTTGGCGAAACGGCAAGCTTCTACGTGCGGCAGGACGACCATCGCCTTGTGCTTTATCGCGTCGAACCGAGCCGCAGCGTTCGGGTATCGATTCGCGTCGGGGAGGAGTTCGCAATCGATAAGGGCGCTTCCGGCAAAGTGTTGCTGGCGTTCACCGAGACGCAGGATCCGCGCTGGCAGGAGATTCGAGACCAGCTATGGGCCGTCTCGTTCGGTGAGCGGGACCCGGAAACGGCATCGGCGTCAGTGCCCGTGTTCGACTCGTTCGGGGAATTGCAGGGCGCGTTGACGCTATCAGGACCCAAAGGGCGGTTCGATGTACCGGCGGTCATACACACCGCATTAGCAACTTTGCTCGATAGCGCGCGACGCGCGACCGTTGCGCTAGGCGGCAAGGGCTCAAGGTACGATGCGAGCATAGCGGGCCTCGCGCAAACGCCCGCGATTGCCGGCGCAAGCGAAAACCGGCAGCGGGAGCACGGGTTGATGCCTTGCTGGCCAACTTAAGCAGCAATGTCTGCGAGGGTAATACTCCCGTCTTCGCGGCTACGGCGGTTGCATTTTGGAAGCGGCCATTGAGCGGCGTTATTTGGTCGATGTGATCCGCCAGCGCTGAGTACCGCGCCTGGATCAACCGAATGCCCGCGAGGCCGGCTGCATGAGAGGTCTGCACACTGTTGACTTGCATCGCACCTGGTAACGGTAGCGACGCGTATTCGACGAGCGATGCGGGCTTGGGACGCGCAATTTCTCGTCGCGTTCAAGCCAGCACATTCCCTATGAGCGCTATAGCGCCGGCCCCCAGCACCACGATCAGCGCCGCGTCGATTTTCACCACACGCGCAATCTGGGGATTGACGCCTCTGGCGAACCAGCCGAGACAGACGAACGATCCCACGGCCACGAACCCTGCGATGAATGCGACTGGCTGCCATGCAGGCTCGAAGGCGGCGTAGATGAAGAACGCGCCGATGAGGCCGAACAGTACGGCACGATGGCGCAGCAGCAAGGCGACACTGATTTCGTCGGCCTCGACGCCATACAGGCGCTTCAGTTGCAGGGCGCTGATCGCGCCCGACAGCGGTAACAGATGAACGATGCCTGTCAGCACGAGCGTGAACTGAATCAGTAGCTTCATTATTCGGGTCCGGTAGAAGGGGCGATTGCGGATCGGGTCGTCCGTTCCTGGCCGGTACGGACGACCGCTCGCACTCAGGCGATTCGGCCTGCCAACCAATCGACAAGCATCGGCTCGGCAGCCTTGCGGCTGATCGGATGGAACGCCAGGCATCGCGTCATAGCGAGCAGCGCCGAGGCCTCCGTATCGCGTATGAATGCGAGACCTCCGCCTAGCTCGGCCGCATGCATCGCACAGCGTTCGATAATCTGCTGCACGCCATAGCGCACCATCAGCACGCGCGACAGCAGCGATTGCGCCGGCTCGCAGGTCTGCATCAGATACACAGCACCGTCCAGCGCCGCCTGGGCGAACTCAATCTCGGTGCCGAGCCGCGCGCGCTCGACTGCATCGACGCGATCGTCGAGCAACACCCGCTGCGCCAATGCGCTAGCGACGCCAAGGTAACTCGCAGAAGCGACGATCTCAAACCAGGCCACGCCCGTGACTTCCGCGGCCGCGATGACCGACAGGGCATCGGCGTCATCCTCCGATGCGATCAGCACCTGGTCGGCGGAGACCTTGACGTTGGCGAACTCGAGTTCCTGGTTGTCGGCTGCCGCGAGCAGCGGTATTTGCCAGAACGCGTGGCGCTTCAGGCCTTCCGCATGGCCCGGCACGACGGCCATGCCGGTGCGTTTCGTGCCGTCCGGCATTTCCAGCGCGACACCCACCGTGACGATGTCAGCGGTGTTCGCCAGCGTACACGGCTTCTTCCGGCCGTTGATCAGATAACCATCCGACGCTGGAGTCATGAACACCGTGGAGTCGAGAATGCCCGCACCGCGTCGGCCCTCCGCGAACGCCGACGCGACGATCAAGTGGTCGGTGGCCACAGCGCGCATCATCGCGCTCAACGATGGAACGAGTGGTGCGAGCGGCCGGCAGAACCCCACCGTGAAGTTGTGCATCGTCAGCATCAGCGCGAGTGATGGGCAACGCGCTCCGAGCGCGCGTTGAACGCGGACGATGTCATAAGGCGAAATGTCGGTGCCGCCATACTCCGCCGGGACCCAAAGCCCCGGTAATCGATACCGCGTGATCAGCTTTTTCAGTTCTGCCGAAGGCATCGCTTCTGCAGCCATCAACCCGCGTTCGGCGAGTTCCGCGTCCAGTCCCGTTGCATATCGCTCGAGCACTGTTCGTGATTCTTTCATGAACATTTCAGAGTTCCTTTTGGGTGGGTGAGTCGACTCGCGTGCCGCAGGTACGCGAGGTAAAGCGGGATTGCGAGGCGGGCCAACGGCGCGGGA
The DNA here is from genome assembly GCF_000020045.1 of Paraburkholderia phymatum STM815. Lineage (GTDB taxonomy): Bacteria > Pseudomonadota > Gammaproteobacteria > Burkholderiales > Burkholderiaceae > Paraburkholderia > Paraburkholderia phymatum. The sequence goes on along the minus strand of NC_010625.1, from coordinate 881,396 downwards.
ATCCCGGGCTGCCGTGGCAAGCGCCACGGCAACGGCCGCTCGGGCCGCAGCCCTGTCATGTGCGCGGCCAGATCGTGTCCTGCCGCGAGCGATAGCGCGATGCCATGGCCGTTCCATGCGCCCAGATGCCAGTGGCGCGATCTGTCGTCCAAAGGCGTGACGATCGGCCATTCGTTGAGTGTGCAACCTGGTGTGCCGTACCAGCTCCGGGCAATTGGCAGCCCGGAAAGCGAAGGGAAGAACGCCTGCAACTGCCGCGCGAGACGTGCTGCGACTGTCGCGTCAGCTCCGCCTGTCGAGGCGATGCCGGGTCCATAGCGGTATTCGCCCCCGATCAGCACGCTGCCTTCCGGCATCGGTCGCATGAAGTTGAAGGCCGGGCGGGCATCGAACAATCCCGGCGAGTCGGGTCGCCAGCCGATGGCGTCTCGCTGCGCGGGTGTGAGCGGCGTGGTCACCGCGGCGTGGACGACGATCGGCAGGACGTGGCGACGTAATATGCCCAGCGAGGCAGCCATCCCGTCGACGGTGACGACACTGCGGGTCGCGCTTACGTTCGCAGTGCCTACGTCCAGCTTCCCCGACGCGATATCGAAGCGGGTGACTCGCGCGCGTTCGAATATCCGCACACCAAGGTCGTGCGCGGCCCGCTTCATGGCGATGCACAACCGGCCGGGATTGAGTTGCAGCGCGGGATAGCGGAGCGCGTTCACGATCGCACCGCTGCCCGGCATGAGTCGGCGCACTTCTTCGGTCGCCACGAGCGGAACCTCGAGCCCGAGCGCTCGATACACGTCCGCGCGGCGCGCGAGCACACCCGCATCGCGCTCGCGCAGAGCAACCTGCCATTGCCCCGTTGGGCGACAGTCGCAATCGATGGCCAGCCCGCGCACAAGCTTGCCCGCATACTCCATCGCATCGACTGAATACAGGTACGCGGTGCGCGCGAAGTCTTCGCCGAGCGTCTTCACCTGACGTTCGATGGAGGGGCCAATGCGCGGCGCGCACTGTCCCGAACTGAGGCCGCTCGCTCCGTATCCGATTCGTCCGGCTTCGAACAGCGCGACGTCAAGCTTCGGCTCGAACCGCTTTAAATGCAGGGCCGTCGATAGCCCGGACAGCCCTCCGCCGATCACAGCGACATCGCAAGTCATGTCGGAAGCGGGCGGAGCCATTTCCGCGTCGAGTGATTCCGGCAGCCAGACCGTCGAAAGCGCATGGCCTTCCGTGGCGAAGCGCGCGCTCATACAGCCCCCGTCATACGCAGGAATTGCCATAGGCTGCCAGCCGTCGCGCCGCGCTCGAAGGCGACGTATTCGGGCAGCAGCACATCCGGCGCCCATTTCAACTTGTACTGAAGCTGGTCCGCTGCCGGATAGATCGCGCTTCCATGTTGGGCCAGCTTCCGGAACACCCACGCGGTGCCGGGATGACTCGCACGAGGCAACTCGTGCTCCCGCGCCAGCGACGTCAGCGGTGTAAAGCCGAAGTTCAGCATCAGCGCTCCTTCGGCCTTGAACGTATCGATCGCGTGCGCGTTGATTGCCTCCATGACGCCAGCTGGCGCATCGGGAAGTCGGCGCGTGAGGTCGTGCATCCAGCCGGCGTATTGACCGAAAGACACGGTGTAGAGGATGTAAGCGACAGGCTTCCCTTCACGCATCGCAACGAACAGACGCTTGACGCTGTGATCCAGCGCGCGAATGTCCCCCACTTCGCCGATCAGGAACTGGAGTTCCTTCGCACGCTTGGCCTTGAGCCATTGCTTGTCGATGTCCAGCAGAGCCTGTGTCAGTGCCGGCGTCGGTGCGCAATCGCGATTCAATTCCGCGATTTCGATGCCACTGCGGCGCGCACGCGAAATCTTGTTACGTAGCTTGATGAAGGGTCCGCCGGCGAGCTTGAACGTTGACAGCGTAATGCCATAGGACGCACCAATCTGATTGACGAGGAAACCTCGTTCGGCGAACCGTTCAGCGTCATCCCGTAGCATTTGCAGTGCGAAAACACGCCGGTTCTGAGTCTTTGCCCATTCCAGGAAGCGGTCGAGGAGTACGTCCCGTTGCGCGACGGGAGCGTGAATGCCCGCGACGAGTGCGAGATGGCGCGCGCCAGCCGGCCGGTAGGCGAGCATGCCGTCGATGCCGGGAACGAAGAAGTGTCGCGTATCGCGATTCATCGCGAGCCAGGCCGACGGATGCTGGGCATGACGGCCCAGTACGCCGCGAGCGTCGTCGCGCACATCTTCGGTGGGGGCGAACTGCCGTTCAGAGAGGTACATCACGGCTCCGCTCGTCGTCCACTGCGTGGCTGGCATAGCTCGACTGGAAGCGCGAAAACGCGGGGTGCGCGACGGGCTCGAAGCTCACGCCAAATGGCTTCAGAAAATTGCCGAAGATCGAGCGGTCGCCAAACAGATGAATCGGTATAGCGAGCAGCGCCCATTCGGGGCCCACGACGATTGCCCAGATACCGGCGACGGCAAGACCGGATAGCAGGCTGTGCGTGCTGTTGTAGAGGAAGTAGTACGCCTGGCTGATCGACCTGCCATGTGCGCGCCGGTACGCAATGGCGCCAGGCAGATAGCCGATCGCGTCGATGTACGCGAACAGCAGCACGAATGTCCACCATCGTACCTGTGTGTAGTGCGTTGCGAGCATGGCTAGCGCGACAAGCAACCCGGCTAGATTCTCGAGGCGCAGGAGCCGATAGGTCGCTGGCGTATCGAAGAGATTCCGTTGATCCATCGCCGCACCTCAGGCTGTTGCGCGCACGAGCGCTTCGAGCTTCGGCTGCGCATCCACGACCAGTCGCATCATCAGCGCCTGTGTGTCGGCGTCGAAGTAGCGAACAAGGGAAGGTTGCATTGACGGCCGGCTTTGCATCCGCAGATACCACGACCGCACGAGCGGGTGATCCTCGAACGTCATGAGGGAGCCGAGCCCCAAATGCTCCGCGCGCATCAGGTAAGGTAATGCGGCGACGTCCGCGAGGCTGAACGCGTTTCCAGCGAGCCATCCGTGCGGGCCGTCGAGCATGGACTCCATGCGCTGCACGAAGCGGCGAATCTTGAGGACCGCATCGGCTAGCCCCGGCGCGTCGAGGCCCTTTTCGAGTACCGTCGCTCGCCAGGCGCGAACTCGTACATCAGGAATCGCGTCAAGCAAAACGGCGATCCGTTGCGCGTCGAGCTGGGCAAGCAGTGGCTGGCCCATGACAGCGTAGGTCAACATGCCCGTGGCTTCGTGTACCTCGCGCTCGATCCAAAGGTTCCAGTGCCGCGCCAAGTAACGATCATGTGGCGTAGCGGGCATCAACGGCGTTTGCGGGACGACGTCGTCCAGGTATTCGCAGATCAGCCACGAGTCCACGAGCGTCATGTCACCGTGCATGAGCACGGGCACCTCGGCCCATTCGTTCAGATGCCGGAACGCCGGTTGGCAGTGCTCGCCGGTTAGCAGATCGACGATGCAGTCGGTCCATTCGAGGCCTTTCTCAGCCAGCGCCATGCGCACTTTTTGTGAGGATACCGAAACAGGTGAGTGATGAAGAAATAACATGATTTGAGTCTCTCTATTACCACATGAAAGGAACGAGACGTTTGACACGAAGGCAGTACGCGACATATTCGTCGCCAAAGGTCTGCCGCATAAGCATTTCCTCGTAGCGGATGCGACGCGCAAAGCCGCAGAACAGCAATATGCCCATGAGACTCCCACAAACCCAGGCATCGATGGCCAATAGCACGCCGACATACAGGAGCCACGCGCCTGTATAGGACGGATGGCGCACGAGCCGGTATGGACCCGTGCGGATAACGGACTGGCCCGACTGGACGCGGACATGCCATGTAAAAAAATGCCCAAGCCGCGCCACGGCCCACGCGCGCAGCAGGGTTCCTGCAAGCGCAATCGCAAGCTCGATGGACGACAGCCAGGTCCAGCTAAGCGCAACGGGCATACGTAGCGTCAGCGACTCGAGCACCCCGCCGATCAGACAGAGGTAGACTGTCCAGACGAGCTGGTTGGCGGTGCCACGGTCTTCGGCTGGTGCACGCCGGTCGAGGGGAGAATAGGCTGGTTGGGTGAGCGATCCCAGAACGCAGACCGCGACCACCGCCCACCACTTTGAATGAGATAGCGCGTCCGCATACAGAAGCAGTGACGGCGCAGCAAAGATGACGAATGCAGCGACCAGCACGGTCAATAGCTTGCGTATCATGCGTCATCCTCACTTAAGCGTGCGCGGGAAGCGACTGAAGACCGCGAAATACGACGGTCCCAGGCAGCCATCGCGGATCGGCGATGTCGAGTGCGAGATTTGGCATGCGGTCGAGCAACGCGGCCAGCGCCACTTCGGTTTCGACCATGCCGAGTTGCGCACCGAGGCAATAGTGTGGACCGCCGCCAAACGACAGCGGATAGTTCCGTTTGCGCGAGATGTCGAAGCGGTCGGCCTGGACCCAGGCGCGTTCGTCGCGGTTGGCCGAGGCCACGACGCATAGGATCGTGTCGCCGGCCGTGATCGCGGCGCCGCACATTTCCATGTCGCAGCGCGCCTGGCGTGGCGTGATCTGCACGGCGGAGTCGTACCGCACGATCTCCGTGACGGCGTCCGGTATCAGCGCACGGTCGCTCTTCAACGCCTGGAGCTGATCGGGATGGCGATGAAGCGCGAGCAAACCGTTGCCGATCGTGTTGACGGTAGTTTCCTGGCCGCCGACGAACATCATGCGCAGGTTCTCGATCACCTCTTCGCGACTCGCCTGTCCCGCTGCCTCGGCGTTGACGAGCAGCGTTGCGAGGTCGTCGCCGGGTTCGCGCTTGCGCAATTCGATCAGCCAGGAGAAGTAGTCTCTCGCTTCTTCAACGGCGTGGTTCTGCTCCGCAAGTTCCAGCGGACTCAGGGGCGCTGGCTCGAGCGCGCGCGAGCCGTTCGTGCTGCGTTGACGGAAACGCGGCCAGTCCGCTTCGGGAAGGCCGACGAGGCGGCAGATGACGGCGCTTGGCAGGGGAAAGGCGATGTCTGTCATGACATCGAACGACGACTTCTCGAGCGCTTTATCGATAAGCCCCTCCATCACGCTTCGCATGAAGGGCCGTAGCGCTTCGACATTGCGGTGAGAAAAGAAATGGGCGACGAGTCCGCGCAATCGCAGATGATCGGGGCCGTCTTTCATTACCATCATCTCGCGCGCGGACGCGTAGACCGGCTGCGAGACCATGGCCTCGCCAAGCCGTTTCGCCATGTTATCGAAGTAGAAGTAGCCGCGGCCGAAGTCGGGGCTTTTAAGCATCGTGGATACTTCTTCGTAACCGCTGGCGATCCATACGCCGTGCGGCGAGCGATACAGAGGCGCATTCGAGCGTAGTTCCGCATAGACGCGATACGGGTCTTTGACGTGCTCCGGGTGGGGGATCAGTGGATCATACGAGGGCGAAAATCCGGCGGCGGGAAGCGTTGGGGACGCGGAACGTGAGGAATCGGCAACATTGTACATTTCGAACTCCTGCGGAATGAATGACTTCAACAAGCACGTCCGGTCAGGGACGGACGCGGTACTTTTATATCCGGGCGACAAGAGGATTCTCCCAGCGCGCAAGCAATGAGAGACGCTTCTCCAGGAAGAACGCGCGACACGGACGTCGGGCCAGCTTGCCGCTGGTTGTTTTCGGAATGCTGCCGCTTTCGATCAGCGCGATAGACGCGGCACGAAGGCCGTGGTGCTCATAAATCGAGCGTCGGATTTGCTCGAAGAAGTGATCGGCGCGCGCGAGATCCGCACGCGTGATTTCCTGTACGAACACAAGACCTTCTTCGCTGCCGGCAGGGATCGAAAACGCAATGCCGCAGCCGCGTCGGATGGCGGGATCGCAGTGATCGACCGTGCTTTCGATGTCGTGGGGATAATGGTTGACACCATGGACGATGATCACGTCCTTCAACCGGCCGCTCACGAAGAGTTCGCCGTTCAGTATGAAACCGAGATCACCCGTGCGCAGATAGTCATCGGGACGGCCGGGCAAACGCGCATGGAAAACCTCGTTGGTCGCTTCCGGCCGCCGCCAGTATCCATTCGCGACGGATGCCCCGGAGACCCAGATTTCGCCGACGTTGCCGTCAGCGAGCGGCTTGCCCGAGTTCGGATCAACGACGGCCACGTCGTGACCCGTCGCGACGATGCCGCAACTGACGACCTCTCGCACCGCCATGCCGCTATTGCCCGCACCTCCCAGCGGATGACACTGGCCGGCGGCGAACCGGGGACCATCTATACGCAGCACACGCGGCGGCGCTTCGCGGCGTTTGCCGGTGACGAATAACGTCGTTTCCGCCATGCCGTAGCAGGGATAGAACGCTTCATGTCGAAAGCCGCAGCGCCCGAAGCGTGCCGTGAACCGCGTTAGCGTATCGGCTTGTACGGGCTCCGCGCCGGAATAGGCGAGCGACCAACTCGAAAGATCGAGCGTCTCGAGCACCTCTGGTCGGATCTTGCTGAAGCAAAGCTCGTACGCGAAATTTGGCGCGCCGCTTACCGTGCAGCGCCGCTTCGAGATCTCGGTAAGCCATCGCTCGGGACGTCGCAGAAAGGCCGCAGGCGCCATGAATGAAACAGGCACGCCCGCGCAGAACGAACCGAGGATCGCGCCCATCAGCCCCATGTCGTGATAGGGCGGCAGCCAGGTCAGATGATGGTCGTCGGGCGCAAACTGCAGATGCAGCGCAATCGCCGCAGTGTTGCTGAGCAGATTGCCGTGCGTCACCATCACGCCCTTCGGCGTACCCGTCGACCCTGACGTGTATTGCAGGATTGCCAGAGATTCGCGGTCGGCGCGCGGTGCGCGCCACGCCCTCTCCAGCGCATCGAGGGGAGTACCGATGGGCATCCAGTTTAGTCGTGCCAATGAGGGCGGCAACGGCGCCGCGTCGTGCAACTGGTCGAGTATGTTCTGCGTCGTGAGCGCCACAGTCGCGGTGCAGTCTTCGGACACCGCGGCGAGCCTTTCGCGCAGCCGCGGATTCAGCGGCGGGTAGGCGGGCACTGCAACCATTCCCGCATAGAAGCAACCGAAGAGCGCACACAGATAGTCGATTCCCGCCGAAAAGAGCAGGAGTACCCGGTCGCCCGCATGTGCACGCGTTTGAAGCAGCGCCGCAATCTGCCTTGCGCGCAGGTCCAGTTGACGATTCGTAATGACGTGATCTTCAGGCTGCATGCCCGTGTAATCGATAAACGTGAATGCGGGTTCGATTGTGTCCGCTTCGGCACGACGACGCGTGACTTCGACAAGGCTCTCGCAGGCATAGGGCCAAGCGGGAACCCGAAGTTGAATAGGTGCGATTTGAGTCATGATGATTTCGAGAGCAGAGGCGGTTACACGGACTCGGGCGCAGCGTTCGCGCCAGCTTCCACAAAACGCTGCCAGTCCGAGTCGGTCAGGGGCTGGCCGAAGCTTTGCAATTGCGCGAGCCCGAATCCGTGCTTCCTTGCCGACACCTGCTGACGAGTGATCTCGCGCATGTCGAGCGCGTGGCCGATGCTTGTGTGTTCGAAGCGCCCTTCGAGCGCGAGCAGCATCGTTTCGGCCATGCATGCAAAAGACGTCCCAGGTTTGAGACCATAGGGTCCGATTCGCACGCCGCCGGGAACCGATACGATGCCGCCGTCGATGACGAGGACATCTGGCCGCGTCAGGGCAGCAGACGCGCTGAGCGACCTCGGCCGCGAAATGTCGCAGACGATGGCACCGGGGCGCAACAAGTTGGCATCGACGGAATTGCGCGGAAAACTCGTAGCGGTCACGATCACATCGGCGAGTGCCAGGGCGGACGTGCTATCGGATAACACCACGGCCCCTTCTTCGACGACCCGCTCGGCCAGCAAGCCTGGGTTGGATCCCTGGTGCGCCAAGGCGCGGATGTGTGCCGCGACGGAGCCCGGTAGCGCGTCGGCTTGTGTAGAAAGCGCGTGTTCGACGATCGCCTGTACGACTCTGAGCAGCCGCGCCTTGCCTGTCGCCGCTTCGTGCGCGGGGTTGCCTACGAGCACGAGTCTCGACGCGCGCAACGAGAGCAGAATGGTCATGCACGAGCCGATGGCCCCGGCGGCGCCCGCGACGGCAGCGGCACTACCCTCCCATGAGCGCTCGGCGCGCGTCATGGCGAGGTCAACCGCTTCGATGCCGGCCACGACCGTGTATGAGTTGCCGGAAGTGAGCGCGACGGTGTCATCGGCCAGCAGCAAACCACCGCCGCTGACCACCGACGTATAAGCACCCAGCCCCACGATGCGCGCGCCGCGAGCCTTGGCCAGCGTGAGCGCTCGCTGCAGGACGGCCAGCGCGTCGCGTTGCGCGAGTGTGCGCAACTGGGCCGCCGTATGACTGATCATGATGAAGTCACCGACCGCCGCCGCCCCTGTGCGCGACACGATCCGGACGCTGCTGCCGACGACGGGGTCGATGAGCCCGTCGATGGTCGCCTCGAACTCAGCCAACTCGCGCGGATCGAGACAACTGAGCGTGGCGTCGTAGTCCGCGTAGCTTTGGGCGTCGAGCGGGTGAAGCAAAAAGGCGAAGCGATGTGCGCCAGAATCGTCTACAGGTGTGTGCGCGGTGACGGGCGCGGCACTTTTCGGAACCTCGTCATCCGGCCTGATCGCTGGTCGCTCGCGCCTGAGAATGGCGCGGTAGAAGCGTCCCGTGTTCCGCCCGGAGAGTACGTCGAGCGTGCGCGCCAGCGCTTCGAGCGCAAGGTCGGAATGCTCACGCGACGCAATCAACGGCGGTTGCAGTCGCAGCACGTCGCCGCGGTTCAACGTAGGCGCCACACGCACGCGTTCGACGTTCAAAAGGTAGCTTGCAACGAACTGTGCCAGTTCGCGTTCCTCCGCCGCGATGCCAAGAAAGTTTTCGTTCCACTCGCTGCGGTCGGTGGTGAAGCGAAGGCCAAGCATGAACCCGCGGCCTCGCACCTGTTCGATCAGATTCGGATGGCGCGCCTGCAAGGTGTCGAGCCCCGCCCTAAGGTATGCACCCTCGGTGCGCACATGCGCGAGCAGACTCCGGTTGTCGCGCGTCAGAAGGTCGAGTGTTGCGAGTCCCGCGCGAGCCGCCAAGGCGTTTCCCGCAAAAGTCGAAGAATGCTTGAGGGCGAACTTCTCGGTGTAGACGCTCGCGGAGCACAGCACGGCACCTATCGGCACGAGACCGCCGCCTAGCGCCTTGGACAGCGTCAAGATGTCCGGGCGGATGTCTTCATCGTCGCAGGCAAACAGGGCGCCGGTGCGGCCAAGCCCAGTTTGCACTTCATCGACGATGAACACTACACCATTGCGGCGGCACAACGCCTCGGCTTCGCGCAGATACCCGGCCGGCGGCACGTGCACGCCGCCCTCGCCCTGAATCGGTTCTACGACGAACGCGGCGTAAGGCACCCTGCCGGATTCCAGGGCCTCGCGTAGCGAATCGACGCAGCCGTATTCGACGTAGTCGAAACCCGCAAGTGGCAAACCAAAATGGACCTGATAATCGGGCTTTCCTGTCGCCGACAGCGCCCCAAAGGTTTTGCCGTGAAAGCTGTTGCGTGTGGACAGCACCGCCTGGCGCCCCGTTGCGTGGCGCGCCATCTTGAGCGCGGCTTCGATGGACTCGGCGCCGCTGTTCGTGAACGTCACGTAGTCGAGACCGGCAGGCGCGAGTTCGAGCAGACGTTGCGCGAGCGCCCCGGCGGATTTCAGTAAGGACGGCTGCGCGAAGTTCGGTTCCCTGTCGTCTCGCAACGATTCTATGGCAGACCATATCTGTGCCGGGTGATGTCCGAATGGCAAAGCGCCGTATTGCGCCATAAAGTCGAGATAACGCTCGCCGTGCTCATCGTAGAGCCACATTCCCCGGGAGTCGGTGAATGTTCTATCGATTTTTAATTGTTTGAGTTTTGCCGTAAGCCACGGATTGACAGATGACTCGTATGGGCGACCACGAGCAGATTCCATTCGGGAGGTGGATTGCAGCGCCATTATCACGGAAATGAGTTCCGACGTCTCGACGACGTTATCGAGCAGATCGACTGGTACGGAAACACCCATCCAGATTTCCAGTGACGAAAGTAATTCGGCCGACGAAATCGAATCAATGCCCAGATCCACGAGACTGATGTTATTTCCGCGCCAATTTCCCAAGCCTATGGTGTTCGCATATTGGACGAGCCAATCGCGAATTTGTGCTTCTGTCTTTTTACTCATATGGACCCCGTTGCATAAAGGCTTTGGCAGAAGGGTGCCTCCGCCTGCGGATTGCGTTGATCGACATAGCGACACTAACCGGCAAAAATGTTCCAGCCTCTCTGGGTTCTGTTATCGCTCAGCGGACCATGACGGCGGACTATCGCGCAAGGCTTATGGGAAAGTTTATTTATTAGTGAGTTTGGAGTGGGACTCATATTGGCGTAATTGTGATTCGCAATGCAATTGAATAACTTGAAGTGACTTGGCGGTCGGTAAATCGTAAGCTCGAAAGATATGATGCCAGTTTTCTATTGATAATCGAGGTACAAGATGTCGCATCTATTTATTAAGATAATTATCCGGCATATTAAGAACCGTGGTTTCACAAATATGACAGCCCAGTATTGGCAAATTATTTCATTTTGCTTTCGATAAACGCCTGAGCATAAAAACTAACAGTTTGCCGGCCAAGTACTGGAGCACGTCGCTAATCTGCACGACGAGCGACTCAAAAATTCGCCCGTGTCCTGCGTGAGCGCCGACACGAGCGACAACGCAAATAAAGGTGCGCCGGTTCAAAGATCGAATACGGACCGTACCAGTCGATGCCGAGCAGCAAGTACTGCACGGGAATCGCGATGAAGAACGCAATGAAGCGGGCCGCGTGGTCGCTCGCCGTCGTGGGTGTCAGCGTGACAATTTGCGCAACGTCAGCTAAGACAGGAGCATTCGGGTCGTGATCGGCGTACGGGGGGATGTGGCGCTCACGCGGTGAACAGGCCGCAGTTCATGCGGCCAGCGCGCGCGCCGACTGGTCGACGCATGCGACGATCGCATCGCGCGTATTGAGCAGATGCACGCGCGTCTGCTCGCGCACTGCGTGCGTGTCGCGAGCGCGCCACGCCGCCAGCAACTGTGCATGCTCTTCGTTGTTGCTCGCCATGATACCTGGCTGTACATACATGGACAGCGAGACATAGGGCCTTGCGAGCAGCGACAGCCCGCGCACGACCTCGAATAGCCGCGTGCTGGCTTCGCTTTGCATCAGCGCGTGATGGAACTCCTCGTTGAGCAGCGTCCATTGCTCCGAAGTGGGCGCGACCGCGCTCATCGCTTCATGGCGCGCGCTCGCCGCTTCGAGCTGAGCGGGGCTCGCGTTCAGACACGCGCGCTCCGCAAGCATCGGTTCGAGCATCATGCGCAATTCGTAGATCTCACTGACGTCGTCCGCGGTCAGGCCGCGCACTTCAACGCCCTTGTTTGGATCGATCGCGACGAGTCCTTCCGCGCGCAGATCGCGAAATGCCTCGCGCACGGGCGTCGTGCTGACACCGAGACGCTTCGCGACTTCTTCCTGGCGCAGCCGCGTGCCCGCCGCATACACGCCTTGCAGGATCTCCGCGCGCAGCGTACCCAATACATACTCCTGAATCGTGCGATACGGCTTGCCCATGGCGTCTCCTGCTCGTGATCTGGTCGGTACCCGTTGTTGCGCGTCTGTGCGTACGATCAGGCGGCGGATTCGCCGTATGCATCGAGCGCGAGGTCGCGCCTCGCGCCGATCGCGCCTTCCACCCACGCCGCCGTGCGCAGCGTCGCCAGATCCTCGCCGTATGCGCCGACGATCTGGAATCCCAGTGGCAAGCCCTGTGCTGTCCAGCCCGACGGCACCGTCAGCGCAGGCACCCCGAGCAGGCTCCACGGCGCGCAGAAGACCGGGTCGCCCGTATCGTCGAGACCTTCAGGTGCCGCGCCCGTCGCCGGCACGCTGACGAGCGCGTCGCAGCCCGCGAGCAGCGCCGCCGATTCGGCGCGTAGTGCGGACTGCAACGCCAGCGCATCGCGGTAGCGCGCCTCGGGCATCGCCGCGCCTTCATCGATCAGCGCCTGCATGTGATGGCTGAGTTGCGCGCGGTGATACTCCGACACCGGGCCCATTGCGTGCCACGCCTCCACGCGCAGGATCACCTGCAGCGCGTCGACGATCCGCGCGAGATCCACGCGGAATCCAATGTCGATCACCTCTGCGCCAGCAGCGCGCAACTGCGCAAGCGCTGCTTCGAAGTCGGCTTTCTGCGCGTCCTGCAGGCGCGCATCGAAGGGCGTGCGCACGATACCCAGACGCGGCGGCGCGGCGAGCGGCGCAAACCATGCCTGCCAGTTAGCGGCGCTTTCGATTGTGTCAGGACGCCCGGCCACGAACAGCGCGTGCGCAAGCGCGGCCGTTTCCACCGACTGCGCGAAAAAGCCGATGTGATCGAGCGATGCGGCGAGGGGATGTACGCCATCGCGCGCAATGCTGCCAAAGCTCGGCTTGTAGCCGACCGCGCCGCAATAGGCGGCCGGGCGGATCACGGACCCGACCGTTTGCGTGCCGAGCGCGAGTGGCACGATGCCGGCGCCCACGGCGGCCGCAGAGCCGCTCGACGAGCCGCCAGGCGTGTGCGCGTGGCTCCACGGATTGACGGTCGGGCCGGGCTGGCGCCACGCGAATTCCGTAGTGACGGTCTTGCCGAATACGAGCGCGCCATATTCGCGCAGTTTCGTCACGATGGCGGCATCCGCCTGCGGGCGATGCTCGCGATAGATCGGCGAACCGTACGCGGTCGGCATGTCGACGGTGTCGATCAGATCCTTCACACCAACGGGCAGGCCCGCGAGGGGCGCGCACGCATCCGGCTCGACATACGATTCCGGGCGGTACGTGAAGGCGCGCAGCGTGGGTTCGAGCGCGTTGGCACGCTCAATGGCCGCGTCCAGGCGGGCGCGGCTCGCAGCCACATTGCCGCGTTGCGCGATCAGTTCCGTCACGAACGACGGCGAGGCTTCGGTCATGTTGCAGTTCCATTCGAAGCGTTCGCGCACGGACGCGCGCGAACGCATGGGTCGATTGCCGGCTATGACTGCGGTGTCTTATTTAGCCAGCGAAGCCGCGAACGAATTGTCGACGGATCCCGCATAAGTGGCCGCGCCCGGCTTGATATTACCGATCGACTCCTGCAGATCCAGCGCGTTGCGGAAAGCCTGCTCGGAAATATCGGGCGTCGGCGCGTAGATGTTCTGGTCGATCAACCGTCCCACGGCTGCTTCCACGATCTTCGGATCGAGCGACGGGAACTCGCTCTTCGCGACGTCCTTGGCCGTCTGCGGCGACTGGTGAATGAGCGCCTCGGCCTCTGCGATCGACTTCACGAAGGCGGCGACCATCTTCGGCTTGTCCTTGATCGTCGAAGCGAGCGTGTCGATGGTCGAGAATGCGTAGCCGCCCGGATAGGCCTTCGGGAAGCCGTAGACGATCTTGTAGCCTTGCGCGATGCCCGTGTCGGCCTGCGGCTCGTAGACGGCCGCGGCCTGGCTGCGGCCCGCGCTGACGGGCGCGAGTTCGGTGCCGAGCTGCACCGTATTGAGCGAGACCTTCTCGATCTTCTGGTCCTTGATGAGACGTTGCAACAGGTAGGTGCTGGTCGACGGCGGCAGGGCGACGGCCACGCTCTTGCTCGACATGTCGCCGGGCTGGTGCACGCCCGCATCCGGCGGCGCGATCACCCACACGGGCACGCCCGCCACCACGTTCGCCACGCTGATGACGCTCGCGCCCTTCTGGTTCGCGAGCACAGCCGTCATCGGGTCTTGCAGCGAGAAGTCCGCATGGCCGCCGATCACGGCCGCCACGCCCGCCGCGCCGCTGCCCGCCGTGACTTTCGTCACGTCGAGCCCGTTCTTCGAGAAGATGCCCTTGTCGATTGCCACGTAGAGCGGCAGATACTGGATCGACTGGAATGCCTGATACACCGTCACCGGTTCGGCCGCCGGCGCAGGCAACGGCGCCGCGAACCCCGTTATCGCGGCAGCCGCCGCGATCGCGCCCATGCGTGCGTTCATCCGTTTCATCGTTTTGCCTTCCATGAAATGACCTTTGCTTCCGTGAATTGAACGATCCAGCTCAAGAGCGTCGCCATCAGCGTGAGCACGATGATGCCGAGCCACACGGTGTTCAGATCGAACAGCGACCCAGCGACGAACACTTCGTGCCCCAGCCCCGCCTGCGAAGCGATGTACTCGCCCACCACCGCGCCGATCAGCGCGAAGCCGATGTTGACGCGCAGCGTGGAAAACACCCACGGCATTGCGCCTGGCAGGATCAGCTTGGTGAAGATCATCGAAGGCTTTGCATTGAATGAGCGGAAGAGATTGAGCAGGTCCTTGTCGACCTCGCGCGCGGCGGCACACGAGGAGATCATCGCCACCGCAAACGTGGAAATACCGGCGAGCCACACTTTCGACGTCATGTCCGAGCCGAACCAGATGACGATGAGCGGTCCGAGCGCGATCTTCGGGATACTGTTCAGAATGACCGACAGGCCTTCGGCGACACCCGAGACGCGCGGCACGAACCACAGCAGCAAACCTAGCGCGATGCCGAGCCCGCTGCCCACCACGAGACCGAGTACGGTTTCGTAGAGCGTGACGAGCGTGTCGCTAATCAGCGTGCCGCCGTTGAGACCTTGCTGCGCTGCGAGCCAGATACCCGCTGGCGAGCCCAGCAGTTTGCCGTTGATCCAGCCAGCCGAGACGGCTACCTGCCACAGCGCGATGAGCGCGACGACGATGAACGCAACAGCGCCCGTGGTGCCGAGCCTCGCCGCGTGGCGTTGCGTCGTGCGCCGGCGCACTGGCGCGTCGGATGACATTGCTACGTCGCTCATGCCGTGGCTCCCGAGTGCTGGATGGTATGGCTGCGCAGTCCGTTCCAGACGCGCGAATGGAAGGTGCGGAACTCGGGCGCTTCGCGCGCCGATACTGCGCTGCGCGGTCCGTGCGTGGTGAGGCGCACGTCGATGTCGTCTTCGATGCGCGCGGGACGGCCGCCGAGGAGGATCACGCGGTCGCTTACGGCGATTGCTTCTTCGATATCGTGCGTGACGAGCACGACGCTCGTGCCGCTTTGCTCGCGCAGCGCCATCACATCGTCTTCGAGTGCCAGCCGGGTCTCATAGTCAAGCGCTGAAAACGGCTCGTCCAGCAGCACCAGTGTGGGATCGACGAGCAGCGTGCGCGTCAGCGCCACGCGCTGGCGCATGCCGCCGGAAAGCGAATGCGGGTAAGCGTCGGCCACGGCGCCCAGCCCGTAACGCGACAGCATCTGACGTGCGCGTTCGTAATCAGCCGCTTTGACCTTGCGATACAGCTCGATGCCAAGTACCGCGTTTTGCAACACCGTGCGCCACGGCATCAGCAGATCTTTTTGCAGCATGTAGGCGATGCGGCCCGCGCTGCCATCCTTGCGCGCACCCACGCGGACGTGGCCTGATTGTGGCTGGATCAACCCTGAAACGAGATTGAAAAGCGTGCTCTTGCCGGCGCCGCTGCGACCGACGATCGACACGATCTCACCGCTTTTCACACTGAAGTCGAGGCGCTCGAAGATCGGCACGTCGACACCATCTGCAGTCCGAAATGAATGGCTAAGCTGCTGGACCTTCAGGTGGTCCGTATCCGACTCACGCGTCGTATCGATTGCGCCTGCTACTGGCGCAGTGGCAAAGGCAGAAAGACTCATGGACATCCCCATCGGTACGTGATCTGCGTTTGTGCTGTGCACAACGCATCATGCACAATCAAAAAAGTGCGGCGCAAGTGGAAAAAAATTGCGCGCGCAATTGGGGATTGCCTTGCCCGACGTTGGTGCGGTGGTTTGGAACGAGGACGGTGCGAGGGCTACTCCGGCTCTCGCATTCCTCTCTGACGGTGAGCCTGATCCGACCTGCCTGCTTCCGGTCGTTCGTGATGCTGAGCCGACGGGCATTCAAACGGCGGCTTCAACGTCTGAAGCCGCTGTCCGTCTGTTTCGGGACACGCGGAACAGACGCACAACTCGCGCAAGGCACAGGAATCGTTTAATGCCAGCCAAGCACCACTCAGTTGTTCGCCTCCTACTTATGCGTAAATCGCCTCACGGTACTGGTAACGAGGTCTACGTAGAAGAGGTCCCCAGCCGGACCGGATTTCAAATCCACCGGTCCTCCTTGCAGGTCCCTTGCAAAGGTCTGTGGCGTATTGTTCGGCGGCTGCATTGTCCAGATGCATTTCCGAAGAAGATCGCCAAAGTACAGGGCGTTCCGGAACTCAGACGGGTAGGTTGCGCTGGTGCCATCAGTGAATCCAAGTGCGGAGATCACACTACCGTTTTGATCAGCCCCACCGCCGGAAGGTTTGCCACCGCAGGTCCGTCCTTTGCTGTCTTGGGCCGTTACATAACTCGTATGAGCGTACGCAAAGAACGGGGCAGTGACGCCGCCCACGCTTGCGCAGTATGCGGTCTTCTGGTAGTCGGGTTGAGGAGCCGCACTGAAGTTGTTGTTGGGGGCCCATCCTTCGAAACACGGCCACCCAAAGTTCTGGCCGGCGACGGTGAAGTGGTCGATGGATTCCCAAAGGTTCCAACCCACATTGCCGATGTACAGTTCATCCGTCATTCCGGGCAGTCTGGCGAAGCGGAAAGGATTGCGCAGGCCGGCTGTGACAACAGCAACGCTTTGGGTTGTCGCGCCCGGGTTCGTTACCCTGAGAATCACGCCATCGTTGTAGGGCGACACGCCCTGACTGCGAAACGCCCCCTGCGGCAGATTTGTGCCATCGCCGCAAGCGGTATCCAACTGGCCGTAGTCAACCTGCTCGAAGTTTGCGCCGTCGCCGGCACTGACATATAGCGTCTTGTTATCGGCTGCAAAGACCAAGCCCCCGATGCTGTGAGACGTATAGTAAAAACACCACGGTTGGCTGTTGGATCCTGCGGCGGGCAGAATCTTTTTTTCGCCCGACCCCGTTAGCAGCGAAAGTTGTCCGCCTGTAAGGACGTTTCCACTACACGCTCCTGTCGCAGGACGCGTCGTGTAAAGCACGTAGACGTTCCCATCGTTCTGCGGGTCGACAGCAAGTCCGAGCAGGCCCCGGTCGGCATCATTGCAAACTTCACTCGCCAGGTCGGCGAACAACGTACAAGTGGGGGTCGCCAAATCGCAATTCCAAACCTTGCCCCCTTTTTCGGCGACGAAAACCTTGGTCTTGCTTCCGTTGAAGCTTATCGCGGTCGGCTGAGTGAGACAGCCTGCGTATAAGATCTGCTCGGTAAAACCAATGGGAAGCTTCGGCTGTGGCCTGGTCGTGGACGTGGGCTGGCATGTAACCGACTGCCCGATAGCCGTCACATTGGGTACGGCAGCGGCCTGAGCGCGCGCCTCATCGGTGAAAGCCGACAATATGAGCAACGCTGCCAGCGCGGCAACCACGGGGCTTCGGCTTAGCCAGCCTCCTATAGAGTGCGGCATCTTATCCTCCCGTTCACGAATTGATTCATCGCGAAACCATTCAAAGATAGGCCATTTGCCCACAGGCGGCGAACAAAATAGTGACGTCGCCGTCGCACGCCGGCAAGCACGCTGAATGGGAGGATGCGCTGCGGCTGGCACGCGCTTAGCTCACGTATGGGACAGGCACCATGACGCCGAGTGAGGGCTTCCTGTCCCTCACTCGCCGGTTCGCTCGGGCACCCTCGACAGAAGCGCTCCAAGGCCTTCGGCGACGGTCAGATGGGAGATCACGGCATCCCGGAGTTTCTGGTAAGGAAGATCCGCAAGCATCGCTGTCTGCATCGCCGCCATCACTTCTCCAGCTTCTGAGCCGATCATCGTGAAGCCGAGTATGCGATCGTCGTTTGCGCTGACGAGCACCTTCATGAAACCCTGCGTCTCGTCGGTCGCTTCCGTCCGCAGCACGTTGTTCATCGGCAGTGTTGCGACACGAACGGCGATGCCTTGACGTTGCGCGTCGCTTTCGCTCAGTCCGACGCGCGCGAGCGGGGGATCGGTGAACAGCGTGTACGGAATCAGGCGATCGCCAGTGCCGCGATTGCCGCCCGCGAGGTTGTCGCGCACGATTCTGAAGTCATCGACCGATACGTGCGTGAATTGCGGACTGCCCGCGACTTCGCCAATTGCCCAGACGTCGGGTGCCGAGGTCTGCAGCCGGTCGTTCACGCGAATGTATCCACGTTCGTCAAGCTGGATACCTGCGTGCTCCAAGCCGATGCTGGCTGTGTTGGGAACGCGGCCGGCGGCGACAAGAATGTCGCTTCCATCCAGAGTCCGGTCACCCGAAGGCGTGCGCACGACGACGCGCACCTGCGTGCCCGAGCGTCCCTCGACGCTGACTGTTCGTGCATCCAGCACGACATCGATTCCTTCCGCGCGAAGAATGCGCAGCATCTCCGCGCCGACGTCCGCATCTTCGCGGGCCATCAGCCTTGTACTGCGCTCGATGATCGTCACGTGACTACCGAAGCGCACGTAAGCCTGCGCCATCTCCACGCCGATATAGCCGCCACCCAGGACGATCAGATGTGAGGGCGCACGGTCGAGATCCAGCGCGCCGATATGCGTCAGCGGCTCGGCAGCGCGCAGTCCCGGCACGTCAGGAATCGCCGCGTGCGTCCCGACGTTGACCACGACCTGGCGTCCGCTGAGCGTGCGCGTGCCGCCGTCGTTCAGTTGCACCTCGACGGTCTTCGGCCCAACAAAGCGGCCGACGCCCATGACCAGCTCAGCGCCGCTCGATTCATACGCCTGCACGTGAAATGCGGCTTCGCGTTCGACCATGCCGCGCTTGCGTTCGCGAACCTTTGCCATGTCGATGGCGACAGGTCCCGTGGTCGCGCCGAAGTCAGCGGCATGCCGCGCCAGATGAGCCACGCGCGCGCTCCAGATTTCGTTCTTGCTCGGCAGGCAAGCGACGGCCGGGCACGAGCCGCCCACCCATTGCCGCTCGACCACGGCCACGCGTTGTCCTGACCGGCCCAGATGCCAGGCCAGCAGCTTGCCGCCCTGGCCACTACCGAGAATCAACGTATCGAACTGTTCAACCTGAGACATGACTTTCTCCAATCCAGCTAAAGGGTGAGTGCGCGACGAGCGCGATAGGCCCGTCGGCGTCGGCGCGATAGATGTACGAAGCAGGCGACACGTCATCGCGCCGCCT
Source organism: Paraburkholderia phymatum STM815 (assembly GCF_000020045.1). Lineage (GTDB taxonomy): Bacteria > Pseudomonadota > Gammaproteobacteria > Burkholderiales > Burkholderiaceae > Paraburkholderia > Paraburkholderia phymatum. The sequence continues at coordinate 862,138 of NC_010625.1, read as the reverse complement.
GTCCGCGCGTCAAAGCGACGTTATTTGACGGGCGGGAAATCGACGTCGGTGTCGTTGATACGGTTGAAGGTGTTCGTAAAAATCGTCATGGCGATTGCTAGCGAGATTTCTGCGAGTTGCGTGTCGCTGTAGCCTGCGGCGCGAATGGCTGCGAGTTCGCTTTCGGCGATCGTGCCGCGGGTCGTCTGCAGGGTCAGCACGAAACGGATGAGGGCGTCGCGTCGGACATCGCCAGTCGCCTGACCCGCACGAATATGTTTGAGCGCTTCGGGCGATAGCCCGGTCATCTTGCCCAGCATCACGTGCGCGGCGACGCAGTAGTCGCAGCCCGTTTGCTCGCTCACGAGCAGCTTGATGGTTTCCAGATCCTGTTTGCTCAGACTGCTCGATGCAAGCGCGCCTTCGGCGTCTAGCGCCGCATTCAGTATCGCGGGCGCGAGATGGCCGAGCGCCGCGAACAGATTCGGCACGCTGCCGCCGGCTATTTTGCGAACCCGTCCGTAGACTTCAGCGGTGCCTCCCGTTGCGTTCTGGACTGCGGGGATAGCGATGCGACTCATGTTGAACCTCATTCAGTGGTGGTTAGGAGCCTCCACTTTAGGTTCGGCGAATGAGCTTGTTGAGCCCTTTAAATGTCAATATCATGCTCTAAAGTATCAAATGGAGCCACGATGCCACTTTCGCAAGACTGGCTGAGCCGTTTGCTCGGCATGATGACCGTGCACGGTCAACTCGAATTGCGCTGTTCGTATGGCGCACCGTGGGAAGTGATCTATGGCGATTCGGACCCGGGCGAGATGCCGTATCACATCATCCTCAGCGGGTCGGCCATTCTGGAGACGCCGGGTGCCGGCAATCCGCAGCACCTTTGCGCCGGCGACATCGTGATGCTGGCGCACGGCTCTGCCCACACGCTTCACGACGGTAGCGGCGCGCGGCCGAAGCGGGCGCACGAGCGCGCTGCCCTGAACCTGACCATTAGCGAAAACAAGGGCACCGGCCCGCGTCTCGACATGCTCTGCGGGCGAATCATTCTGGCGCCGCCACATGACGGGTTCATCCGTGCGTATCTGCCCGCACGGCTTGTCACGCATACGTCGCCGACCAGGAGCGGTGGGAAGCACGGCGCTGATGGTGCGGCCTACGCGCAGCTGAACGGTCTCGTGGCCCTCATGCGAACAGAGGCCAGTGCAGACAATCTTGGCGGCCACGCGATGATGAATGCGCTATCGGCGGCGCTGTTTGCGCTGACGATGCGCGTGGCCAGCGAGTCCGATGAAGCACCTGTCGGGCTGCTCGCGCTGGCAAGCAATCCGCGCCTGTTTCCCGCACTGACGGCGATCTTCAGCGACCCTGCACGAGCATGGACGCTGCCTGTGCTGGCGGACCTCTGCAGCATGTCACGTGCAACGTTGATTCGTCACTTTCACGACAAGCTGGGTCGTTCGCCGAATGATTTCTTGACCGATATCCGCATGGCGCTGGCGGCCAACGAACTGAAAAGACCAGGCATTTCGACCGAGGTTGTGGCCGAGACAGTCGGCTATCAATCCGTCGCCGCGTTCCGGCGCGCGTTCAGTCAACGTTTGGGCATGACGCCAGCGGACTGGCGTCGTTCGCAACGGGAGAAACAACATGCGGAGCTTGCAACCTGACGGCTGGAGAATTCCGCTGAACGGTTGCGCTGCGCGCTGCCGCGCAACCACACGTTACGTTGAAGCGGCTATCTGCATTGCGAGTTCTTCGGGCTTGATGCTGGCGATCGGTTGAAGGATCGAACTGTCGAATGTACGAGGTTCGCGCCTGTTTGCGAGCAGTTTCGGCAGGTCGGGATTCGCCAGCGCGCCGCGTCCGACTGTCACCAGATTCGCACCGGAGGCCAGCGCGTGGTTGATACGCTCAGCCGTGTGCAAGCCGCCGTTTGCGATGACGGTGACGGCGGGCGCGTAACGGTGTGCCAGCGTCACGAGGCTATCGTGCGTGCCTTCGAAGGCCGGCTGCCAGGCCTCGAACTCCGTGACGTGAAGGAAGTCGATGCCTGCATCGGCAAGTGTGCCGAAGATCACTTCGGCATCCGCCTCGCCACCCGACCACCTGGAACCGAAATCGTTGACCTTGCCTTGTGAAATCCTGATACCCACGGGTACAGCATCTCCGATGCCGAGCCTGACTGCTTCGACAACATCGACGAGCAGTTGCACGCGAGCCTTCGTGTCGCCGCCCCAACGGTCGGTCCGACGATTAGTGCCTGCTGTCAGGAACTGGTCGAGGAGATACCCGTTAGCGCCGTGAATTTCCACGCCCTTGAACCCGGCAATATTCACGGCACGTCGTGCCGCGCCGACAAACCCCTGAATAGCCTCATCAATCTCAGCGTCTGTCATCTCTTTTGGCTCAGCATAGAGTCCCTGGCCGAAGTAGAACTTCATCTGTTCGCCCTTCGGGCGGACGGCCGACGGGCCCACGGTATGGCTTCGATAAACGTTGCCTTGACTCAACGCCCCGGCATGCATGAGTTGCGCGAACACAGGGGTCCCATGCTCATGCATCTCGCGATTGAACGTCGACCATGCCTTCGCCTGTTCGTCGTCGGCCAATCCTGGCTGAAACCGGTATCCTTGCGAGAACGCCTTGTCGGTATAGATGCCTTCCGTCGTTACCAGGCCGAAACCACCTTTCGCGAAGCGCTTGTAGTAGTCGAACATGGCTTGGGTCGGATAGCCGTATTCCGTGGCCGTGATACGCGTCATGGGGGCGACGGCGATGCGGTTGCGTAATGCGATGCCGTTGCGGTTATACGAAGTAAGGATGGGGGAGGTTGCGTCGCTCATTTCGCTGCTCGTCTCGTGAAGAAGGTGACTGCATGGTAGGCGTCGCGAGCAGCAGGAAACAGAGGTCGGCGCGTGAAGCCGCCCTAACACTTTTGGATATAGACGATGTTCCTCGCAGACGTTCAGACTTTCCTCGCCGTTGCCTCCGCGGGCAGCCTGTCAGCGGCGGCTCGCCAGCTGAACGTGGTGCCCATGCAGGTTTCACGGCGCATTGCCGCGCTCGAAGAAGACCTCGGCGTGCGCCTCTTTCATCGGACCACTCGCTCCCTGACCTTGACCGCAGAAGGGGAGGCGTTTGTTCCTTACGCGAGGGCGATGGTGGCTGCGGAAGCGGGCGCGCGAGCTGAAGTGAGTCCGTCGTCGGGCACTGCATCGGGCATATTGCGTTTGACCGCACCGAGTGGCTTCGGCCAATCGGTCGTGTTGCCGATGCTGCCGGGACTGCTGGAAGCGAACCCGGAGCTTCGGCTCGACCTCGACCTTTCCGATCGCCAGGTCGATATCGTGGGGCAGGGGCTGGATCTGGCAATACGCATTGCACCGCTGGAAGATTCGGAACTGGTGGCCAGAAAGATCGCTCCGAATCCACGCCTGATTTGTGCTTCGCCCGAGTATCTGAAGAAGCACGGACGACCTTCGACGTCGGCGGAACTGGACCAGCATCGCTGTATCAGACTCGACTCGGTGGGCAGTTGGCCGCTCGTTGTCGGCGGCAAGCTGATACGCAAGCGCATTGAAGGGTATGTCACCACGACCAGTGTGGAAGCGGCACGCACGGCTGCTGTGCAGGGACTCGGGCTCGCAATGCTGACGTCCTGGGACGTCTTCAGGCAACTGGCCGATCATTCGCTCGTGCAGGTTCAGCTGGAGGACGCCGCGATGGAAGACCTGTCAGTGTGGGCGGTCATCCCAAGCCGGCGATATGTGCCGAATCGGGTGAACGTCTTCCTCGGTGCGCTTCAGAAGGAAATCTCAGATCTGGCACAAAAGTGCGGCTAGCGGCTTGACGGGCGACTGTCCGATGCAGATGAGCATGAGCTCTGACGACGCCAGTGCGATGTCGTCGGAAATGCCCGGATGCGAAATGACCAAGTCTTCGCCAACGGGAAAAGCCAAGGGCTTCTTGTGCAGGACAACTGCGCAGTGCGCGCTTGGCAGCCTGTATCATCCGGCGCCTGCCGTCGAGGTAACCCGTCCCGCCGGACGCTCCAGCCCGTCTTTATCCATCCATTACGCGCAGTCGCTCACCGTCCGCGAACCGGCCGGTCTCTGGCGTCCTGATGCGAGCTCCCATGGATGGGAGCTTCGAATCAGAAGCGGTGACGTAGGCCGACGGTGGCCTCGACCTGATTTGATGTCGACGCGGGGGAACTCACACCGTTGATCCAGGCGACACCCAACGGATTGCCAGCGCGCGCGCTCACGCTCTGATAGGTGCTTTGGATATAGACGTCCGTGCGCTTCGAGAAGGCGTAGTTGGCGAGCGCGCTTACCTGATTCCAGTGCGGAGCGCCACCACCGGCATTTCCACCGGCGCGGGAGTAGGTGTACGCTGCCGCCAACATAACGGCCGGCGTCAGCGCAAACCGGACGTTTCCTTCATAGTTCTGGAAGTGGGTGTTGAAGCCGGTCAGGAAAAGTTCAGTCAGGTTCGTCTGCGTATATACGAAGCCAGCGACCAACGGACCGAATGCATAGTTGACGCCTCCGCCCCACGTCTGCTGGCGGCTCGCGAGTGCACCGAGCGGCACGGCAGTCGGTGTCAGAAGGCCAGAGACAGAGGCCCCAAGGGTATCCGTGACTGCCCCGTTCGTATTGAGCTGTGCCGGGGTGCGGGCCGAGTTGTTCAGGTGCAGATACCCGGCGCCGAAGTTCAACGGCCCCCACATGTAAGACATGCCGACGCTGTACGCACGATTGTTCGCGAAACCACCGGCCTGGTTCGAAAAGCCGTATAAGGCACCCAGTTTGAAGCCCGCGAAATCCGGACTTTGATACTTGACCGAGTTGTTGATCTGGAACGAATCGTTCAGGTTGTCGACGTCGAACGGATGGGCGAAGTGAGTCCCGCCATACTGTGTCCCGGTCAACGAGAGTGGCGCCAGGAAGTCAACCATGTCGTCGGTTTGACGTCCCAGGGTCAGCGAGCCAAAGTCACGGCTGGATACCCCAACGTAGGCCAAGCGGTTGAATATCCGATTGGAAGACGACAACTGACCATTGTTCACGTTGAAGCCGTTTTCGAGAGTGAAAATCGCCCGTAAGCCTCCGCCGAGATCTTCCGCTCCGCGCAGACCCCAGCGACTGTACTGGACACCACCGCTGGTCATCTGCCAATTGCTGTGACCACCCGCTCCGGTGCCGGTGATCTGGCTGTTGGTGTAAGTGAGGCCTGTGTCGATCAGACCATAAAGCGTCACGCTGCTTTGCGCCTGCACTGCGCCGGCCAACGTAGCCAGCGCCGCACCGGCAATCAGAGTCTTCTTCATTGGTCACTCCAGGGTTGAAGGTTTCATTAAACGCTTCACGCCACCCCGTACGGCGATGTCCTCTCTGCGAAGGAGTTGCTGTCGCCCATAAGACGATAACGGCAATCTGGTATCCGAAGCTATCGGCGCGCGGCGCCTGTCGCTCGATCGCAACAGTGTGGATATAGAGCTCCCGGTGTTGCGGCAGGCATATCGCAGGTCATTGTTCTGCGAGCCGATACTTTGCAATAGTCAGGCGAAAGGCGCTCCCACTTCGTCGGGACCCCGATGAGGGTATCCACCAGACCATGCCCTTCAGCGGCCGCACTATGGCGTCCTAAAATTACAGATACGGGGGCGGGGGCAACATGAAACGTGGACTGATAGCCGGGCTGCTAAGCGGTGTGCTGCTTGCCGGCTGCATGTCCGCCGGGGTCGAAGTGAGGCCTGAACAGATGGCGACCTTCAGGCGTGGCGTGACGACGCTCCAGGAAGTGACCGCCGCGCTTGGCCCGGCATCAGTGCAGACCGCGCTGGACGACGGCTCGATGCTGCTCGTGTATACCTACGTAACGTCGAGGCCGCACCCCGAGAGCTATATCCCGTTCATCGGGGCGCTGGTTGCTGGTGCCGACACGCGTTCCTCGGCAGCCGTGTTCCTGTTCGATACGCGCGGCGTCCTTAAGAGTGCGAACACCACGACCTCGAACGTTGGTACAGGCCTGACCGCCGACCGGCACACCGTCCCTGCGCCAATCGTTGAGGCTCCCGTCGGGGTCAGGAGTAACAGGCCGGCCGCCGTGCAGAATATCGAGTCCCCCGTCGCGGTCAAGAGCATTCCGCCGCCCGCCGCGGTGAGCGTCGAGCCGCTTCAGGAAGAAGAGCAGTCGGGACCGGAAAACAGCGCCGAGCCGCCACCGGAATAAAGCATCCAGCGGGATTCGAACAACCCGCACAGAGAGGCGACATCTGGGACGGCTTTTCCAGGAGGCGCTTGCCGAACGATGCCATACCCGATCCGACACGAATCTTCGCCGACTGTGCGTGTTTGGCAGACGCGTTACGTCACGGCGGCAAGCCGCCGGCTGCGTTCGTCGTCTTCTCGTGTTCGTCTGGCGCGAAAGCGATCCCGTCCTGCCGGCACATGCGGCGGACCGCGCGCCGCGCTGTAATCAGGCCGGACGGCAGGCCACCACCGGGCATAACCCATTGGCCGATCATCAGGAATCTTCGCAGGCCAGGAAGCGTGGGCGGCAGTGGTCTTACACCCGTCTGAGGCGTGATCAACCAGCCTTCCATGCTTCCTCGCCAGTTGCGCGTGCAACGGATAACGGTAGCGGGTGTCGACACGTCGACCACTTCTATCGCGTCGCGCACACCCGGTATCCACGCATCGAAAAGCGCGATCACGCTGTCCGCCACGCGCCGCTTTTCCGCTTCGTATGCTTGCGGGTCGTGCTCGCTCAACCACGACCAGTATTCCACGTTGCGCGTCGGCAAGGTGCATGTCACGGCGGTCTTGCCGACGGGCGCGAGCGTCGGATCGTAGTGAAACAGCCGGAAGGCAATTTGACGTACCGTCGTTTGCGGGTCGACTATAAGCGGTAGGTCAAGCAGCCGCATCACGAATCCGCACTGTTGCGAAAGATCGCGTGCCACGCCGAGGCTCACCTGCAGAAACGAGGGGAACGGCTCGTAGGTGCGATACAGGTGAGCCATGCGTGGTCCGACATATCGCCCATCGAGCAGACCGAAGATGGTCGTGTGCCCGTCAGCGGCTGAGATGACCCAGTCCGCGTCGATGTGCTCGCCGTCGTCGAGCAGCACACCCACTGCTGTGTCGTCTGCCACAAGTATCTGCCTTACGCTCGCGCCTGTGCGCAACACACCGCCGATCTCCTGCAGGTTCTGTGCGATCGAACCAGTCACAGCTTGCGAGCCGCCCACCGGGTAACCGGCATTCCCGTTGGCGTTCCACGCGAGTGCGAAAACGAGCGCGAGCACCGCGAGTTGTGCGTTTTCTCCGTCACCGAAGAAGCCGCGCAGCAACGGATCGCTGAACCGCTTGCCATAGGCTTCGGATGTGATATGTGAGAGGCGTTTCAGAAGCGGCGCATGGCGCAGCAATGGCAGCCCGGTCGCAAACCGGTGCTGCCAGGTGCCGCCCAGGGCTGGCAGCGGGCAGTGGCACAGGCTGCGGACGGCGTGCAGGAACTGGCGGATCTGCACTTCGTCCTGCGGTGCATGCCGCAACAGCTCCGCTTCGAGCCGTTCGAGATCCGAGTAGATGGACAGACGCTCGCTGTCTTCGCTTTCGACGCGTATCCACTCTTCGGGATAGACGAAATGCAGGCGGTCAATATCGAACACTTCGCGCCATAACGCGTGCATCGGGTCGTGCTGATTCGAGCCGAGCAACCAGTGGAGACACGCCTCGAACGTATATGCGCCGCGTTGCCAGCTGGTGGCAAGTCCGCCTGGCCGTTCGTGCTGCTCAAGCACGGTGACGGGGTATCCGCACTTGCGTGCGTAGATTGCGGCGCACATGCCAGCCATGCCGGCGCCGATGATGACGACCTTTCGGGGAGCGGGGTTCACGGCTGCGACTCCTGCGAGGTATACGGAGCGTATTGGGTGCCAGAGTGTGTGGAACCTTCTATGGACGCTGGCCGCACGCATCGACTAATGTGCGGTGCGGTTCAGTGCTACTGTTGATCTGTATCAAGCGCAGCGAACCCGGGTGCCTTTCGCCGGACGACCGCTTCCGTGTATCCCTCACCGGCGTATCTTTCAGATGAAATACAAGGACTATTACGCGATCCTGGGCCTCGAGCGTACGGCCGCTCAGGAGGACATCAAGCGCGCGTATCGGAAGCTCGCGCGCAAGTACCATCCGGACGTCAGCAAGCACAGCGACGCGGAGGATCGTTTCAAGGAACTGGGCGAGGCCTATGAGGTGCTCAAGGATCCGGAAAAGCGCGCCGCCTACGACCGGATGGGCACGCATTGGCGCACCGGAGAGGACTTCCAGCCTCCCCCTAACTGGGATGAAGGTTTCGAATTCAGCGGTGCGGGAGAAGAGGGGGCAGCGCATGCCAGTCTCAACGAGTTCTTTGAAGCGATGTTCGGCGGTGCGCGAACCGCGCACGCACGGCGTCGGGCTTCGCGGGCGATGGGAGAGGATCACCACGCGAAGGTGGTCATCGATCTCGAGGATGCCTATCGCGGAGCACAACGCTCAATTTCTCTGCAGTTGCCAGTAATCGATGAGCATGGCCATGTATCGCTGCAATCACGCACCTTGAACGTGTCGATTCCGAAAGGCGTGCGGGCCGGGCAGCACCTACGGCTTGCCGGCCAGGGAGGAACCGGCGCGGGGGGCGGCTCACCGGGGGATCTCTACCTGGAAATCGCGTTTCGCGAGCATCCGCGTTTTCGCGTCGATGGCGCCGATGTGTCGATTGAGTTGCCGGTTGCGCCATGGGAAGCAGCACTTGGTACGCACGTAACGGTGCCGACGCCCGATGGATGGGTGGAAATGACCGTGCCAAAAGGGGCGGCAGGCGGCACGCGTATGCGGCTCAAGGGCAAGGGAATTCCCGGGAGCCCGCCCGGGGACATGTACGCAATCTTGAACATTGTATTGCCGCCGGCCGACAGTGAGTTGGCTAAAGCGGCCTACGACACGATGCGGCAGGCGTTCAACTTCGATCCGCGTGCGCGGTTTTATGGGTAGTTCATCATGAGAGAATTTGAAACGACCAGTCTGTCTGCTCAGATTGTTGATGAAAATATGGAGTTCACGCTCGTCGAGTTGAGTCGAGTAAGCGGCGCATCGGAAGAAGAGATCACGCTTTGGGTTGCCGAGGGCGCACTCGAGCCAAAAGGCGCTGCGCCTCAGGAATGGCGGTTCAGCGGGGCCTCACTGCGGCGCGTGCGCACCGCTTGTCGGCTGACTCGCGACCTTCAGATCAATGCGCCGGGAATTGCGCTCGCCCTTGACCTGCTCGACGAAATCGAAGCGCTGAGGAAGCGGGCTGGCCGTCAGCACGATCATTGAACAGGACCGTATATGCATCAGATCCGGTTGGGCCAGCAACCGGCTCTCTCAGGGCGGCCGAGCGAGGTTTCCACAGGCCTCGTGAGCTTCGCAAAGGTCTATGGAAGTGCGAACGCTGCCAGGTTTCGCTTCCTGGCGGCGACTTTAAGCGGCTGAGTGTGGCGCCCACTGCCTCAGCTCGGCGGACGATTACAGCGATGGAGTCTACTTCGGATAAGCGGGCGCCATCGCTTTTTAAGTCGCGGCCGTGTGCCACAGCCGGTGTGCCGACGCCTTTTCGAGCAGGTCCGCGCGTGCGGCGTGCCCGTCATGGACACAATTGCTGGCGCAACGGGGACAGCTTTCGTTCGTTCTACGGGCGCGGGGCGTTCGATCTCCGGTCAGACGCTACTGATCGACGGAGATTCGCGAAGCGCCTCGCAAGGCGATATGCTGCGAAGGGGAAGTTCGCGGTCCCGCGTCAATGAAGCGACGCTATGATCCCGGTTTGAACACTTGCCCCGATATCGCCGACCATGTGCTCCACCCCCGAGCAAACTCCCCAAAGCCGGATCGACGCGGGTATGCATGATCTGCGCGTGACGCGCTACGGATTCCTGCTGCTCGACAACTTCTCGCTGATCGCGCTAGGCGCGGCCGTCGACCCTTTGCGGATCGCGAACATGCTCGTCGAGCGCAAGGTCTACGAGTATCGGCTGATTGGAGCCGGTAACGAGTACGTGTGTTCGAGCGACGGGATTCGCGTGTTGCCCGATATGTCGATGGCCGAGGCGGGGAAATTCGATGCCGTGTTCGTCGTCGGTCCGAATCCGATTCCGCGCAAGGGGATCGGCGCCGTGCTCGATTGGCTGCGCTATCACGCACGCAGCGGAACCGCGCTCGGCGGGCTCGATACGGGCAGTTATTTTCTGGCGCGCGCGGGTCTGTTGAACGGCTACCGATGCACGATTCATTGGGAAGACCAGGACGTGCTGCTGGAGCAGTTTCCGAGGTTGACCGTCTCGAACCGTCTGTATGAGGTCGATCGCGACCGCTACACGTGCAGTGGCGGCGTTGCGCCGCTCGACCTGATGGTGCATCTGCTCGGCATGCCGCCCGGCAGCCATTCGCTGTCGGCGCGCGTGCTCGAACTGCTGGTCGCCGAGCGGCGCAGTCACGAGCAGCGTCAGGTCACGTCGCTGCGGCAGTACATCGGCGCCGAGCACGCAAGACTGGACGAGGCCTTGCAGGTCATGGAGAGCAACGTCGAGGAACCGCTGTCCGTCGCGGAGATCGCGACGTTTCTCGACGTCTCGCAGCGGCAACTTGAACGATGGTTTCAGGAGCGCCTCGGCAAGACGCCCGCGCAAGCGTATCTGGAGATCCGCCTGCTGCGCGCGCGGCAGTTGCTGTATCGAACGGCCAAGCCGCTGGAAGAAGTTTGCGCGCGCACGGGCTTCACGTCGCTGACCCACTTTTCGACTCGCTACAAGACGCAGTTCCATATTTCCCCGATGGCCGACCGCAGGCGCTATCAGAAGGCGCTCTGAACCCTCGTCAGAAGCAAACACGCGGGGACCCGCGACGCTCGTGGTTAACCCTCGATGTCGAAAACAAAAACTCCTGTGTCGCATCGGGAAATATTCGAGCCGGTCAGAACCCTAACATGAGGCTCACTTCAACTGGATTTTCACCGAGGAGCCGAGCACATGAAACTTGAGAACCTGATCCGCATCGAGAACGGCGAGAAAGTGAAGCACACGTTCTCCGGCGCCGAATATGCAAGCCGTCAAGGCAAGCTGCGTGAGCTGATGGCGCGCGAAAACATCGACGCGGTGCTGTTCACGTCGTATCACAACATCAACTATTACGCGGACTTTCTGTACTGCTCGTTCGGCCGCAAATACGGCCTCGTCGTGACGGACAAAAAGGTCGTGTCGATCTCGGCGAATATCGACGGCGGCCAGCCGTGGCGACGCACGGTCGGCGACTACAACGTTGTCTATACCGACTGGCAGCGCGACAACTTTTTCCGGGCCGTGCAGGGCGAGATCGATAACCGGGGCCGCGTGGGCGTCGAGTTCGACCAGCTGCCCGTCGAGGTGCTGAGCAAGCTGAAGGCAGCGCTGCCCTCCGTCGAGTTCGTCGACATCAGCGCGCAGACGATGCGCATGCGCATGATCAAGTCGGCGGAAGAAATCGAACTGATCAAACATGGCGCGAACGTTTGTGACGTCGGCGGCGCCGCGTTGGCGGCGGCCGTGCATGAAGGCGTGCCCGAGCATGAAGTGGCGCTCGCGTCGACGCAGGCGATGGTGCGCGAGATCGCGCGACGCTTTCCCGATTCCGAACTGATGGACACGTGGACGTGGTTCCAGTCGGGCATCAACACCGACGGCGCGCACAACCCCGTCACCACCCGGAAGGTACAGAAGGGCGACATCCTGAGCCTGAATTGTTTCTCGATGATCGCCGGCTACTACACGGCGCTTGAACGCACGATGTTCTTCGATCACTGCCCGGACGAGCATCTGCGGCTCTGGAAGATCAACGTCGAGGTGCATGAAGCGGGTCTCAAGCTGATCAAGCCAGGCGCGCGCTGCGGTGACATTGCGAACGAGCTCAACAAGATCTACGCCGAATACGGCGTGCTCAAGTACCGGACGTTCGGCTACGGCCACTCGTTCGGCGTGCTGTCGCACTACTACGGCCGCGAAGCGGGCCTCGAACTGCGCGAAGACATTGATACCGTGTTGGAGCCGAACATGGTCGTGTCGATGGAGCCGATGATCATGCTGCCGGAAGGTCTGCCGGGGGCGGGCGGTTATCGCGAGCACGACATTCTCGTAGTCGGCGAGAAGGGCGCGACGAATATCACCGGCTTTCCGTATGGGCCGGACCGCAACATCATCGGAGGCTGACGGCCGAGCGAAGCCCTGCGGCTCAGGCCGCAGGCGAATCCACCAAGGCAGGAGGCGTTGTACATGTTTTCAAAAGAACAGACGATCGCGGGCTTCGATCCCGAACTGTCGGCCGCGATGCTGGGCGAGCGTCAACGACAGGAAGATCACATCGAGCTGATCGCGTCGGAAAACTATGCGAGTCCGCGCGTGCTCGAAGCGCAGGGTTCCGTGCTGACCAACAAGTATGCGGAAGGGTATCCGGGCAAGCGCTATTACGGCGGATGCGAGCATGTGGACGTGGTCGAATCGCTGGCCATCGAGCGGGCCAGGCAGCTGTTCGGCGCTGGGTACGCCAACGTTCAGCCGCATAGCGGATCGCAGGCGAACGCGGCCGTCTATCTCGCGCTGCTCGCGCCCGGCGACGCCATGCTTGGCATGAGCCTCGCGCACGGCGGCCACCTGACGCACGGCGCGAAGGTGTCATTTTCGGGCAAGGTGTTCAACGCGGTTCAGTATGGCGTCGACGCGGCGACGGGACTGATCGACTACGACGACGTCGCGCGGCTCGCGCTCGAACATCGACCGAAGATGATCGTGGCCGGCTTCTCAGCGTATTCGCGCGTGCTCGACTTCGCGCGCTTTCGCCAGATCGCCGACAGCGTCGGCGCATTTCTGTTCGTCGATATGGCGCATGTGGCCGGTCTCGTTGCGGCAGGTCTCTACCCGAATCCAGTTCCATTTGCGGACGTCGTGACGACGACCACGCACAAGACGCTGCGCGGTCCGCGGGGCGGTCTGATCCTCGCGCGCGCCAACGAAGCGATCGAAAAGAAGCTCAGCGCGATGGTCTTTCCAGGCACGCAAGGCGGCCCGCTGATGCATGTGATCGCGGCGAAAGCGGTGGCGTTCAAGGAAGCGCTCGGCGCGGAATTCGTCGCGTACCAGAAGCAGACGCTGAACAATGCGCGCGCGATGGTGGGCGTTTTCATCGAGCACGGCTACAAGGTGGTGTCGGGCGGCACGGACGATCACCTCTTCCTCGTGGATCTCGTCGATAAAGGGATCACGGGCAAGGACGCGGACGCGGCGCTCGGCCGCGCGCACATCACGGTGAACAAGAACGCGGTGCCGAACGACCCGCAGTCGCCGTTCGTGACGAGCGGCATTCGGATCGGCACGCCGGCCATCACGACGCGCGGATTCGATGAGAACGATGCAAGGCTGACGGCGTCGCTCGTCTGCGATGTGCTCGACAGTATCGGCGATGAGCGGACGGAGACACACGTGCGCGACCAGGTCGCGCGACTGTGCGCGCGATTGCCCGTGTACAGAGGGCTGTGACAAACTTCGGCGCCGCACATCGGCATGCAGAACAACGCGACGCGTAACAACGAGGAGACAGTGATGAAGCAAAGCGTGGTGATAGGGGAACTCGCGGCGCCCGAGTACGCGCGCCGCATCGGCGATGGCTGGCCCGTGCTAATTCCGCTCGGTGCGCTGGAGCAGCACGGGCCGCATATGTCGATGAACCCCGATGTGCTGCTGCCGACGGCGATCGGCATCGCGGTCGCACGAAACATCGAAGCGCTGGTCGCGCCCGCGATCGCCTACGGATACAAGTCGCAGCAAAAGAGCGGCGGCGGCAATCATCTGTGCGGCACGACGAGTCTCGATGGTCATACGTTAACGTCGACCATCAAGGACATCCTCAAGGAATTCGCGCGGCACGGCGCACGTTCGATCTGCCTCATCAACGGCCACTTCGAGAACTCGATGTTCGCCGTCGAAGGGATCGATCTCGCATTGCGCGAGCTGAAATGGGAGGGCACTTGCGATCTGCAGGTCGTGATGCTGTCGTATTGGGACTTCGTCACAGAGACGACGATTGCGCGTATCTATCCCGATGGCTTTCCGGGCTGGGCCGTCGAGCATGGCGGCGTGCTGGAGACGTCGCTGATGCTGCATCTGCATCCGCATCTGGTGGACATGTCGCAAGTGCCCACGCATGCGGCCGTCACCTTTCCGCCGTATGACGTGTTCCCGCCGATCCCTGAATGGACGCCCGCATCGGGATGTCTGTCGTCGGCCGCGAATGCATCGGCGGAGAAGGGGAAATTGCTGTTCGACGTCTGCGTGGAAGGTATGTCACAGGCGCTGGGCGAAGCGTGGCAAGCGCGTGCGAAAGCATCGCGGGCCTGACAACGGGGAGAGAGCGATGAGCGCGCATCAGAGCAGTCATTCGCACCATGCAGTGGACGCCGACAAGGCGTGGAGTATCGAGCAGCACGCGATCGACCCGATCCCGCGCGAAGACCGGCATGGCACACCCGCCGAGCTCTTCAAGATGTGGATAGGCGCAAACACGAACTATGTGGTCGTCGTCACGGGCGCGCTGGCGCTGTCTCAAGGGCTGTCGCTATGGCAAGCGCTGCTCGCCATTCTGGTCGGCAATGCGTTGGGATGCTTCGTGCTGGGCCTGACGACCATCATGGGGCCGAAAACGGGCACGTCCGGGATCATGACGTCGAGAAGCTCGTTCGGGCAACTCGGCTCTTTCCTGCCAAAAGCCGTCAGTCTGATTTCAGCGCTGAGCTGGTTTTCGATCAACTCCGTCGTCGCTACCCAGGCGCTTGAAACGCTGCTGAAAATGGGCGGCTTTCATAGTCATGCAGTCGTGTGGGTATCGCTCGCGATCATTCTTGCTGCGGAGATCGTGCTCGCCATCTTCGGCCACGCGACTATCATCGCCGCCGAAAAATGGATTGCGCTGATACTCGCAGTGCTTTTTGCCGGACTTGCAACGTTCGTCTTGCCGCACACCAGTCTCGCCATCGCCTCTCAGGTCAATCACGGCGGCGGATCGCTCAGCACGTGGCTGATTGCGATGGGGATCGTGTTTTCCTATCCGATCGGCTGGGCCAATTTCGCTTCCGACTACAGCCGCTATTTCCCCGCGGAAACGAGCTGGAAGAAGATCGTGCTGGCGGCGGGCGGCGGTCAGTTCGTCGCGCTGATGTTCTGCGAAGTGATCGGCGTGCTGTTCGCGACGGCACTCGGCGGCTCGCTCGGCGAAGACCCCGTGAGTCAGCTCGGCCGCTTTCTGCCGACATGGTTCATCGTGCCGTTGCTGTTTGCGATTATTCTGGGCGGCATCGCGGCGAACGTGCCCAATGGCTACACGGCGGGTCTCGGTCTTCTCGCGCTGCGCATTCCCATCAACCGTGTGACGTCGCTGGCGATCATCGCGTTGTTCACGCTGTCGTTTCGCGTCGTCACCGTGTTTTATGGGCAGTTCTTCGACATGTATCAGGTGTTTCTGAACTACATGGTCTTCTGGACCGCCCCTTGGGCCGCGATTGTCGTCGTCGATTATTTCATGCGTGGCGGCCACTATCGCGCCGACGACTGGATGAAGTGGGGCAGCGGCGCCTACTGGTACACGAACGGGATTTTCTGGCCGGGCATCATCGCGTGGGTGCTGGGCATCGTGGCGTCGATCGTGTTCTCGAACTCGCCGACCTACGTGAGCCCGCTGATGCGCGACTATCTCGGCTGGGGCGATCTGAGCTTCGAGTGCTCGCTGCTGACAGGCGGCGTCGCCTATTTCCTGCTTGCTCGCCGACATCCGCTCTTCCTCAGGGCATCGGCCAGCGATCGCTTGCGCGGCGACGTCCATTCCACTTCGATCTGATCGGTATTGTCCGAGGTTGCCCGCTGTATCCGCAGGCGTCGCACGACGTTAGCGGATACAGCGGGTTTTTTTGCGTTTACGCGTGTCTGGACGCCTTCGCTGGCGTATACCCTCGATGTCGGAAACAGCGAACACGATGTCGAAAGCGGAAATTTTCCGTGCTGTTGGACTCCTACCATGCACTCACACCGTTCGATCATCATCAGGTCTGGAGAGAGTCAATGAATACGAAACAAGCTTTACATGGCGAGTCCGCGAGCGGGATCGCGTCCGTCGACGGCATGCGGGACAGCACATCGGGCGACAGTTCCGCAAACGCAGCCGTTGATCCAAAGCTGCTCAGACGTGCGGCCTTCGCGAGCTTCATCGGCAACTTCGTGGAGTGGTTCGATTACGCGTCGTACGGCTATCTCGCGACGATCATCGCCGTCGTTTTCTTTCCGAAGACGGACGGAAGCGCGGGCTTGCTGGCGGCCTATGGCGTGTTCGCTATTTCGTTTATTGTGCGACCCGTCGGCGGCATTGTGTGGGGGCACTTCGGCGACAAGATCGGGCGGCGCGCGTCGCTGTCGCTGTCGATTCTGATCATGTCCGCGTCGACGTTCGTGATCGCGCTGCTGCCGACCTATGCACAGGTCGGCGTGCTCGCGCCCGTTCTGCTTCTGCTCGTGCGCGTGGTTCAGGGCTTCTCCGCTTCGGGCGAATATGCGGGCGCGTCGGCGTTTCTCGCTGAGTATGCGCCGTCGAACCGGCGCGGCTTCTATACGAGCATCGTGCCCGCCAGCACGGCGGCGGGTCTGCTGTTCGGCTCGATTCTGATTGCAATCATGCATGCCGTGCTGAGCAGCGAGCAACTGCATTCGTTCGGCTGGCGTCTGCCGTTTCTGCTCGCCGCGCCGTTTGGCCTGATCGGCCGATACATTCGCGTGAAGCTCGAAGACACGCCGCGTTTCAAGGCGCTCGAACAGCAGAGCCACGTCGCGCGCGCGCCGATCGCCGAACTGCTCGGCAAGCATCGCGGCAAAATGCTGATCGCGTTCGGCGTGACGTGCCTGAATGCAGTCGCGTTCTATCTGGTGCTGAGCTACATGCCGACTTATCTGTCGACGGAACTGGGCATGGACGAAACAGCATCGTTTATCGCCGCGACGATCTCGCTGACGGCTTATATCGGCCTGATCTTCGTGATGGGCGCGTTATCGGACCGGCTGGGCCGCAAGTCGATGCTGATCGGCGCGTCGATCCTGTTCGCGGTGCTGACGGTGCCGCTCTTCAAGGGACTCGGCGGCGCGGGCTTCATGACGATCGTCGCAATCCAGATTGCGTTCGGCGCGTTGCTGACGATGAACGACGGCACGCTGCCTTGCTTTCTGTCGGAGATCTTCCCGACGCGCGTGCGTTACAGCGGCTTCGCATTCTGCTTCAACGCGGCCAATGCGCTGTTCGGCGGCACGGCGCCGCTGGTCGCGACATGGTTGATCGGCGCGACGGGGAGCAAGCTCGCGCCTGCGTGGTATCTGGTGGGCGCAGCCATCGTCGCGTTGATCGCTATGAGCGTGAGCCGCGAAACCTCGCATGCGCCGCTTGCCGACGAGTAAGCCTCCATGCGTATCGCAGCCGATCAACACGGGTTACGGACGCGTGCCGACGGCGCCGGGAGCCATGCCGTCGCCCCCGAAGGAGCGCGGCCCGTGACGTTTGGAATCGTCCTGTTGCCGAATTTCACGCTGACTGCGTTTTCCGGCTTCGTGGATCTCTTGCGTCTCGCGAGCGACGAGGGCGATTTCAGCAAGCCGGTCCGGTGCGCGTGGACGGTAGTCGGCGAATCGCTTACGCCCGTGAGAGCGAGTTGCGGCATTCAGATCCAGCCGTGGCAAACCTTCGACGATGCCGGCAGCTTCGATTACGTCGTCGTGATCGGCGGTCTGCTCCATTCGGGACCGGGCGCGAGCGATGCGACGCTTCGCTTCGTTCGTCATGCCGCTGCGACTGCATCGACACTCGTGGGCATCTGCACGGGCGTGTTCGCGCTCTCACGCGCGGGCGTCATGGACGGCTATCGCGTGTGCGTCAGCTGGTTCCACTACTGGGACTACGTTGCGCGCTTTCCCGGCGTCGACGAAACGTTGCTCGTCGCCGACCGGCTTTTTGTGATCGATCGCCGCCGCATTTCGTGTTCGGGCGGCCGGGCGTCGATCGATGTGGCCGCCGCGATTTTGCAAAGACATATCGACGCTGCGACCGTGCAAAAGGCGCTGCGCATCCTGCTCGTCGAGGACGCGCAGCGGGCGAGCGCGCCTCAACCGCATCCGCCCGGCACCAAGCCCGTCACACATCCGCGCGTGAAGCGCGCGGTCCATCTGATGGAACAGCACATCGGGCGGCCGTTGAACCTCGAGGAACTGGCCGAACGCGTCGATATGTCGGTGCGCCATTTGCAGCGGCTGTTCAAGACGCAAACGGGCGAGTCGCCGCTCGCATACGCGCGGCGCATGCGGATCAGGACGGCTGCGTGGCTGCTGACGGACTCGGATCGAACGGTGGCGGAGATCGCCGCGATTTGCGGTTTCGCCGACGCATCGCATTTGGGCCGCGAGTTTCGCAAGGAGTTCGGCCTCTCGCCAAATGCCTATCGCGCCGATCGGGTTCGCGCGGATGCCGGGAGCGGGCAGGAGCCGCGGCCGGGATTCGCGAGGTCGTTGACTTGACGATCAATGTGCACGCGCGCCGCTCGAACGCATGAACGGCAGCGCGCGTGTTCGCCCTAACTATCGCGTGGCGCGTCGACAGTGTTGCTGCTGTAGAGCGGCACAGTCTTGCCGCCCGCAATGCTGTTAGCGATAATGCGTTCGCCGCAGGCCGCAGGCGTCGATTCTCGCGCTGGTGGAATGGAACGCACCCGCGAAACGCCGGCGCTCTCGCGCGTCCATGTGGCTCGTAGCATATTGGTTTGACATCGGTCAATCAGTTTGCGCCAGATCGGCGGTGTGATGTGCATGTCGTTTTGCAGCGATCGTAGCAGTCATGGACACGGACAGGGTCGGCCGAAACGCGAGTCCAGCGGTCTCCAACCAGCGAGCTTAGGAGGCGTTGCACGAACTCGTGCTCGGTCGCGAGGAGCTGCTGCTGGTTGCCGAACTCGGACTCGTGATGACACTCTTCACCGACGCATCGCGCGCGTGCCCGGGCATGCTGAAGGGCGAGGCGAATCTGCCGGCGCGCCTCCTGAGTTCGGGCATGCTGCTCACCATCGCGCTCGGCGTGCTGTTTGCGATGGTCGTATTCCGGACCCTCACCTGGCGGGAGGCGGGCATCCTTGCGGCCATCCTGGCGCTGACGGACGCCGGGCTGGCTGGCAAAGAAGGGGGACCGCTTCGTATTACCAGGCAGAAGCTGGCCCTTTGAACACCGTCATCCTCAAGCTGTTACGGTCGACAACCACGATGAGCGATCACGGTCGCTTCTCTGATCGATGCCTGCACGAGCCGTTCAAAGCCAGGTGCCGCCCTGGCGTTCCGTCGGCTCTTGTGCGAGCGCGTCGAAATCGTGAATCCAGTCCAGATGATGCAGCAGGCTATCGCGTGCGCGAAGACGGGCGTTGCGCGCCTGTGCCTCGGGTCCGTCCGGCAGATGCAACACATCGGCCGTTGTGATCGAGGCGTATTGCACTTTGCGCGTGCGGCCCCGCCGAAGCCGCTCGTACGCCTCCTGCGCTTCGCGCCAGCGGCCCGCGCCCGCTTTGGCCAGTTGCGCCGCCAGCACCACGGCATCTTCGATCGACTGATTGGCGCCCTGGCCGTGGTGCGGCACGAGCGCATGCGCGGCATCGCCGATGAGCGTCACGCGTCCCTTGCTCCAGCGTCCGAGCGGCGGGCGATGAAACAGGCCCCAACGCTGGCTGATCGGTACGGCCGAAATCATTTGCACCACTGCCGGATGCCAGTTCTTGAAGAGGCGCAATTGCTCACCCTCGCTCGCAGGCGTGACCCAGTCCCGTGACGGCCACGGCGAGGGATGGCGCTCGACCAGCAGGAAATTCTGATCGCCCTTGTCGCCGATGGGATAGTGAAGCAGATGGCCGTGCGGTCCGACCCAGAACTGAATGGCCTCGGGATCGGGCAGCAGATCCATGCGTTCGGCCGGCACCACGCCACGAAAACCTGAGCAGCCTGAGTACAGGGCGTCGTCATAGCCGAGCATCCAGCGTCGCGTGATCGAGCGCGCCCCATCCGCGCCGATCACGAGATCGGCGTCGATGCGCTGTCCGTTAGCGAAACTCAAAGTCGCGTGATCCGGATGCTGCACGATATCGGTCAGCCGATGCCCAAGATTGATGCGATCGAGGCCGACCGCGCTCGACAGCACGGCCTGCAGATCCGCGCGGTGCACGCCCCAATAGGCGCCTCCAAACTGCTGGCGATAACTCGGTTCGCCGCGATGCTCTCCAATGACTTCGCCGTTGCGCCCGTCCCGATAGATCAGCGCGGGAATTTCGGCGCACACGGCATCGAAGGCTTCACCCAGTCCCATCTTCTCGTAAAAGCGCGTGGCATTCGCCGACAGCGCAACTGCCGCTCCGACCTCGCGAAGTTCGTCGGTCTGCTCGTAGAGCTGTGCATCGACGCCGTGTTCTCGCAGAGCAAGCGCGAGGGTGAGGCCTCCGATGCCAGCACCGATGATTGCGATCTTCAGATCCAGCTGTTTCATGAAGTGTCTCCAGTATTCAGACTGCGTGTTTGCGTCGGCATGGCACCCCGCGCTGTGCCGAAGCTGGTGTGTGTGCCGTGTCTGAATTCTCTGCAGTGGTGGCGCATTTCGCAATAAAATGGCCAGAATCCGCAACATCACTGAAATCAATGAACGAGGAACGCCCGGGTCATGGAGTTGAGCGATGTTGATCTGAATCTGCTGCTGCTTTTCCAACGGTTGATGCACGAACGGCGCGTATCGACCGTGGCCGAGCAGATGAACATGAGTCAGCCTGGCGTCAGCAACGCGCTCGCCAAACTGCGTCGAAGGCTGGGGGACCCGCTGTTCGTGCGTGGGCCAGGCGGCGTGGTGCCCACGCCGTTCGCGTTGAGCCTGGCAGAGCCCGTCTCTCAGGCACTCGCGATCCTGCACGACGCACTCAATCCCGAGACCGGTTTCGATCCACTGCGCGTCACGCGCACAATCACGATCGGCATGACGGACATCGGCGAGGTCGTCTTTCTGCCCGCGCTTGTCGAACTGCTATCGCGCGAGGCGCCTGGCATCGCGCTCAATACCGTTCGCGACACGAGTGTCAATCTGAGCAACGAGATGGCAGAGGGCAGGGTCGATCTCGCCATCGGTCTGCTGCCACAGCTCAAAGGCGGGTTCTATCAGCGGCGCCTGTTCAATCAGCGCTATGTCTGCCTTTTCAGGCGCGGCCATGCGCTCGAAGGTGCGCCGCTCACGCTCGCGGCGTGGCGAGAAGCCGAACATCTGGTGGTGGTGTCAGCGGGCACCGGACATGGTCAGGTGGACGATTGGCTGAAGCGTCGAGGCGTGCAGCGCCGAGTGCGCTTGACGGTGCCGCATTTCATGAGCGTCGGCTATATTCTGCAACGCACCGATCTGATCGCCACGGTGCCGGAGCGATTGGCTTTGCAACTGGCAGCGCCGTATTCACTGAGCCTGCGCGCATTGCCTTCGACATTGCCCGCTGCGCCCATCCATTTGCTTTGGCACGCGCGAGTCCACCACGACGAAGGCAATCGCTGGCTGCGCGGGATGGTGATCGACCTGTTCGCAGACTCGTCGTCGCAAACGCGCAGAACGAAGACTGCGAAAGCTGAGGTTGGCCGGTGATCTGTCCGCTTCGATGAAGCAGCGACGATGGCCGAACGGCCTGCTATGCGGATTCCAACTTGCGGCGAAGCGCTCGTAACCCTGCTCGAAGGTTACGGCGTCGAGTACGTATTTGGCATTCCGGGCGCCAGATGTGCTCGGCCACCTCGCGCGTGCTCGTCGAGCGCCCGATCGCGGAGGCGCTCATCGCGCGGCTTGCCGAGCGGGTGACGCAGCTGGTCGTCGGCGATCCTTTCATGCCCGGCGTGCAGATGGGACCGCTGACGAATCGTGCCCAATACGAGCGCGTGCAGCGCTATATCGCGCAAGGCAAGGCCGACGGTGCGCGCAAGACGATCGAAGTTGCAGTGCCCGCCGGTCGGGGCTATTTCGTCAAGCCGACGATTTTCGTCGATGTCTGCGCGAATAGCGCGGTGTGGCGCGAGGAAGTCTTCGGGCCGGTTCTCTGCGTGCGCCCGTTCGACACGGAGGGCGAAGCAGTCGGCATCGCGAACGATACCGAGTACGGTTTGGTCGCAACGGTCGTCATGGGCGATATAGCCCGCCAGAAGCGCGTAGCCGACGCGCTGGAAGCGGGCGTGGTCTGGATCAACGCACCTCAGGTGATCTTTCCGCAGACCTCGTGGGGCGGTTACAAGCGCAGCAGCATCGGCCGCGAGCTGGGGCCGTTCGGGCTCGCCGCCTTCCAGGAAATCAAGCAGGTGTTGTCGGCAGCGAGAACCGCCTGACGAATCCCCGGAAACCCCACCTCATGAGTTCACGTCATGGCCCGCATGCAGAGATTTCGATTGTTGGCGGATATTGACCCACATACAGTTCATTCACCTTCCGGGCGGCCGATGGGCATGCCGGATGGCCCCCCAGCGACAAGGCGTACAGGAGATGACCATGCAGGACTTCAAGCGGAGCCGAAGGCAGGCAATCAAGACCATTGGCACAGCGCTCGCCGCCACGGCGCTGCCAATGCCCTTCATCAGCACTGCTAAAGCCCAGCAGAGCAGCTTCGCGGGCAAGACGCTGCGGCTGCTTACCTGGTCCGACGACACGGGCGCGGCGGCACTGCGCAACATCGCCAACACGTTCAGCAAGAAGACGGGCGCACAGGTCATCGCCGACCGCGCGGACGGCACCTCGGGCATGGTCGCAAAAGTGAAGGCTGCCGGTACCCGTCCGACCTACGACGTGATCACGCTCGCCGGCGTCGGCGCCGCAGGTCTCGGTGAAGCGGGGCTGCTGGCCAAGCCGGATCTCGACAAGCTGCCGAACCTGAAGGACGTTTTGCCGCAATACCGCACGGGCGCAAACGGTTTTGGCATTGGCTATCTGCTGTGGTCCGACGGCCTCATTTACAACACATCGACTGTGAAGACCGCGCCGACCTCATACGAAGCGCTGTGGGACCCGAAATACGCAGGGCGTCTGTTCCTGCCGCCGCCAGAGTGGGCGGAAGCAGTCGATCTCGCGATCATCGCCGCGAAGCTCGTGGGTGGCTCTCAGCAGAACATCGAGCCCGGGTTCAAGAAGCTGGCGGAGCTGAAAGAGCGGGTGATGACGCTCGGCGAAAATCCGAATCAGGTGGCGGACCTGTTCCGCACGGGTTCGCTCGATATCGGCGGCATCTATTCACCGGCATTCTTCCCTGATCAGATCAGGAAGCCGGAGTACAAGATGGGCGTCACGTACGGAATGAAGGAAGGCTTCGCGACGCAGCTCATGTTCTCGGTGATCCCCAAGGCTCATCCTGGCGACATCGACCTGATTCATGCCTTCATCAACCACACGCTCGATGCCGGCGTGCAAGGCCGCATGGCTGCCGATGTATTGAACGGCCCGGTGAACTCGAAAGCGCTGATACCCGCCGACAGCCGCGCATTCGTGCCTTCACCTCAGCAGATCGCCGAGAAAGCCGTCTTGCACGACGACAAGGCGCTCGCGCTCGTGCAGGCGGCGTGGATCAAGCGTTATACCGAGATCTTCTCGGCCTGACGATCATGTCAGCGCTTTCTTCCCGCCGCGTGGGGACAGCGGCAGCCGCAGCCGACGCCGCGAGATGCGGCGACGCGCCGGCGTTGCCGCGCGTGCCGGCGCTGTTGCTGCTCGCGCCGATCCTCGTTTTTCTTGCCGTGCTCATCGCCGCATCGCTCGCGGTGCTGCGGATGAGCTTCGGGGTGTCGGGCAACGAGTGGCGTGCGTTCACGCTACAGAACTACGCTGATCTTCTCGACGGGTACTTTCTGCACTCGCTGTGGCTGACGCTTCGGCTCGCGTTCCAGAGCATGACCTGCGCGGTGCTGCTCGCGATTCCCGTGGCGCTTGCCATGGCGCGTACCGAGTCGAGGCTCGTGCGCCGGCTCCTGCTCGCGGGCGTGCTCCTGCCGCTGCTCGTGAATCTGCTGCTGCAGGGCTACGGCTGGCTTGTGATCCTCGGGCCCGCGGGGCTGCTCAATCATGCGCTGCTCGGCGGCGGTCTGATCCATCGCCCCTTGCAGTGGCTATATCGCGAGAACGGGGTGCTGCTCGGCTTGATCCAGACGGCGTTCCCGCTGGCGGTGCTGCCGATATCGAGTGCCATGCGCGCGGTTTCGCGCTCCTACGAAGAAGCTGCCGCGACACTCGGCGCGACCCGTTGGCAAACGCTGCGCCACGTGATGTTGCCGCTCGCGATGCCGGGGCTCGTCTCGGGCGCGCTGCTGGTCTTCGCATACAACGCGAGCGCATTTGCCGTGCCGCTCCTGTTGGGTGGCCGACGCGTGCCGATGCTCGCCGTGCTGGTGCACGACCAGGTAGCGCCGCTGCTGAACTGGCCGGCTGCGGCTTCGTCGGGCGTCGTGTTGATGGTCGCGACGCTCACCGTGATGACGCTTTCGCAGCGACTTGCGCGCAGCATGAAATACGACGCGGAGTCCCGCCCATGAGTACGCTACGCCTTCGGGCGATCATGCCGGGCCGTCTAAGCCGCACGACGGGTCTGCTCGCGACGATCGTGCTGTTTCTCGCCGCGCTGCCCATCCTGACCATGATCACGATGTCATTCGGCAACTCGGAGACGCTCGAATTCCCGCCGCAGAGCTACGGCCTGCACTGGTATCGCGCCGCGTGGCAAACGTTCGTGTCGTCGGATGCCAGCGATACGCTATCGATGGGCACGGCGCTTACGACGAGCCTGCTGGTCGCAGTCTCGACGATGATGATCGCCACCGCCGTGTCGGCGCCCGCGGCGTATGCGCTGTCGCGCTACCGCTTCCGCGGCAAGGCCATCATCGAACAGCTCGTCGCGTTGCCGCTGGTGTACCCGCTCGTCATGCTCGGTCTGTCGCTGCTGCTGGTGTTCAACGTGCTGCCGATGGAGTTCGGCATGTTGCGCCTGATCGTCGCGCATGTGATTCTCGCGTTGCCGTTTACCGTCAAGAACTGCGCGGCATCCATCGCGTCGATCGGTCCCGAGTTCGAGGAGGCGGCCTGCCTGATGGGCGCGAGTCCGCGCCGCGCAATCTTCGATGTCGTGTTGCCACTCATGCGGCCGGGCATCCTTGCAGGCATGCTGTTCGCGTTCATCATCTCGTTCAACGAATTCACGGTGACGTTTTTCCTGTACAGCATCAATACGATGACGTTGCCGGTGTGGCTCTACAGCCGCACTGTGTCGTCGCTCGACCCGACCGTGTTTTCGTTTGCCGTTTTCATCGTGCTGATCGACTTTGCGTTGATCTGGCTGCTCGAAAGGCTGGTTGGCGATGAAGGCGTCGCACTGTAACCGCGTCCGCCCGGGCGGACGCGGGCACAAGGATCTTCCATGACCCACTTGACACTCCAGTCCATCACCAAGCGCTTCGATACCACGTACGCAGTCGATCATGTCGACCTGAGCGTGCCGGACGGGAAGCTGGTCTGCTTTCTCGGGCCATCCGGCTGCGGCAAGACTACGCTGATGCGGATCATCGCCGGTCTCGAAACAGCCACGGCGGGCACGGTGACATTTGCCGGCCGCGATCTGACGCAGGTGCCGGCCAACCGCCGTGAGTTCGGCATGGTGTTCCAGTCGCTTGCGCTGTTTCCGCACATGACCGTAGCGGAAAACGTCGCCTATCCGCTGCGGCTGCGCCGCGTCAACCGGGGGGCGCAGGTCAGACGCGTCGCCGAGTTGCTCGAGATGATCCAGTTGCCACACATGGCGCAGCGCAAGGTCGCGCAATTGTCCGGCGGACAGCGGCAGCGCGTCGCGATCGCGCGAGCGATTGCTTCCTCTCCGAAGCTCCTGCTCCTCGACGAGCCGCTATCCGCGCTCGACGCAAAGCTGCGCGAAGCGATGCAGGTCGAAATCCGGCTGCTGCAGCAGCGCCTGGGCATCACGACGATCATGGTCACGCACGATCAGCGCGAGGCGATGACGATGGCCGATGAAATCGTCGTGATGGAAAAAGGCCGCATCGCGCAAGTGGGCAAACCGCTGGACATCTACCGTGAACCCGTCAACGAGTTCGTCGCGGACTTCATCGGGCTCGGCAACATCCTGCCTGTGACGTTCGACGGCGGCCAGATCGGGCTGCCCGGCGGGCAATCGATCGCAGTGAAGCCGGCGATGCGAGCCCCTGGCGGGCCCGATGATATCCGGCTTCTGATTCGCCCCGAGGACGTGTGTGTCAGGCCCGCGACCGCGACCCCGGGCCAGAACACCCTGCCAGGCACGGTGACGTTCGTGCGCGACGTCGGGGCGTCGATCGAGGCCACGATCGACTGCGAAGGCTTCACGCTGACGGCGGCCACGACGCCGCGCGAGACACCCGGCCTCCATGTCGGCATGCGGGTGTTGGCCGAATTGCCGGCGCATGCGTGCAAGCTCATCGCCGCGTGCACCGCACATTGAATCCTTTTTACTACGACAAAGCAGCACGACGCGTCGCCGCGGCAGCTAGGTCCGTAACTCAAGTGGGCCATCCGATCTTCTGTGCTTGACGAAGCGAGCCTCGCACGACCATGCGATGGAACGGCGCGATCAGCGCGATATAAGCACGGCCGAGCAGGCGATTGTAGAAGACGAGCGTCGTCACGATCACCCGGCGGGAGCATTCATCGGATGGCGGCTGCACGAGTACCGACACGCGGAAATTCAAATGCGTGTCGTCCTCTCCGAGCACGATCTCGTTCGGATATCGCCCGAATACGCGGAAAATGTTTATCCTGTCGCCGCCTGCGGCCCAGAGATCCGCGGCGCGCTTCAGACCAAACGGCCGTACTAGCAAGTCGCGCAATTTCAGCAGCGCCGCAATCCATTCGGGCTGATGGTCGAAGATGTGCCGGGCGATAAACTCGGCGTCGTGGGACGCGCCCTCCGGCAGATCGACCGAAAAAGCGTCGGCAAAATCGGCTCGGCCGTACGAGGACATCAATCGTGAGGCCGGAGGCAAACCGGCCTGTTCGATCTTCGCGTCTGTGTGCATATCCGATTACCGAAATGAGGTTGGGCCAGCTCCATGCGGTCGGATCAGAGAGATCCCGCCATCGACCGCTCGACAGTTGCCCAATATATACCGGGGCGTATCTTTGCACTCGAGAATGCGCTCGCTCCGCCTCAATGCCCCTCGGCCCGGAGCACGGCATCCGCGCCGGCGAAAATACGCAACGGATTTGACGGATCGTTCACTGCGCGCCACACGGCTTCGGCCACATCGGAGCGGGTGATGGGCGTGGCCATCCCCAATGCCTCATGCGGATGTTCGACGTTCTACAGGGGAGGGGGCAGGTACCCTAATCGCTGACGATTCTGTCGCAAGGTGGCAAATTGAATATTGCCCAATATGCGGGACGACCCGAATTGCTGCGTCCCGACACTCGCCCTACCATCAGCGGAACCTTGCGCGCCTGCACTGACAGCCAGAGACGGAAAAACCGCATCGACGCGTTGCGTCGTCACCGCAGCGCATGGCATCACGATGGATGCGTTCAGTGCGATCGAGCCAGCTCTTCAAGGGTGAAGGTCGATTCAATACACTAAAGAAGATCTGTATCTCGGGCTGCACGCTGTGGTGGATCTCAATTTCAGGCAAGCCATGTCCGGCGACTCGGAATGGCTATTCGACACGTACAAGCGAACGATGAGGGTCTTCGTCGCCCAGGTGCATGGATGGGACGAGGACTCGCAACGGGCAGGGTTCGCAAAAAGCGTTCGCCAGGGTACCTGTCAGATCCTGATGTGCGAAGGGAAAAGAAGCGGCTTTGTGCACTGGGAGATCGAGCCCGATCTCATCTGGCTAAGGATGCTTTGTGTCGTACCGGACATGCAAAACAAGTCGATCGGCAGCCAGGCGATTGCGCAAGTCATGTCGTTATCCAGTCACTTGCAAAAGCCGCTGTACTTGCATGTCTTCGCAAGCAACCGGTTCGCCTATGACTGGTACAGGAAGATCGGATTTGTTGAAATCGAAAATGATGGCGGCGTTTGCATCATGGTGTTCGATTCTTCGTCACAGTCGGGCATGGCTCAGCAGCACGCATAGCATCGAGATATTCCCTCTGGAGAGCACCTTGTTGGCCAAAGCCGACGGTCGATGATCACATCCTGTGTGACGGCTGATCATCGCTTCACTGACATTCGCAAACCCGTGCCGACGAATATCTTCTCTTCGTCGCTCTCTCCCTATCGTCATTACAACGCGGACGCTGGCAAATTGTTCGACCAGCCAGGAATGCGGGCATTGAGTCGCTACCCCCCCGGATTACTCATCTCTTTGATGTCGTAATCACGAACAACGCGCCGGCCGGTGCGCGATTTCGTCAAGTTCATGTCAGGTCCGGACCTGAGTAGGTGACGATTTAGTGTGACGAACGGTTAGTTGAAGCGTCTCGTCCGGAGCCGGGTTCTCTGCCTTGACGATCACCGAAGCCGACCGTGGGCTTTGCCTTCAGCAGCGTCGACGGCCCCATCCGGAATTCATCGTCCGTGCGGGGTTGCGCACGAAGCGCTCGCCACGGAACTCGCGCTTGATGATGACGAGACGCAATTCGTTCGTCACGTCGCTTTACGTAAAACCTCGACGTCCACGGCCGCCGCCTTGCATCGGCTTCTCGCGCGGAGTTGTGACGTTCGCAGAATCAAACCGAAGGACAGCAGCGGGTCGTGTGTTGCCGTTGGCGCAATGATTTCGTTGATTGCACACCGATTGACGGCCACGTCATCGTAAGCTATGCCATGAAGCCAGAACGCCTGACGCACGTGCGAAGAAAAGACCAGACGCGCGAACGCCTGTTTGACGCCGCGCGGATCATCTTCCTGGAGAAGGGCCTGGCGGCGACGAGTGTGGAAGACATCGTTGAGGCCGCCGGTTATACGCGTGGCGCGTTCTACTCCAATTTCTGCGGCAAACAGGAACTGCTGACAGAACTTTTGCGGCGCGATCGCAATGAAATGCTGGCCAATCTGCAGGACATCATTGAGGAGGGCGGTACGCCCGAGGAGGCGCAGACGCGCGCGATCGCTTACTACAGCAGGGACTATGTTGAAAGCGATAGCTTCCCGCTCTGGGTCGAGGCTCAACTCCTTGCACGCCGCGCCAACGCGTTCGGGGAGCGCGTTCGCGCGTTCGGGCGCGAGAAACTTTTCTGCAGGTCGGTGCGCACATACGGATGCTCATGGCGGATGGCGACAAACGATTGCCCCTTGAGGTAGACGCGTTCGCGCTCGGGTTGGTTAGCCTGTGCGACGGCGTGCAGTTTCTCAGGATGTGCAATCCGCAGGCAGTAACCGACGAGGCGATTCAATCCGTGTTAGTCGGATTCCTTTCGTGGTTAGTGTCCGTTTCCGCCTCGACAGTAGATTGATTGTAGAAATGGAATATATCGAAAGCTTGCGCCTCTTCCGCACTATCGTCGAAGTCAAAAACTTCAGACGCGATGGCGAAATGATGGACTTCTCGCCCTCGGTTGTCTCGCGGTCGATTGCATCGCTGGAAGAGCGACTGGGAACACGACTGTTTCACTGATCGACCCGGCAGTTCTCCTTGACCGAAGCCGCGGAGCGTTTTTACGAGGCCTGTTGTCGCATTCTCGACGCGACCTGTACGTTATTCACGCCGGACGCCCAAATCTTCTCGCCGTTTCTCGGCTGGATGCGCCCTGCGTCATTTTTTGCGAAGGTCAACGCAGCGTCTGGAGAAAGAAATAGCGCATATCGACATCTGCGTTAGCACGATGGGGGCCCGACGTGCAACCGGTTACTTCGTCTATGAATGGGGGGCTAAAAGATGGGTCTGCGGTGCGTTTCCAGTGCGTCGATGTTTTCGAGTTCGACGACGATGGGACATCGAGCGGATGATCATCGTCTACGATACCCATCCGATTCGCAGTACGGTAGGTGACAAATGGGCGTAGCCGAATCGATGTAACTCGTTACCGATGGCTGGCGATTGCGGAGGGCTGGCGCCGGCTTTGATCGCCACGCACTCGCACGGTATTCATTGATCACGCCGACATCCGCCGGTAGCTGAAGCATGGCACTTCCTGCGCGTCCGCCATCAGCCGCTCACCCAGAGGCTCCAATTCTTTCCCGAGGGCAGTAGGGGATGCAACCCAACACCCGGCAAGCTACGAGTTTGCGTCGCGGTGCTGTGTGTCGAAATTCTGCCTCGCTTCTCGGAAGCGGTCCGCATTCTCGATGATCCAGGTCCACAGCGGAACCATGCGAACGAGCAGTTCCATGCCCGCCTCGGACAACTCGTACTCGACCTTGAGGGGCATTTCTTCGAAATCGTGACGGAGCACCAAGCCGTCACGCTCGAGCTGTCGTAAGGTGCGCGTCAACATACGTTGAGTAACCCCGTGCATTCGCCTGCCGATTTCTGCATGGCGCAGTCTGCCATACACGCCGAGCATGTGGACGACGCCGAGTGACCAACGGTTTCCGGCATGTGCGAGCACTTCCCGCCGCAAGCCATCATCATCGTCTCTCAGGCCGTCACAGTCCGCAGGACATCTTCGACGCACAGCTGGACGTGCGCGAATCGCTGCGCAGCCAGCACCAGACTGAGTGGGTCATCATCTCGACCGGCATGTTCATGAGCTACCTGTTGAGCCGGAATTCGGTGTTGTTGACCTGCAGAACGACGCAGTCCACCCCCTGGGCAGCCTCGACACCGCCGTGACGCTGACGACGCCCGATGATATCGGCGCGCTGACTGCCGCGATCGTCTTCGCCCAACCCCGTATGCGGAACGAGATCGTGTATCTGGCCGGCGACACCGTGACTTACGGGGAGGTCGCCGACAAGCTGCAAGCGGCCCTCGGCTGTCCCTTCAGCCGTTCGGAGTGGAGCGTGCAGTATTTGCTGGATGAGTTGGCGCGCGACCCGAACAATATGATGCGTAAGTATCGTGCGGCTTTTGCTCAAGGACGGGGTGTCGCATGGGACAAGAGCGTGACGTTCAATCAACGACGGGCCATTCCGGTCACCGACGTGGCATCGTGGCTCAATGCCAACCTTACTTCGGGCGGCAGCGAGTAATCGTCAGTCCGACCATCCAGGCAAACGGCATCGACGACCGCTCCCCAAACAGAGAGCCTTCCCCAGCGAAGGGGCGGGCTTCCGTATTCCGTACTGATTTCCACCGAATTCTGCTTGGCGAAGCCGGCGTGCTAAAGCAATGTGGCAGGTGGCGGAAGTTGCTTGTCAGCCGTCGTTGATAGCGCTGAAGATTGGATGACGCGTTAGGGGTCGGGAGGACGCATTGCCGACTGGCCCGCTTCCGGGAAGCCAGATTCCACTGGCCTCTTTCCGTTTTGAAGGACGAAGGTGTGAATTCGGCGATTAGGCGAGTGCTCAGCTTAT
This sequence comes from Paraburkholderia phymatum STM815, assembly GCF_000020045.1. Classification (GTDB taxonomy): domain Bacteria; phylum Pseudomonadota; class Gammaproteobacteria; order Burkholderiales; family Burkholderiaceae; genus Paraburkholderia; species Paraburkholderia phymatum. The sequence continues at coordinate 830,557 of NC_010625.1, read as the reverse complement.
CAGACGGCGTTGCCGCGACGAACCTCCGAAACTGCCCAGTTCCGACGATGCCCTTTCGCGGCCATGGGTGACTGCACGATAAACATCGCGACATATTTGCTCTCGTATGCCGCCAGAGGCTGGACACCGTACCATCGCTTCGGAAAGCGGTGGCCGGGATAAAGCGATTCCGTCTTCTTCATCACGTCACGCGCAACTGATGACGACGGCAGGCATTCTACCGCCGCCTCCGCACCAACCCACGCGCGAGCAACAACTCCTCGTGTCGCGCAGACTTCGGTACGGCTCTGTCGGGGTGTCGTGGTCAACTGACACCGAGATGCTCATTGATTAGGATACCAATACGCATTTAAAACGATTTGACAGCACCCCCACTTGGGTGAACCCACTACGACTCGGCGCGCCCCACATGGTGCCTAGGTGGGGCCGCCGGGGCATTGTTGGATGAGTAACTATCCCAATCGCTTTCGAGCTCGAATCCAGTCGAGCGGAGCTTGCTGTTGTCGAGACGGAAAAACCCCATTGGAAACCGTCGTGGAATGCACCTTCCTATCGCAATGTTTTTTAGAAGATCAAAAACAAGCGGAACATGGAAAAGATTTTTCTTGCCGGCTCGTCGATAGAATTGCTTGTAGGTCGGTGAGTTTATGTCCGCAATATTGAACGCATCGAGCCCGGTCGTTATACGGCCGTTTAGTGAAACTTGCAATAAATGGGCGACAGCCCTGGCAACGTTACGTGTAGAGATGTAATGGCTGTTACGATACAGCGCCAAGAAACGTTTCGCGCGCCCCCATGCGAGCGACTGCTCAAGATAGCCGGGGCCTTGCGCGAGCGCAATCCTATAAAGGTCGACTTTCATCTTCTGAGCATACCGCGAAAGTATATCTTCTCCTTGCCGCTTGCTCTGCGCGTATTCGCGCATGAAGCCGGATTCGAAATATTGTTTTTCGAGCGGCAAGTCCGGGTTGATCAACGGATCGCTCTCAGTTACGAGCCGTTTCGAAGGCGAGCCGTAAACCACCATTGAGCTGGCCTGACCGAAATATTTGACGCCGTTTCGCACACAGGCTCGCGCAAGGCGTTCGAGATTGACAACGTTAGTGGTATGCGTGGCCGGCATGCCCGGCAAACTCGCCGCCAAATGAATGACTGCGGTGACTCCGGTAACAAGTCTGTCCAGTTCCTCATCTGCGAAATCATCTTTTGAAAAGTCTGCACACAGCCATTCAACCCGGGCCTCATTGGGTAGGTTCCGGTGAAACTGCCCCCTTACGCGATATCCTTTTGCGAGCAGCTGCTCAACTACTGCCGTCCCGAGATTGCCGGTCGCACCCGTGACGAGCACGAGGGGACTGTTGTCACTAATCCAGGTGGTTTTTTCGAGCTCGTGAAGCCGCTGAGCTGCAAGGCGCTCTCTCAAATGATCTGCGAGTCGTATTGCAAGCGCCATGATGACCATCGTCGGATTGGCATGCCCACTGGTTGGGAAAACGGAGGCTCCAGCCACATACAGCCCTTTTACTCCATGAACCTGGCAATTTGTGTCTACCACGCTTGATGCCACATCTAGCCCCATCCGCGTTGTCCCCGCAGAGTGACCCATGTCGTGAAGGACGATCTTCGAAGCGTCGCCAGAAGCCAACGCGGGCGACAACTGGAATCCGTCAATTCCGGCGCGCTCGAGTTCTTCTGCCAACAATGCCCCCAGCTTCAATACTCCATGCCGCACCTGGTCGCTCGCGTCCCAGATGACGCGTGGTATCGGAATGCCAAGGCGGTCGCATTGCTCGGAAAGCGTGACACGATTTTGTGGCGATGGCGGCTGCTCGCAGATAACGTCCAGGGTGACCTGATCGATCTTTCGCGCCGAGCCTTTGGCCATGTAATCGCGGGCTACGAAGTTCGCGTTAAGTAAGACGGCCAGATCGGCGAGACTGCGACGCAGTCGCCGTGGCAATTTCTGGTTACCTAACAACATCCGGCCAACTTGACCCACGACCAGGGCGGGACTTGCGGTCACGGCTAAAAAGTCTGCAGTGCGTTGCTCGCTCTGCCTTTTGGCTAGTCTCTTTAGCGCCTGAATGGGATCGTCGTGGGAAATGCGCACATTTGCATAGACCGCCATATTCGTCAAATGTTGCTGCTTCTGAACCTTTGCGTTTAGCGACAATCCGTGGGAATACATAAAAGCACGGTGTTCAGCGAACCGCGTAAAAAAGCCAAACATCGCTGCTGCCCGCCCTTGTGATGGCGCGGTAAACCGCCCTAACGACATGCATGGATGATCCATCAGGTACCGACCAACCACATCGTTCGTGTTACCTATTGCGACGCCGGAATTATCTTTTGAGACAAGAAGTAAGCGGGCATTTTCGACAGCACCAGCGGCCAGCACAACAAAACCGGCCCTGAGGAAGCAACGCTTCCTACCCGAAAGCGAAGAAATAATCTCGACGCCGATGACCTTGCCATCTTCAATTTTTATCGAACTTGTTGTTGCATTAAGTACAACCGTCACATGTTTATGGTTCTCTCTGCGGAATTCGGCCCCAAAGCGTAAGACATCAGTCATGTCGTCAGGCGAGCGCGCTATTTGCCAGAAATATGAGGAAAACGACGTTAGCCTTCCGATCTCGTGTGGCATCCTCGCCTTGTCGGTCGTCCAAAAACGGTGATCAGTGAGCAGTGGGCCGACGTCAAGGCGCTTTGCTGCCAACGTGATATAGGGAGCCAGCGCGTCGAAACGCAACGGCCACCCCGAATGAGGCACCCACTCACGGTGGGCGAAGTCGGCAGCGTCGAACGGAGCAACCTTGCCAGCCCACGCTACCGTTGAACCACCAAATACACGGCACCGAACACCATACCGCTGATTATCAGCGCGCCACAACCTCATCTGATAAGCGTGCGACGCATCGCGGTCACGGTTTAACTCATCTCGGCCGATGTCATCTGGGACGTCCACCGCATTGAGTGCTTCATGATTGGGCGTTTCTTCCAAACCGCCGCTTTCCACGATCAGCAAACGCAGACCGAGTCCTGAAAGCTCGCGAGCAATCGTAAGTCCGGCTGCGCCGGCTCCGACGATTAAAAGTTCGAATGCCGTACCATCTATTTTTCCGCCACCGTCGTCCTCAAAATCAATGAAACGGGTCATAGTTTATCCTTTGCTAATTGGCAGGAATCGCTACAAGCCGCGGCCTTTGCTGGTTAAATCAGAGGCCACAGGCAGGCGCCTACGCACCGCCGTGCGCCAAAGGACGACGCTTTAATTGTTTAATTGAATTGCTTGCTGCGAGGGAACCACCATTGATCGCTTACGTGCGCGCGCATTCGCATTGGAAGCGATTCTAGGTTATGCCACGGCTCCCACGACGCATACGCCCGGGCGTAAAGTCACGTACTAATGTCCCAAATCGTTGAGTGTCGATAAAATTTGTCGTACGAAATATTCGAACCGTCGCGAGCAACGCACGATGGTTCTACCCAGGCCAATAACGTCAGACATTTAGATGGACAGTATCAAGCAATCTTTCTTATGGAAGTGGTTAGAGGTGGCCGCGCAAATTCGGACAGTCGGATAAGTGGAAGGCTCGGGGCCTGAGCCGGCGATAATGCCAACAAAGGAACCCAGAAGATGACAAAGAGAACCGGACGGACGCACTCAGCCGCGGTCAAAGCGAAAGTGGCAATCGCGGCGGTCAGGGCGAGCGGACGCTGGCCGCATCGGCGCAGCAGTTCGATGTGCACCCGAACCACATCACGGAATGGAACCGTCAGTTGCAGGAACGTGCCGCCGACGTGTTCGGCGCAGGTATACAGCGGCACCGGCCATGTTGGTCAGGACAATGCGCAACTAACTGTCAGGCACATGTCCACCTCGCACCGGCTCCGCCAAGACCCCAGCTAGCAGACCAGGGCGTCGCTCGGGCCCCCCCGAATTGCTCCCACCGCGGCCGAAGCCGCTTCCTCTGCGCCAAGGTGCGTGCTCCGGCCCATTCCGCGGCCCTTTCTGAAGGGAAATTGAATGAACAAGCAGGAGCTCATCGACGCAGTCGCTGCCAGTACGGGTGAAAGCAAGGCCAGCACAGGCGAAGCCCTTGACGCGATTCTCGAGGCGGTCACGTCCGCCGTCACGCGTGGCGAGACCATCCAACTGATCCAACTGATTGGCTTCGGATCGTTTTCGACGGGCGCCCGTTTGGAGCGCACCGGACGCAATCTCTCGACGGGCGATACCATCACCATCGCGGCCGCGAAAACCGTCAAGTTCACCGCGGGCAAGTCGTTCATGGAGGCCGTCAACGCGTGCCCGGCAACGGGCGGCCATGAGCGTGTACCGCGAGCTACCGGAAGATCGGATTTGTCGAAATCGAAAATGATGGCAGGGTTTGCATCATGATGTTCGATTCTTCGTCACTGTCAGGCATGGATTAGCAGCACCGATAGCATCGAGATTGTCGACCGTTGCGGACGTTGGACGGGCTGCCACCGAGCGGCAGTTGAGGGGCGGCGCTTTGCCGCCGCTCGCGCCATCGTAGTCTCGGATGCCAAGTGCCGATACGAATGAATGAGGGTGCTCGCGACCCCCAAGGGAGATCCGCTGCGTGGTCGCCGAACGGCAGGTTCCGAGGCTACAACCGCCATGGCCATGATTGCGTTCGCCGCACAGTTCCTCGGCCAATCAAGCGATACGAACTTTGCATCCGGCGGCAGACCGGCTTATCGCGACTGCACCTGCACAGGAGCCCATGGTTTGCCTGACGTCTGCGGGGCGATCACGAGGTAGCGGTGCTTGTCACGGGAGGAACTCACGCCTGGCGTGACCAGTTGACGAATCTGGCCGAGCGCGTTGACGATCGCGGAGCCCGACGGATTGGTCATGAAGTTCGCGAGAATTTGCACGTTGCCAGTGCCGTCGGGATTGTCGGCAAGGCCCAGCACATAGGGCTGCTTTGGTTGCAGGCCGCTGACGGCGGCCTGGAGGACCTGCACGAGACCCTGATCAAACAACGCGACAGTCGTAGGTGCATTGGCGGCGTCTGTCGGCTTGGTCGATCCCACCGGCACTAGTGTAATGTGGGCAGTCTGACCAGCCAGGCCCAGTGCCTGCAGGTTCTGCGAGCCGTCACCTTCCGGCACCGCGTTCGGCACGTAGGTGACTGCTTGCGGCGCCTGCCCGATCGGTATCGTTGCGATGACCTTATTGGTCAGTGTATCGATTGCAGTCATCGCATCGGCGTTCTCGAGACCGACGTAGATGCGACTGCCATCACCCGACGGCCAGAGCCCATGCGGCAGGTTACCGACCGGAACTGTCGCGACCTGCGAGAAGTCATCCGTTCGGAACACCTTGACAACATTCAGGCCACCGACCGTCACGTACGCGAACATGCCGTTGGCGTTATGCACGATGTTTACGTGGTTGGTAATCGGGCCCGTGTCGAGTGTCTTGATCAGCGCGAATGGCGGCCTCGCATCGAACACCTGCACCTTACCCACGTCCTTGAGCGTGAACCAGACCTGCTTGCCGTCAGGGGTCGCGGCGATGTCCGGACAGAACGGGCTTGCCTGCTTGACCGCGCCGACGATCTTGTGGTCAGCCACGGAAACTACCTCAGTCTCCGGATTGAAGGATGAGCAGACGTAACCATACTTCCCGTCCGGTGAGAAGATCTGCATGCCAGGGCCAGCTGGGACAGTTATGCGTGTTATCTCCTCAAACGTAGTCCCGTCGAGTACCGCGACGTAGTTTTCGCCGCGCACGGTCACCCAAACTTCCTTTCCATCAGGCGTAAAGAATGCCTCATGAGGCGAGCGGCCAACGTAGGTGACATGCTTGGTGGCGTTCGTCTGCGTATCGATAAATGAAACCGAGTTCGATCCGATGGAGACGACGGCGATCGTGCGATGGTCCGGCGAGTAACCCATCCCATGCACGAGCAATTGGCCTTTGTACAACGGACTGAAATTGCTCGGCGACGGGTCGCCGAGGCGAATCAGGCCGACTAGTTTGTTGGCGGCTGGGTCGATCACCGACACCGTGTTCGAAAACTGCTCGGCAGCGTAAACCCGATCATGGTGGCTTACCGGAATGTCGGCATCGGTGAGCGATCCGGGGGCCTGGCCGGCCCATGCGAGCTGCGCCGCGATCAGCGCGGCCACCGACAGTGCGACGGTGAAATTTGATGTGAGTTTCATCACTGTTCCTCTCGCGTATTGTTCGGCATATTCATTTGCATACCGTGGTGGGACGTCGGGTGGGAGTGGGTAGCCGGGGCGGAAGCGGGCTTTTGCTGGTCTGCAGCAGGCGCCGACGGCGGCAATGGCTGGCCGAGCGCGACGCGCATGGCGATAATTTCCTGCTGTTGCTCGACGACGATCTCTTGCGCGATGCGACGTAATTGTTCGTTGTGTCCATAGCGCAGTTCAGCCTGTGCCATGTCGATGGCGCCCTGATGGTGAGGCACCATCATTGCGACGAAATCACGATCGACATCGCCTGTCGGCTTCACGGACATACCGTCCATCATCCTTGTCATGGCGGTATCGCTCTCCGCCAGAAAGGGCGCTTCGTCAGAAGCTGCGGTCTGCAAACCTGCAGTGAATGCAGGCGAATCACAAAGAGCTGAGATCGCAAGGGCGATGACGACGCTCAGGATCGTTCGCGCGATACGAGGAACGGGGGGGCGCACGATGATTCTCCTGTTGTGGTTAGCACGTGTCTCATTGGAGTGAACCCGCCCGATGCGAGGTTATTCCGTGTGCCAGGCACTTTTTTCGCGGAAGACGTGCTGCCTTAACCTTTCGATCTTTCCGGAGGCCCGCGTTCGCGGTCCACAACAAAGTGTCGCTCCGAATGACCGCATCTTTGTCCGAGGACACGATAAACATGACCGCCGGATGAAGGTCCGTTACTGGATGCCAAGGCGACATTTGGGTGACTGCCCGGGCTCACCGGGAAGCGACCGGAGTTGGCCGTGTGGCAACCAGTCAGGCGAACCTTCTCCGGAAAAACCGCGTCCTGACGCGCCCGCCACGAGCGCCGTCGTGACTACCGCTACGCCAGGACTCGCGTCCCTCGGCGTTGGAGAATTCTGGAACCAGCACATCGACCGCTGAACATCCGGACGAGATAGTGAGGATGCGCCAGCAGGCTCTGCGGCGAATCGCGAATACGGCCGTGAGGTCGCGGCTGCAAAAAAGGTGTATGACCTCAAGAAGCAGAAGCAAAGAAGAAGCGCGACGCTGCGGTCTCAGTCGCCCACCATGGTGTGAACCAGTGAGACGCATTCCCCGATTGCCCCGGGTGATCGGGCAGTAGGGCTCGCGTGTGGTTCGGAGTGGCCGCGTGATGGCTCCCGTGGATCGATCCGCGGCTTTTGGCCGATGTGACACAGACTTCGAGCGAATCGAGCAGGCTGCGTTCTGGCTTCATATCCTGCGCCAACTTCTGCGCCCAAGGCGATTTCTAGGTTCAATACGCGCAAACTGCATTTCCAGCCTGTACGCAGCACGTCAGCCCCGCGGCACTGAGCGTGGCCGCGGGGCAGTGCGGCGCCTTTCACCGGCGCCGCGCCTACGCGGCGTCTTGCCGAGCGGTGCGCGCCGGAACGCGCCGCCGACTCGCGACATCGAACTCCATATGGAATGCCAGATCCGTGCGACAAGCACCGTGCGGGCAGGCGCGTTCGACCGTCGCTCAGGAGGCATGTATGAAGCAAATCGCAGTTGTCGTGACAAGCGCACTCGCGCTGGCCGTCTTACCCGCTGCCGTGAAGGCCGCCGCTCCCAGCGATGCACAGATCGCTGCAATCGTCGTCACCGCCAATCAGGTCGATATCGACGCGGGCAAGCTGGCCGAATCGAAAACCGGCTCGAAGGAGGTCAAGGGGTTTGCGCAGCAGATGGTCGCCGACCATGGCAACGTCAACAAGGCGGCAGGCGATCTCGCGCACAAGCTCAACCTGACGCCGAAAGCGAATGAAACCAGCGATAGCCTCAAACAAGGCGGCGACCAGAATCTCGCGAACCTGAAGAGGCTGGAGGGCGCGCAATTCGACCGCGCGTACATCGATCACGAAGTGGCCTATCACGAAACCGTGCTCGACGCGCTCGACAAGACGCTGATTCCGTCTGCGCAAAACGCTGAACTCAAAGCGCTGCTGGCGAAGGTGCGGCCCGCGTTCGTCGCCCACCTCGACCATGCGAAGATGCTGCAAAGCTCGCTCTCAAAGTCGCAATGAAGGCAGCGATCCGATACCTGACGGGGCAGGCGCGATGCGCGAGACGAGCGCGCGTGCTGGGTTGCGCGCTCGCCGTCTGCGCGGCGTCGGCGCTATCCGGTGCCAGCGCCGATGCGGCAAAGACCTACTACGTGACGATCGAGCAGATGCGCTTCGATCCGCCGACGCTGACCGTGCATGCGGGCGACCGCGTCGTGTGGGTCAACAAGGATCTGTTCAGCCACACCGCCAGTTCGAGCACGCAAGCGTTCGATTCGCACGACATCGCGCCGGAAGCTTCATGGAGCTACGTCGCCAGCCGTGCCGGCCACTATCCCTACTCGTGCACGATGCATCCGACCATGCATGGCACACTGGACGTTCAATGATGCAGACCGACAAGGAACGCAAGATGGCCGACACCGGGCCCGAGCTCGCGCACTACGACGAACGGGACATCGTCCGGCGAGTGGTCGCGGGCGACCGGAGCGCGTTCGAAACGCTGATGCGCCGGCATAACCGGCGCCTGTACCGCCTCGCCCGGGCGACGCTGAAAAACGATGCCGACGCGCAGGACGCGCTGCAGGACGCCTACTTGTCGGCCTTCAAGGCAATCGGCGGCTTTCGCGGCGACGCCACGTTGTTCACGTGGCTGTCCCGGCTGGTGCTCAACGAGTGCTTCGCGCGCCTGCGGCGCGACGCACGCCGGCAAAACGTGATTCCCATGGTAGACCCGAAAACGCCCGTCGATCTGGATGCGCTCAACACGCGCGACGACTCCGCCGCGCCCGACGCCGCAGCCGCGCGCGCCGAGTTGCGCGCGTTGCTCGAACAAAAGCTGGACGCGTTGCCAGCCGCGTTTCGCGCGGTCTTCGTGATGCGTTCGGTGGAGGAAATGAGTGTCGAGGAAACCGCCCAGTGTCTCGACATTTCCGAGGCCACCGTGCGCAGCCGGCACTTTCGCGCGCGCAGCCTGCTGCGCGAAGCGCTGGCGATCGACCTGGATATGGCCGAGCGTGACGTGTTCGAATTCGGCGGCGCGCGTTGCGATCGGGTCGTGGCGACCGTGCTTGCACGCCTCGCGGATTCGTCGGACGGCTGAGTGTGCGGGCAGGTGCCGCCAGCCGCGCTGACGGCAAGCGACATCGGCGTAGCGCGCAACGAAACTGTCATCCATTGAAAGGCCTCCTGGCCGCCCTTTCTTTGGGCGGCCAGGAGGCCTTTCAATGATTATTACCACCCCAGCACGGCGCGACGCGGGCGTAACCGTTTTAATATCTATGGTCCCTCCCATTTTTGCAACCACGATTTTGATGTCATTGCAGGCTCGCTTAAATCTATCCGGCGTCGATAGTGGGGATCAGATCATGCCCCGCGCCACGATGAGGTTCGCGCCCGAAGGTCCTTAAAAGTGTCTCCGCTTTTGAAAGCCTATTTAATACCCCGGTTGTTCTTCAGGCCGGTGTGCCGTTCATGTCATCAGATTTCAGTCGTCCAAAACCAGTTGGGTGATTCGCCAGAAGTTGAGGCGCGCAGTCAGTCCGTGCGACAGTCAATCCCGCACAGTACGCGGTGCCGTGGGCTGCGATTGACCACGCAGTTCAAGCCAGTTTGTTAGCCAGTGCGCACGCAACGACGTTTGAACGTCGTCGGGCGAGCATCGCACGATCGAGGCAAGGCGCTTGTAGTTCTCACCATAGCTTAGTCCGACTCGGTTCCCGGCCTCATCGGCGTCCGTGAAGTTGACGTAGGCGGCTTCCAGATTGAACGGGTGAATGGCCTTCCAGTACTCACGCCCCAAGCCTTAAGCGTCTCGACGTCCCCGGGATCGGCGTTGACCGCGGCAATAACCATCCAAAAAAGACGCGTCCCGCGCGCTCCACGGCGTGGCATCCCTGGCGACCCGCCGAACGACGCCGTCTATGGGCTACAGGTGCCTCAGGCAGAACGGGGTCGGTGCATCGAGCGCATTGACGATGTGCACGTCGATCGCCTCGTCAGACAGAGCCTTGACAAAGTCGCCCTTCCAGTACCACTGCAGGCCTTGAGGTAGAACGGGTCGAACAAACTGTTGATGGCCGTCCACGGCATCTCGCCCGTCCAGTTGAACAGCGGGGCAGGTAGTTTCTCGAGCAGCCAGGCCATGAGCTTCTAACCTCTGCGATCGGCCCGTTGAATGCGCCGATCAGCACACAGGCGCGTTGGTTCCAGTGCTTGCAGTGTGTCATGAAAAAGGGACATAACTCGCATTCCGGTTTTCCCCGCTACTCGGATGACGGCAACCGTTCGGTGTTGCAAAAATCAAGTGTTCGCGTCCTATACTGTTTCGGATCGTGTCGATGTGGTCGCGCTCTACATCGGTCGTCTGGAAGGTCGCCCGCCCGGGAGATGAGGAGGATGTCATGACGCAACCAGCCGTCAAAATCGGAGTCATCGCCGAACAGACCGGCCCACTATCGTTCATGGGCATCGCCGATGCCAACGTGGCAAAGATGGTGGTCGACGACATCAATGCCAGCGGCGGTCTGCTCGGCCGGGAACTCGCGCTCTGCCTCGAGGACGGCGCGACTAGCGATACCGTGGCAATAGCGAAGGCCACCAAGCTGATCGAGCATGATCGAGTCGACGTGCTGCTCGGCGGGATCTACAGCTCCACACGACAGGCGATCAAAGGCGTCGTCAAGAAGAGCGGCAAGCTATACATCTACCCCGAGCAATACGAAGGTCACGAGGCCGACCCGCTCATCTTCTGCACGGGCCCGGTACCGGCGCAGCAGCTCGAGCCGCTCGTTCCGTGGCTGATGCAGACGACGGGAGCAAAGACGTTCTATCTGCCGTCGGCCGACTACATCTGGCCACAGGTGATGAACAGGAAGGTGCGTGACCTGGTTGACGCGGCCGGCGGCCAGATTGTCGGGGAGGACTACTATCCTCTCGATCACATGGACTATCGTGAGACGGTGAGAAAGATCGTAGCCAGCAGTGCCGACGTCGTTTTCAATACGATCGTCCCGCCTGGTCTTACGCCGTTCTTTGAGGAACTCTACAATTCTGGCTTCCAGAAGCGTGGCGGCAAGCTGGTCTGCACCTACTTTGACGAGAACTTCCTCAATCTGGTGCCGGCCGGGCAGGTCGAAGGTCTCTACGGCTGCCTCGACTATTACCAGGAGGTCGAGGATCCGTTCAGCCGCGATCTGCTCGTCCGCTACAACAAGCTGTTTCCCGGCAGCGCGCAGTTCACGGCCGGCAGCGCCTGCACAGGTCTCTATCGCGGCATGAAGCTCTGGGAGGCTGCGGTGCGTGAGGCGGACACGCTCGACCAGGACAAGGTAGTCGCGGCGCTCGACCACGCGAAGATTGCGCAAGGCCCCGGCGGCCCGGCGGAGATGGTGCCGGGGCAGCATCACGTCCGCATGAACATGTATATCGCCCAGGCGACGGGCGGCCGGTTCAAGGTCCTCAAAAAGCTGGGCGCCATCGATCCGAAAGAACAGATCATTGGTCGTCTTTGAGCTATTGCAGCTCGGCAGGGCCGCTCCTGCTGCGGCGCTCGCATCGTGCACGATTGAAGCAAGTCGGCCTTATGGAAAGCTTCAAAGGCCGATCAGCGCGCGTGCCGTCGCTAACGGGCGGCGCGGGGAAAAGCAGCCGGCGGGTCGGCCTGATCCACATGACATAAGAACCGACGGCGAACGGCCGGGGCTATTCGTCTTTTGGATGCTCGGTGTGCGAGCCCTATACGCCAGTCTTCAGCAATTCCGAACCTAAAAGCGAATGCCACCAACGAACGATTTCAGTATCTACGTCAACGCGCATCTGACGTCACCGAAACCGGGCCGCACAACGCTATGACAGTGGACGACGCAATGAATCGTCGCCTTACCACTGGACACTCCGAATGAAGAAGCTTGCTGCGGCCCTGGTTACATCGCTGTTTGCTACAGTCGCGTTCGCCCAGGCTTCCGCACCCGTTGCCACTGCACCCGCTGCTGCCGCTACCGCTCCTGCCACGAAACCGGCGCCTGCCCACAAGTCGACGAAGCACATTCATAAATTCTCCGTTTCACGGTTGGGTGCCGACGTCAAACCTGAACTTCTTTTACAGACCGCTAGACCGACACTACGTCGCACCATCCGTTAGAGCTTGACGCACGTCAAACGATGATTTGTCCCGGGCGCCATGCTGGTGTGGTGAACAATTTTTTGCCAGGTCGGTGCCGCTCTGCGGGTATGCGTGACAATTGCCACACGCTCGAGAAGCCGGGCCGGGAGGTAACCATGTCTATTTTTCGTGCGAGTGTATTTTCAACGTCACTTCTCGTTGGGGCAATACTGTGTGCCAGCGTGTCGGCGCAGCCGCTGCCGGCGCCAGCGATGCAAAACGGGATCCGATATGTAACAGGCGGCATCGGAGAAGATGAAGTCAAGGCGTTTCATTCAGTCGCACTCAAGTACAACGTGCGGATCACGCTGTCGGCGAAGTCTGGTCATTACCTCTCCGATGTCGACGTAAGAATCTCCACAGGAACCCGATCTCTTCTGGTTGTACGGACGGCAGGCCCATTCCTCTTCGCACATTTGCCTGCTGGCCAGTACCAGATCTCCGCGCGTGACAGGCACGTAACAGAAACAAGGAAAGTCGTGGTCCCCGCGCGAGGCGGCATCGATGTTCATTTTTCCTGGGAGGATCCCGACAGGCACGACGTCATGCAGTTATGTACTGGGTGCCGCACACCTTGATCACCATGCGTGGCATTGCTGCGCAGGCATTTCGCGGAGCTTTGCACACATTTATACGGTAACTCCGTGTCCGGTGGATCTGCGTCGGTTCCGCGACCCTGAGCCCACTGACAATGGGAAGCAGTGATGCAAATCAAACGACGCGCGAGGAGCAGGGTTGCAATCGTGGACCTTGAGTCGATCACTGAAGTGGTGACCGGTTGCCCGCCGTGACAGACCTTGCTGCTTTAATGTTGAGCGAATAATGGAGACCGTCTTTTCCGTCAACGCAGTCAGCAAGATCTACCCGATGGGGAGCGTAAGCGTGCATGCGCTCCACGACGTGACTCTGGAACTGGAAGCTGGAGAGTTTGTGGTTCTGCTGGGCGCATCGGGCAGCGGTAAATCCACATTGCTGAATCTGATGGGCGGACTCGATACGCCAACATCCGGGACTATCAATTACCGGGACCACCGGCTCGACGCTGTGCCCGACCGGGACCTTACGCGATTCCGTCGAGAGCACGTCGGCTTCGTGTTTCAGTTCTATAACCTCATACCAGGTCTCACCGCACGTGAAAACGTGGCGCTCGTGACGGAGATTGCAGATCAGCCGCTTGATCCCGACGTCGCCCTGGACATGGTCAGCATCGGCACACTTGCCGATCATTTTCCTTCCCAGATGTCGGGCGGTGAACAGCAGCGGGTCGCGATCGCCCGTGCAATAGCGAAACGCCCCGATGTCCTGTTGTGCGACGAGCCTACGGGCGCGCTGGATTTCCAGACGGGGCGGGTCGTGCTCGAGGTACTCGAACGCGTCAATCGCGAGTTCGGAACCTTGACTATTGTCGTTACGCACAACGCTGTCATCGCTGACATGGCGAATCGCGTCGTGCGCATGAGCAGCGGCACAATCGTCGAAGATCGTCGAAACGCGAGGCGTTCGCGTGCCCGGGATCTGTCATGGTAAGTGCCCTGACACGGCTTCTATGGCGGGACCTCTGGCACATGCGGGCGCAAGCATTTGCTGCAGTGCTGGTCGTGGCTTGCGGCGTGGCCACATTCGTCGCCATGCGCACGACGTATTTGAGTCTGCTGACGGCGCAGCAGGACTATTACGTCTCTTACCGCTTCGCCGACCTGTTCGTAACGCTCAAGCGCGCCCCACTTGCAGTCGCATCGCGTATCGCGTCGCTGCCCGGCGTCGCTCGCGTCGATCCGCGCGTCGTGTCTGATGTCACACTCGACGTGCCCGGTCTCGATGAACCCGCGACCGGGCATCTCGTTTCAATTCCCGAGTTTTCCTGGCCGGTGCTTAACCTGTTGCATCTGCGAAGCGGCCGATATGTGTCGCCGGGCCGGGACGATGAAGTGCTGATGAGCGCTGCTTTCGCGGAAGCAAACAATCTCGATGTGGGGCAGCACGTCGGGGCCGTGTTGAACGGTCGCTGGAAAGAACTCAAGATTGTCGGTATCGCGCTTTCGCCAGAGTATGTCTATGAAGCGGGAGCCGGGTCTATTTTTCCGGACAATCGGCACTACGGTGTCATCTGGATGGGACGTGACGCCGCGTCGGCTGCATTCAACATGGACGGGGCATTCAACGACCTGGCAATCGCACTCGACAATAGCAGTCGCATATCCGACGTGGTCGCCCGGGTCGACCGCGAACTGGCACGCTATGGCGGGCTCGGTGCGGTCACGCGTGAGGATCAGCTATCGCATCGCTTCATTTCCGACGAAATCGCACAAAACCGGACCACATCTACGTATGTGCCCGCGATCTTTTTCTGCGTGGCCATGTTTCTGTTACAGAGTGTGCTGAGCAGGCTGATCGATACCCAACGCGCACAAATCGGTTTGATGAAGGCATTCGGATACGGAAACGCGCGGGTCGCGCTGCACTATCTCCAGCTGGCCTCGCTGATCGCGGCGGTGGGGACCGCGATCGGCGTGGCGGCCGGGCTGGGGCTCGGATCCTATCTCACGGACATGTACGCGAGATACTATCGCTTTGCCCATCTCGAGTACCAGGCTGACCGATCCGTCATGATCTCTGTCATTGCCGTGAGTTTCGTCACCGCAGTTGCGGGCACGGCGGCAAGCGTGGCGAAGGCTGCGAGATTGATGCCCGTCGAAGCACTACGTCCCGTATTGCCACCGGCATTCGCGGCAGGCTGGGCGGAACGGACTGGATTGTCCCGGCACCTCAGCGTGACCGGGCGAATGGTTGTGCGCAATATCGCGCGGCAGCCCGTCAAATCTGCGCTTTCCTGTCTTGCGATTGCCAGTGCGAGCGCGATCCTCGTGATAGGGGGATTCTTTTTCGATGCTATCGATTATCTCTTCGATGTGCAGTTTCAACGCGTTGAACGTCAGGACGTGACCATCACGTTTGCACAGCCACTGTCGCATCGGGCATTGTTCGCGCTCGAAAGCTTGCCCGGCGTGTTGACGGTCGAGCCGTTTCGCGATGTGCCCGTCAGACTTTCCTATGGATACCGCTCTCGCCGGATCAACCTGAGCG
The DNA here is from genome assembly GCF_000020045.1 of Paraburkholderia phymatum STM815. Taxonomy (GTDB): domain Bacteria; phylum Pseudomonadota; class Gammaproteobacteria; order Burkholderiales; family Burkholderiaceae; genus Paraburkholderia; species Paraburkholderia phymatum. The sequence goes on along the minus strand of NC_010625.1, from coordinate 815,083 downwards.
GAATCTCGACGACGGCAGCGATGCATCGCCTTGTCGATGAACAGGGTCTGCCGTTGCGCGTGCCCCCGGACGGGATGCTGATCTCGTCACAACTCGCGCACGCGCTGGGACTGCGCGCAGGTGACAGGATCACGGTGGAGTTGCTCGAGGGCAAGCGCCAGTCGCGACAGGTGATGGTGACGGGTAAGGTCGGAGAGCTGGTCGGCATTCGGGCGTATATGGATCAGCAGGCCCTCGCGCGCCTGCTTGAAGAGAGCGGCAACTGGACGGGGGCGTGGTTGCAGACCGACGCGCGCGCGCTGGAGCCTCTGTACGGCACGCTCAAGCGTATGCCGGCCGTCAGTACGGTGGCCGTCCGGCAAACGGTAATAGACAGTTTCCGCAAGATCATGAACGAAAGCGTGCGTCTTTCGACCACAATCAATTTCGTGTTCGCCTGCATCATCGTCTTCGGGGTTGCTTTCAACGGGATGCGTATCGCCTATTCGGAACGCGCACAGCAACTGGCATCGTTGCGCGTACTTGGCTTCACGCGCGCAGAAGTCGCCCGGATCCTCCTTGGCGAACAATTCGTGCTCGCTACGGCATCAGCGCCTATCGGTCTGTTGCTCGGATATGGCATCTGCGCGTTGCTGGTCCGACGCCTTGCCACCGATCTGTACCGTCTGCCGCTTGTCATCGAAGCTCCGACGTTCGCGTACGCGCTACTCGTCACCGCCGGCTCGGTGGCGTGCTCCGGACTGGTCGTGGCGTGGAAGATCAGGCGCCTCGATATCGTCGCGGTCCTCAAGGCGCGCGAATCATGAAGCGCAACCGCATTCGATCGGGGTTACTCATTGCGGCCGCGACGCTCACAGCCGCCGCGATTCTGGCGGGCGCGTTCTGGCCGAAAGCGGTTGTTGTCGATACGGCACCGGTGAGCCGGGGACCGCTTCGGGTCACGATCGACGAGGATGGGGAGATCCGAGCACATGACCGCTACGTCGTCACGGCGCCGATCACTGGTCGTTTGCTGCGCGTGACCATGCGCGAGGGGGACCATGTGCGTGCGGGACAGGTGATTGCGGTGCTGGTGCCCGTCGCTATGACGCCCGGGGAAAGCGCGGAACAGCGCGCCCATGTGGAGTCGGCGGAAGCGGCTTATGGGGAAGCGCTGGCGCACGTCGATCATGTTCGTGCCGATCTCGAACAGGCGCGCAGGGAGTATCAGAGAGGCAAGGCATTGATCGAGTATGGCGGCATCTCGAAACAGGGATTGGAGCAACTCCGCGTCACCGAGGCATCCGGCATGAGCGACCTCGATGCAGCCCGCGCCCGCGCAACATCTGCGGCAGCAGAAGTACGAGCCGCGAAGGCGAATCTGCGAGCACTGGAAGCCGGGCATCCCGTGGAAGTCCGCGCTCCTGTCGATGCCGTCCTCCTGCGTGTTGATGAGCGGAGCGAACGCGTAGTGTCAGCCGGTGCTGCCGTGATGGTGCTCGCCGATCCCTCTCGCTATGAAGTGGTCGTAGATGTTCTCTCAACGGACGCCGTCAAGATCAGTCCCGGGATGCGCATGTCGGTGGAAGACTGGGGCGGGCCTGTGCCAATCGATGCAAAAGTGCGGGTGGTCGAGCCGGGCGCTTTTACCAAGGTTTCGGCGCTGGGAGTTGAAGAGCAGCGCGTGCATGTCATTGCTGATCTGTGGGGCGTCCCGGGCCGGCTGAACGACGGGTATCGGGTCTTGGGCAGGATTGTGATCTGGGAAAGATCTGACGTGGTAAAACTTCCCATCGGCTCGCTGTTCCGCTGTGGGCAGCAATGGTGCGTTTTCGCGGTCGAGCGCAAGCGTGCTATACAGCGCGTTGTGCGCATCGGACAGCGCAATTCCGAAGAAGCGGAGATTCTCGACGGTCCTGGCAGTAATCAGATCGTGATCGTATATCCACCCGGTACCTTGACGAATAATGCCCGAGTTATGGTGCGCTGATGCCGTTGCTTTCCCGCGTCTTCCTGCGGATCGAGCGTTGTGTTTGCGGGGTCCCTCGATTATCCGCGTAATCAATTTTGCGCTCGTCGGACCGATGTTCAACGCTTCACCGTGCGCCCGCGCCTGCCGACGTCCCGATCTCTCATGGCACGTCGCCACTTCAGCTTTCGTTGCTCGATCAGCGTTTTCCAGTCGAGTTTCATGAGTATGTACACGGACCTCAGAAGGGCAATCTGGGAGACGATGAAATAGCCGCTCAGATACCCGCCTTCGATCGGGAACTCGAGATCGATATAGGTCGAAGCGAGCCGCCCAACGTGAGCCCAGACCGAATAGCTGATCGTACGACCCGCAAAGAAAGCCGCACCAATGATGCCAAGCGGCAATCCGGCGTCGCCAGCGTCGACATGACCTGATTTTCCGCGCGATTTCTATCAAACGAGCTTGCAGCCCGGCACGATACACCGCTTGATGTGGATCAAGCGCAGCACGGCAAGGTTCGGATCTGCCAGGAAATGACGATTCCATGCCGGCCGGGTATTTCACGGAAGGATTCGTATCCTATGCTGAAGGCAGCGATTTGAAATCTAACCAGTTGCGATCTTTTCCTCATGACACGTCCGCTTCGCTCAGTCGAGCTTGTCCTGCTGGCCGGCTCGGCCGTAAGCCTCGTAACGGGCATTGTGTTTGCCGGGCTCGACGACGTGGCGCTCGCGCATGCAATGTGGGCCGTTGGAACCTTCCCCGTTCTGCTGGCGCTGCTGGTGTCGATCGTCAAGGCGCTGCAGCGGCATGAGGCGGGCGTCGATGTGCTTGCGCTGCTCGCCATCGGTTTCGCACTGGGGCTCAGCGAGTTCCTGACCGCCGCCGTGATCTCGCTGATGCTGGCGAGCGGACGGGCGCTTGAAGCCTATGCGCAGGAGCGGGCACGCCGCGAAATGACCGCATTACTGAGCCGCGCTCCGCGTCACGCCAACCGCTTTGAGGGCGGTGAGTGGCGCCGGGTCGAACTGGATGCGGTACGTCCCGGCGATCGTCTGCTGGTACGAAGTGGTGATCTCGTTCCCGTCGACGGCTCGCTGATCGGCCACGCTCAACTTGACGAATCCACGCTCACCGGGGAATCCGCGATCCGGCAACGCTCACCCGGCGAGCCGGTCAATAGTGGCGTCGTGAGTGTCGGTGTTGCGTTCGAGATGGTCGCTGCCGCGAGCGCGGCAGACAGCACGTTTGCTGGGATAGTCCGCATGGTGCAGTCAGCGCAGCGCGAGCGCAGTCCGGCAAGCCGCCTTGCTGATCGCTACGCGCTGTGGTTCGTGCTTGCCGCGCTTGCACTTGCCGCAGGTAGCTGGCTGATCTCCGGAGAAATCGCACGGGCGCTTGCTGTGCTTGTGGTCGCAACCCCGTGCCCGCTGATTCTTGCAGTTCCTGTGGCCATTGTTTCCGGTATGTCGCGTTGTGCGAAACGGGGCGTGCTCGTGAAAGGTGGAGGTGCGCTGGAACGGCTCGCGCAAGCGAGCGTACTGTTCTTCGACAAAACGGGAACGCTGACGGGAGGGCACGCGCGCCTCGTCGCAATCGAAGCAGGCATTGGCACTGCTCCCGAGACGGTTCTGCGCTTTGCCGCGTCGCTAGGCCAGGCGTCAGCACACGTCATATCCGAAGCGGTAACTGCGGCTGCGCGCGAGCGCAATCTCCCCCTGTCACTACCAACCCGCGTGGACGAGCGACCCGGTGCCGGAGTTCAGGGCGAAGTGGATGGCCATATCGTCGCGATTGGCTCTTATGTCTTCGTATCATCGCTCGCGACGCCGGCATCCTGGTGCGAAGCTTTTCTTCATCGCCTGACGTACGAGGGCGCCTCTGCTGTGTTCGTCGGGGTCGACGGTAGCATGGCCGGGGCCCTGCAGATGGCGGATCAGATCCGGCTTGAAACTCCACGTGCGCTGCGGCTGCTGAAGCAGGAGGGCATCAAACGGGTCGTGATGCTCACGGGCGACAGACGCGATGTGGCTGAAACGGTAGGGGCAATGCTGGGCGTCACGGAGGTGCGGCCTGAGCTTTCACCTGCGGACAAGCTAGCAGCGATCCAGGCGGCACGACGTGAAGGGCCAGTTGTCATGGTAGGCGATGGAATCAACGACGCTCCTGCGCTTGCGGCCGCTGATGTCGGCGTTGCGATGGGGGCGCGAGGCGCCGCGGCGTCTTCAGAAGCAGCGGACGTGGTGTTGCTGGTCGACCGGCTGGACAGGCTTGTCGAGGGGTTTCGGGTGGCGAAACACACGCGGCGGATCGCCGTCCAGAGCGTGATGACCGGTATGGCGCTGTCGGTGGCGGCAATGGTGGTCGCCGCATTCGGATTCCTGCCGCCCCTGTCAGGCGCGTTGCTTCAGGAGATCATTGATGTGGCCGTCATCGCGAACGCGCTGCGGGCCTTGAGGATTCGTTCGACAGCCATGGCGGGCAGCCTTGCCCGTAGTGACGAGGACCGCCTGAAGGCTGAGCATGTCGAACTTGGTCCAGTAGTCGGGCAGATCAGGGAGCTCGCGGACAAACTGCCCCGTTTGCCGGGACCTTCCGTGGCGGGCGCGCTCGCTAACATGAGCGATTTGCTGGCACACAAGCTCGTCCCACATGAACAGCGCGACGACCAGGAAGTGTATCCGGATCTTGCGCGCCTTCTCGGCGGAGAAGACCCGATGGCGGCGATGAGCGCCATGCACCGTGAAATTTTCCGGATCTCCCGTTTGCTTCGGCAAATGACCGAGGCAGTGCCAGCCGGCGGCCCCGATGCCGATAGCATTCGCGAATTCCAGCGTCTGCTGTACGGACTCGATGCTATCGTACGCCTGCATTGTGCACAGGAAGAGGAACTGTTCCATACGCTTGCCGAGGGCGCGTAAAGATCGAATTCCTGTTTCCGCGCGCTGGTACCGTCGCGTGATCGGTTACCCGGCGCCTTGATCGCAGCTACTGGAATTCCGTCAAGCGTCCTATGTGCCGACGAGTAGTAGCGGGGTTTGCGCAAGTTGCGCGACCCGCCCCGCAACGCTACCAAACAGCCAACGTGATATACCCCTCCTGCCATGCGTTCCCATCACAATCAGTTGCGCGTGACAGTTGCTGGCTTCGCGAACGATGGTATGGGCAACGTCGTCGCTGGTGCGACGAGTCTTGACGAGTGCGGTACTCGACCTTGTCGACACACGCGAAAGAACCGGCTCCGCTGCCGCCAGGGCGTGTTTGCCTTCATCAAGGAAAGCGTCTTCCAGTGCATCGATGGGAACGAAGTCGCTGAGCCGTACCGCGCGATCAATCACGTAGATGGCTCGCAAGGAAGCGTCGGGTGCCGCAAACCGCACGCCAAAGCGCAACGCGTTTGCCGCGTGAGGGCTTCCGTCAACCGCGAACAGGATCTTCTCCGGCAAATGTCCGTTCTCGACGCTATAGCCTTCCGGTACGACAAGCAGGGGGCAGTGCAGAAGCTTTGTCAACCCCTCGGAGACGGTTCCCTCTACCCAACGCGCCAACCCATGATGGTGGTGCGCACCGACGACCAGCAGTTCGGCTTGCCATGCATTGGCAGCATTCACCAACGTCTGCACAACGACCCCGCCGCGCTTCGAAAGGTCGACCACTTCCGTCTCGATGCGTACGTCGCGTGGCGCCAGAAACGCTTTGGCCTGTTCGAGCGCTCCCGCCGCATCCTCAAGTAATCTGTCGCGGACTGAATCCAGCGCGTGTCTGACATGGCGACCGGTCGGAAAGAGGGTATGCGGATTTTCAGCAACGCTCACGAGCCGGACTTCACCACCGTGGGGGAGGATGCTGCTAGCGTACGCAAGCGCGTTTCGCGATGCTGTCGACGAATCGACGGCAATGAGGACTCTGCGCGGCAATGCGAGACTGATGTCGTCGGATTGGGTCGGATTCATGCTTTATCCCATAAGGTCGTCGACTGCCATCCGTCAAGCGGACAGACCAGGGCGACATGCCAGCTTCAGAAACGATGGTCGTAATTCAACCGGATCTTTGTCGGCTTCGGCTGGTCTTTCTGTGTAACTGTCAGATCCACGTGATAAATCCCGCTCCATGGCATCAAGAAGTCGTTGCCATATGTGACGGCACTCCCTACCGTAACGGCATCCAGGCGTTTCTCCACCGGCTTCGCGTGAAAGTGCGTGTCGTAGGAACGGGGACCTTTGACGCTGGCGACTACCGTAGCGTCGCTCACGCGCTTGCCCGTGGCCGAGTCAAAGATTGCGACGGTCAGATGATATTGATTCGGTCCCGGAGAAGGGACATCGCTTGCTGCTGTCGAGCCAGATTCTCCAGGCTTGCTGGTAGGGACGATACCATAGTGAACGGTGAGACCATGCGCCGTGACAGTCCGCGAAAGATCGTCTGCGTAAATAACAGTGCATACGCCCAAAAGAAACGTTGTAAATATTGCACCGATCAACTGTAGCCGGATGCGCATGTGAACCTCCCACGTTTTCGACCACGCGGCGTGACGCCGCTGATCCAGGACTGCTCAACGGTATGGTCGCGCCTCGTGCGCATGGCGCCTTGATTCAGGTCAAGCATTGCCAGCAGGCCAGCTCACCTCGACTTCGAGACGCCCGAGGTCGGTTGTCAGCTCGCGCAGTCCGTTTTCGAAGGGAAGGGTGACGGCATTCGTGGCTTGCGTGAGTCTCGGCAATCCCAATGCAAGACAACCTGCGCTTCCTGCCATGAGGGATTGCAGCACGCGGCGGCGCCTCGTATCGCATCGGTCGTTCATCACCGGCCCCCATGTCACGCTCAAGCGTCGGGGACCTGACTCAATATGTGCGCCCGCTGGACGCCTGCTCTATCGGGAATGCCCGCAATCGCGTTTGCCGACACGGTAGCCCAGCGGCCGGCGATGCACGACGCTGCAAAATGCGAGCGTGGCGCATCGGCGCAAGCGTGCAGCGACCGAGTCGCTTCCCGAGGCAAGCGCCGGAATACGCGAGCTGCGTCGCGTTCTGCTTAGCGGAAAATCAGGCGTTACGGCGTGGCGACGACGCGATCGTCCTTGTATGGCAAACCCTGTTCGATGGGAAGAAGCGGGTCACGCGACCATTCGTTCCACGAGCCAAAATACAGCTTGACGTCTTTGATGCCCGCCTCCTCCAACGCGAGGAAGGTGTTGGAAGCACGGGCACCCTTGAAACAGAAGACAATGACAGGCGATTCCCGGGAGATTCCGACAGTGGCGCATTCCGCGAGAATCTCTTTGGGTGACTTGAACATCTGCCCCGTGGGTGTGGGCTTCATCATCCGATACCACTCGATCCAGACTGAACCCGGAATGCGCCCTTTCCGCGGGCAGAAGTCCTTGCCGTACGGCGACGAACTTTCTCCAATCCACTCGTCGACGTCACGGACGTCAAGTTTGACTACGTCGGGACTTGATACAGCATCTTTCATCGTAGTGAGATCGACAAGTATCCCGCTGCCTGCCGTATCGACTGGAAACGCCGCGCCACGCGTGGCGGGTACCTCGGTCGTGGCTGGCAAGCCTGCTGCGCGCCAGGCGGCAAAGCCGCCGTGCAAGACCTTGATCTTGTCCTTTGGATAGCCGAGATAGCGGAGCAGCACATAGCCGCGACATGACTGGCCGAACCCTGTTGCCATGGACTGTTCGTAAATGACAGCGGTTTCGTCGCCAGACAGGCCTGCGTCGCCGAATGCCTTCGTGAAGGTCTCGCGCAAGGCGGTCAAGCCCTCGCGTGTCGATGTCGCGAGATACGTAAAAATCTCATGGATGTTCACGGCGCCGGGCAGGTGTGCTTCGGCGTAGCTTGCCGCATCTCGCGTGTCGATGGGCACAACGGCCACAGACTTCGACATGTCGACCAGTTCGGCCGGTGACACAAGGACATTGTCGGTCACGGCATACTCCTTCTATAGCCGGTGCTTCTCTTTCGCGCGGCACGTATACGACAGGCCGCGCTTACGCGAGATGAACACCCGCTACCATTGCAGCTCCTGCTGCTGGCTCCTGTAACTACGCAGCTTTTGCTGTTGCTGCGCCGTCAGAAGGCCTTCGATTCTCTTGTGCGCGTCGATCGACGAGTCGAACATCTTTTGCCGGAGCGCATCGATGGTTTTGTAGGTTTTGGCGATCTCAGCGGAGTCACGTTTGGGAGCTTCATACAGATCCCTCAGGCGGGCTTGCTGGTCCATCATGTTGCCCATCAGGGTCCAGTGGGCTTTGCGGGTCTCGTCCTGGATCTGGTTGATCTTCGCACGCTGTGCATCGGTCAGGTCGAGGGTCCCGGCCCACCCGTTGAGACCCATGCCTGAGCCCATCCCGTATCCACGCATCATCCCTGGGCCCATGCCATATCCCATCATTCCGCCGCCCGGACCCATGCTGTATCCCATCATTCCGCCGCCCATCATGCTAGGTCCGCCCCCGCATCCCCAGTCTCCTCTGTCCGATTGGGGAGGGGTGCTCTGGGACGCGCTTTGTGCTGAGACAGTGCAGACCCAGGAGATTCCGATTGCGAGCGCAATGAGGCTCTTGCTCCATACTTGAATACGCATCCATGTCTCCTTCGCTTCGATGCATTCACGTTCCCGCGCGCGGGAACCCTGACCAGACAGGTCCAGCCTATGCGCTGGGGACCAGTCTGTCTTGATACACATCAACGCAAGGCGCTGCGCGTTCCGTTGATGGAAGGCCCGCCAGGAACTGGGATGTCTTCAATAAGAACCGGATTGGGGGATGGAGGGAGCATTCGGTCCGGATGCGGCCTGCGCATTGAAACGCATCTGCCAACGCGTGGCAGATTGGAGTGAATCCGTTAAGGCAAGTCCGGAAGTACCGGTGAGCTTCTGATGGGGGAACTCAAACGGACATGGCGACCTTGGCGACCATGCCGACGGCAATGAGACCCGCGACGAGCGCGAAGCCCTGTTGCAGCCTGTTAGCGCTCAACCGGCTGGCGACGAGCCGCCCAGCCAGCATGCCGCTCAGGGCGCCTGCCGCAAACGGCACCCCCACTGGCCAGTTCATATGACCTGAGATCGCCGTCGCGATGACGCCGGAAGCGGACACCAGTGTGATAACGGCAAGCGATGTCGCCATGATTGCCGGCACCGGCGCATTGGTGGCTTTACGCAGCGCGGGGACAATGACGAAGCCTCCGCCCACGCCGAGCAGGCCGGACAAGAAGCCCGCGCCGATGCCCGCAAGGGCGAGTGCGCGCGTGCAGGCCGCAGTCCACACGAAACGGCCTGTGCCGCTATCGAGCCGACATGGTTGTAGAGCCGAATCGCTGCGAACTTCGTGAGGCGTGCCGACGGCAGCCTGTCGGAACATCCGGAGCGCGACGTACGCCAGCACGCCGGCAAAGACGAGGGTGAGCGGTCCGTTCGGCAGCCGATGGGCAAGCCACAGCCCGACGGGCGAGAACACCGTACCTGTCACTGCCATCAGCGCTGCGGCGCGGTAGCGCACGATGCGGGTCTGCAGCCCCATCAATGCACCCAGCGCGGCGGAGACGCCTACGGCCAACAGGGCGATGGGCGTGGCCTCGGCGATGTTCAGATGCAGCACAAACAGCAGCAATGGCACTGCGAGGATGGCGCCGCCTGCCCCCGTGAGCGCGAGGATGAGGCCGACGACAAGACCGAGTGCGGCGCTGCTGAGAATCACATGTTCCACCGGACAACCTCTATTTATTCAACGATGAGCCTTAGCGGTTGGCGCAGGCCGCACTCACGCGCGCTGCGTTGTGGCTTTCGTCCGCTCGATCAGTTCGAAGACGGCCATGCCGGCGACCATTGCCGCTACGAACGCGACGGCCTTGGGGTAGCCAGCGCCCAGCGCAACCAGCGCGGGACCCGGGCAGAAACCGGCAAGCCCCCAGCCGATGCCGAAGACGGCGCTACCCAGAACCAGTCTCGGCGTGATGGCAGTGCTAACGGGAAGTTGCATCGGCATGCCGAGATATGACCTGTCAAGGCGTCTTGCTGCGAAAAATGCAAGTGAGCCCACCGCAATGGCGCCCGCCATCACAAAGGCGAGTGACGGGTCCCACCGGCCGGCCAGATCGAGAAAAGCCAGCACCTTCGCCGGATTTGCCATGCCTGACACCATCAGGCCAACCCCGAAAAGAAGGCCGGCGAGCAATGCCGTAACCGGTGCGATGAGCGTTGTCTTGAGGGCTGCCATATCAGCCTCCGATCAGGTGACGTTGTACAAAGACAGTGAGAATTCCCGCGGACATGAAGGTTGCGGTAGCGACCAGCGAGCGCACGGACCCTCTGGAGAGACCGCATACGCCGTGGCCGCTGGTGCAGCCGCTGGCATAGCGGGTACCCATGCCGACAAGAAATCCGGCCGCAAGGATCGCGCCCCAGCTCGTCTCAATCTCCGCCTGTGCAGGCTCGCCCAGCAGTGCCGCGATGACCGGTGCGCCCACAAGCCCCGCCAGAAACGCGAGACGCCAGGTGACGTCATCGCGCGGCCAGTTCAGCAGGCCGCCGAAGATGCCGCTGATTCCTGCGACGCGTCCGTTGAACAGTATCAGCACGGCAGCCGCGGCCCCGATCAAGAGCCCGCCTGTCAACGAGAGGCCCGGTGTGAAATGTCCAAGGTCGACCAGCATGATGCGTCTCCTTACTGCTTTGGGCAGAACTGTTCATAAAGTACCGCCATCACGGCGAGCGCCTGCGGACTCGCCACCGAATAGAAGATGTTCTTGCCATCCCTGCGAGTAGCGACCAGGTCGTTTTCCCGCAAAACGCCCAGTTGCTGCGACAGCGTGGGCTGACGGATGCCAAGTTGTTCCTCGAGCTCGCCGACGGACATCTCGCCTTGCGAAAGCTGGCACATCAGCAGCAGGCGATCGGGGTTGGCGAGCACCTTGAGCAGGGCGCACGCATCTGCGGCGCCGGCCTGCATGGTGGCGAGATCGATGGTTAGACGAGGTTTTTTCATGGCCGATGTTCAATCTATGTCAACATAGTATATTGAAAAATAGATTGTATGTGAATAGAATGTTTTCATTCCCGGAGATTAGACATGCAGCCGATCATTCATCCCTTCTTTGACCCCGCCACCTGGACGGTGACTTACGTGGTGTTTGCAGAGGGCCATGCCGGATGCGCCATCATCGATCCCGTGCTGGACTACGATCCCAAGGCAGGGCGGACGTCGACGGCCAGTGCCGACCAGGTGATCGCTTTCGTGCGTGAGCGTGCGTTGCATGTCGAATGGATACTGGAGACACATGCACACGCCGACCATCTTTCTGCTGCCGCCTATCTCAAGCGCGAACTGGGTGGTCGCATCGCGATCGGCCAGCATATCCGACGTGTGCAGGGTGTGTTCAAGACGCTCTTCAACCTCGAGCCGTCGTTCCGTCTGGACGGATCGCAGTTCGACCACCTTTTCGGGGATGGCGAGATGTTTGCCATCGGTGCTCTGACGGGCAGGGCGATGCATGTGCCCGGGCACACTCCGGCCGATATGGCGTACCAGATCGGCGACGCCGTGTTTGTCGGGGACACGCTTTTCATGCCCGACGTCGGCACCGCGCGGTGCGACTTTCCAGGCGGTGATGCGCATGAGCTGTATCGCTCGATCCGCAAGCTGCTGGACCTGCCAGCCGAAGCGCGGCTATTCATGTGCCATGACTACCCACCCGAAGGACGTGAACCGGCTTGGGAAACGACGGTGCGCGAGCAGCGTGAGCGCAATATCCACGTACACGACGGCGTAAGCGAAGAGCAGTTTGTCGCCATGCGCCAGGCACGCGATGCGACTCTGGCGATGCCGACACTGATCCTGCCAGCGGTGCAGATCAATGTCCGCGCGGGTGAGTTTCCGCCGCCAGAGGCGAACGGCGTGCGGTATCTCAAGATCCCTTTGAATGCTGTCTGACTTAACACGGGTCATGTACGCGTCCGGCAGGTGAGGGCGCGTCGGGGTCCAATGTCCGCCGTTTAACTGATTCAGGAAGCATGCCATGATTGTGCGTTCCCTCACACCCGATCTTTCGGTCTCCCCGCAAATTGCCGTCGCTGACATAGCGACCCTGCTCACGCTGGGTTTCAGGTCAATCGTGTGTCACCGGCCTGACGGCGAGGCCCCGGACCAGCCTAACTTCGAGGAAATCGCGCAGGCGGCAAAGGCCGCCGGCCTGAGGGCCGTTCATCAGCCCGTGGTGCCAGGGCAGGCCTCGGACGAACAGGCAGCCGCCTTCGCCGCGCTTTGCGCGGAACTACCCAAACCGGTGGTGGCGTATTGCCGCACGGGCACGCGGTCTGCGACGTTGTGGGCGCTGTCACAAGCGGGCAGGCTAAGCGTTGCGGAAATCGAGCGCACCACAGCGAACGCGGGATACGACCTCGGAGCGGTGGTGCGGCGTATTGCCAATGCGGGGAAAGCACCGTTAGACGTGGTCGAGGCCGAACATTCGGTGGTGATTGTCGGTGGCGGCGCAGCCGGTATTGCTGTGGCGTCGAGCCTGCGCGCCCGCGATCCGTCACTGGATATCGCGATCATCGATCCTGCCGACGTGCACTACTATCAGCCCGGCTGGACGCTCGTGGGAGCGGGAATATTCGACGCGGCGGACACCGCGCGCACGATGGCATCGCGTGTGCCACGCGGCGTGCGCTGGCTCAAGGCCGCAGTAGTGGCGTTCGAACCGGACAGTCATGCGGTGGTGCTTGAGGGGTGCCGGAGAGTGCGCTATCAGCGGCTCGTCGTTTGCCCGGGCATCAAGGTTGACTGGCACGGTGTCGAAGGCCTCGTCGAGACGCTGGGACACAACGGCGTGACGTCGAACTACCGTTTCGACCTAGCACCGTACACGGCGGAACTGGTCGGGGCACTGCGCGGTGGCAAGGCATTGTTTACGCAGCCGCCGATGCCGATCAAGTGTGCCGGCGCCCCACAGAAGGCCATGTATCTCTCGTGTGACACGTGGCGCCGAAATGGCACGCTGCAAAATACGCAGGTGCAGTTCTTCAACGCGGGCGCAGCGTTGTTCGGCGTACCTGATTACGTACCGGCACTGATGAAGTATGTGGAAGCGTACGGTATTGACCTGCGCTTTGGCCATGCGTTGAAAAGCATCGATGGCCCTCGCCGGCGCGCCATCTTCGAACGCACGTTACCTGACGGCAGCAAGGAAACAGTCGAAACCGGCTTTGACATGATTCATGTGGTGCCGCCGCAGACGGCCCCGGACTTTATTCGCGCGAGTCCGCTTGCCGACGCTGCCGGCTGGATAGACGTTGACCCCGGCACGTTGCGCCACAAGCGGTATGAGGACATCTATGCGCTGGGCGATGCCACCAGCACAACGAATGCCAAGACTGCGGCAGCCGCCCGCAAACAGGCACCTGTCGTCGCCCATAACGTGCTGGCGAGTCTGGGCCGCGTCGGCGGATTGGCGACTTACGATGGCTACGGTTCGTGTCCGCTCACGGTCGAGCGCGGCAAGGTGGTGCTCGCCGAGTTTCTTTATGGCGGCAAGGTTGCGCCGAGCTTTCCTGCGTGGCTGCTCGACGGCACACGACCGTCGCGTCTTGCCTGGTTCCTCAAGGAGCGGATCCTGCCGCCGCTCTACTGGGACGGAATGCTCAAGGGTCGCGAGTGGATGGCGCGTCCCACACTTGCTGATCGATAACGCGATGGTTCGAACGAATCGGCCGGAAGGATAGTTCGATAACGGTCCGAGCCACTGCGCCGACATGACATTGCGATGGACAAACACTTCAACGCGGCCAGGTCGAGGCTTTCGTTAGCCCGAGACGTCCTATCAGTTCAATTCCGTCAGGTGTTACGCGAGACCAGGTTCCGTCAGAACTCACGGCGTCTATTTCCATAAGCCGCTCCTGCTGAAGACTCACGAGGTCGGGGTCTGCCGGAACAAATTGCCCCGCCGAACTGAACACGACAAGCAGCATGGCAATCTCATGGTGGGTAAGGAGCCTTTTCATTTGACACCGACAGATGTACCAACCGCAGTCAGGACGAAGCGCCATCGCCCGCTTCACTCTCGCACCGGGACGCTACATTGTCTTCTGCAATGAACCCGGCCATTTCGAGCAGGCGATGAGTGCGGATCTTATTGTCTCTTCGGGAAACCAGGCCCGACACGCGCACAACAGCCGTCTTCTGGCGCGTCGGCAGATAGCGCCAGCTGACCTTAGCCGGGCAGTGCTGTTACAACAGGCATGCGCGAAGTGAGGGATTTACTTGCACCCGGTCGGTAAGTTAAGCGCCTCTTAAGCTTCTCGGAACGATACTGGGAGAACCGTTGTTCACAGATGTCGTGCCTGACATTAGGCAATACACTGTAAGACAATCAACTGTCAGCGGTAGGCCTTGTGAAGGAAGCGTGAAGTCCTTACGGTCACAGCTACTCGCCAGGTTGCTTGTCGGACTGGAGATGGTGAGTATCGTCGCGGGATATGCGCTTTTTTTGTAGCGCGTTGGAAGAAGCGAACGAGCTGTCCGACTACGAACTGCGCTCCGTCGCCGGGTCGTTGCAGCCTTCTTTATCTTATACGAGCACCGCGAACGCGATGAGTCGCGCAGTTTCCACCGGATAGGGGATGATTGTGTCGCAATTCAGGTATGGGATGGTGACGGTAATCTGACTTGCGACACCCATTCCGGGTCACCGCGTACGCGCCAAATGCCTGGCTTCCATGTTATTGAGGTAACAGAGCGTCACTTCCGCGTCTTCGGAGTCGAACAGGCTTCGCGATTTGTTCAGGTAGGACAACCGGTTTCGGTATGCGATAAGCTCGCTTTGCAGGTGGCGTCCAGGACGCTCTGGCCATTACTTGGAATGATCCCACTTGAGATCGCTTTGGTTTTACTTGTAGTAAGGCGAGCGTTGCGACCTGTACAGCGACTGCGTCTCTCGCGGCGCGTTCCCAGGAGACGTTGACGCCCGTCGACCTGGCCAATGATATTCCGACGGAAAAAGCTCCTCTGGTGAACGCACTGAATGACCTTTTGAGCCGACTGGCCAAGGCGGTTCATGCGCAACGCGTGTTCGTTGCGGACGCTGCCCACGAATTGCGAACCCCGTTGACAGCACTGAAGCTTGAGATTCACGTCGCACGCAACGAAATTCCGGGTATAGGCGCTGGCTTGCTCTTCCAGAAGCTAGAGGAGCGGACAAACCGTGCCATTCATCTCGTTCAACAATTGCTGTCGCTCGCCCGGGAAGACTCGGCCACCAGTAACGGAAAGTCTCGTGCAAGCCTTGCGAGACTTGCGTCTCAGGTTGTTGCGGACCTGTCCGTGTTCGCTGAACAAAAGGAAATCGATGTGGGTCTTGAGCGCGCGGGGATCGAGCCCCGGTCTGATTCACTTTACGTCGCAGGCGACGAGGCGTCCTTGGGATCAAGGCTGTCGAACCCGGTCGACAACGCAATCCGGTACACGCCGCAAGGGGGCCGGGTGGACGTCCGGTTGATTAGCGCAGTCGATACGGTCGACGTGGAGGCCGTCGATACGGGGCCGGCCTGAGTTTAGCCGTTAGGCCTGAGACGCGTTAGCGATGTCAATTCTCCCAATAAAAACGAAGCCCGACAGGAGTCCGAATGGATATCAACTCCGATGTTGCCTCCTGTGAAATGGAATCTACCTTGGCCACGCGGGTGGTCGTT
Organism: Paraburkholderia phymatum STM815; assembly: GCF_000020045.1. Taxonomy (GTDB): domain Bacteria; phylum Pseudomonadota; class Gammaproteobacteria; order Burkholderiales; family Burkholderiaceae; genus Paraburkholderia; species Paraburkholderia phymatum. Next base: position 799,437 of record NC_010625.1, on the reverse strand, counting down.
GCGCAGTTGCGTCTCGCCGCGGCGCCGATTTTGTCTCGGCCAATCAGCAACGACCGCCTACTTTGGGCCCGGACCTTGTCCGGGCTCGTTTTTTTAATTGCGGTCACGAAACGTGCGAAAGCCGATTTGCGATCGAATTGCGGATCTTCGGAGGGGCGTGAAAAACCATATTTTTGGAGCGGAGCGGCAGCTGGACCGACTTGGAATCTGCATTCGAAAACCGCAAATGGCCGTGTGAACCATCGAGGATCTTGCCGTGATCAGCCTGAAGAGGTCTTTTGACAGCAGTGATCTCCATCTGGTCCTTAAAGTAAGCCTGTGGTTTAAGGCAGTGTTCGCATTTTCAGAAATCGTGGCTGGCTTTGCCGCATACTTCGTTTCGCCGCAATTTCTTTTGATCCTCGTGCTTTGGGTCACGAAGGATGAATTCGCCGAAGATCCCCATGATCTCGTGGCCAACCTTCTCCTCCATACCGTCCAGCATTTGTCCATCGGAGCCCAGAAATTTGCTGCAATCTATCTGCTTGCGCACGGCATGATAAAGCTTTGGCTGATCGCCGGACTTCTGCGACAGAGACTTTGGTATTACCCTCTCTCGATGATCGTCTTTGGCCTGTTCATCGCGTATCAGGGCTACCGATACACATTCACGCATTCAGTTTGGTTGTTGCTCGTGACCGCTCTGGACATCGTCATTTTTGCTCTCACATGGCACGAGTACCGATACCTTCGAAGCAGGGAGCGAGCAGCCATGGCGAATTCCTGAGTGCGTCGCGTTCCACTGGCCTGCCAGGTGGAATCTGACCTGAGCGCCGCGCGGACGATTCAACCTCGATCGCTCGCTGGCATCTTCTGTTCAGCGCGCCGAGGCAAAGGCAGGATCCGGGGAAGAATGTTTTCCGACTTGAGTACCCGGTGCGCCAGCGCCCCCAACACGTGCAACGCGACCAGTGCGGCCAGTCCGTAGGCCGTCAGCGCATGCAGTTGCCCCAACCAGTATGACAGCTCGCGGCTTTTCGATACCAGCGTTGGAAGGGAAAAGAGCCCGAAGCAACTTGCCACGTGTCCCGCCGCATTGGTTTTCAGCCAACCGAGCAGCGGAATGACGAGCATCAGCACGTAGAGGATGTGATGGACGGTCTTCTCGGCGTGGTAAGCCGGGGTACCGGCCTGGTTGGTCGACGGCGGCAGTCGACGCCGCATGCGCAACCGGATCACGACGCGGACCAACACGAGAACGAGGATGACGATGCCGATCGACTTGTGAAGTGTGAGCAGATCCTCGTTGTCGTCGAGCATCCAGCCGATGATCAGATTGCCAATCAGTGCGACGGCCAGCACCCAGTGCAGCAAGCTGATCGAGAAGGGGTAGCGGGACGTGTGTTTCATGTACGGGATTCCTGTGCAAACGCGTTTCAGGTTTGTCAGCCCAGCAGGTCGTGATAATGCTTCTTCGTACCGTTAATCCGGCGCAAGGCGCGCTTGGCGGCGTCCATGTCGTCTGCCTGGATTGCACGGTCGACCTCGGCCAGCTCCTGCTGCAACGCCTGCATGCCTTCATCGTAGGTGGATGGGTCGCTGCGATAAGGCTGACGGCTTGCTTTGTGCGCGTCGCTTTCGAGCCTGGCCACGTAGCCGCGCAGCTCGGGTATCGTGGTGCTGGACATCGCGCCCTGCATGGCCAGCTTCATGTCCTTCATCAGTGTTTTGATCTCGCCTGCATGGGTTAGCGGCGCGGCCACAAGCAGCGAGACGCACAGCAACGTGCGGAAAAGGGGGTGGAACGGCAGCATAGCCATGGGCATTGATCCTGAGGGACGGTGAATGCCCGCGAGAATAGGCAGGTCAGGTTAACGGAATCTTAACGAACCGCCATCTCGGCGCACGGCCTTGATACACCTCCGTGTAAGCGGTTATCGTTGCCGCCAGGAACGAACAGGAGCACGACACCATGCGCGTATTACTCGTCGAGGACGACAGGCTGATTGGCAGCGGCGTGGAAGACGGCCTGATCGAGGCGGGCATGACGGTCGACTGGGCGTGCGACGGCAAGCACGCGCAACTGGCGCTGGAAACGACGCCATACGACCTGGTCATACTCGATCTTGGCCTGCCCCGCGTGTCGGGGACCGAGCTGCTCGACTGGATTCGCAAGCGCCGTGATCATACTCCCGTGCTTGTCATGACTGCGCGCGACACCGTTGCCGATCGGGTGAGTGGCCTGAACGCCGGCGCAGATGACTATCTCGGCAAGCCGTTCGACCTGACGGAACTGGTCGCGCGTTGTCGCGCGCTCGTGCGGCGTTCGCAGGGGCGAAGCACCGATACGATTGAATACGGCGACCTGCTGGTTGATCCCGAGCGCTTGACGGTCATGCGCGGAAGCGAGCGCATCGCGCTCAGTTCGCGCGAGTGCGCACTGCTGGTCGAACTGCTGGCGAATCAGGGCCGTCCTCTTTCTCGCGCGCGTCTCCAGGATAGCCTTTACGGCTGGAACGAGGAGATCGAAAGCAATGCGATCGAGGTGCATATCTCGAACCTGCGCAAGAAGTTGGGCGCCCAGCTGATCCGGACGATCCGCGGCGTCGGCTATGTGGTGGAGAAGGCAACGTGATGCGGTCGATCCGGCGACGTCTGACCTTGCTGGTGTTGTCTGCCATCGTCCTGGTGTGGTTGTACTCGCTTTACTCGAGCTATCACCAGGCAATCCATGAAGTCGAGGAATGGGACGAAACGCGCATCGAACAGGTCGCCCGTGCGCTGCTCGTGCTTGACGTGGGTGATCTGCCGGCTTTTGCGGGCGCGAGCCTCACGCCTCGCGACGACGACGGAGACAACGATGCGTCAATGCGGCTGCTGTATGAGGTGACTGCTGCCGATGGACGGGTCCTGGCCGCGAGTCCCGGTTTATCGTCACTCGGCCTGCCGGCACGTCCGGCCCACGCATCCGGCCTGTTACGGGTCGACCATGCGAAGTGGCGTGTCTATGTGCTCGGCGATACCGCGCGCGGCCGTACCGTGCGAATCTTTCAGCAGCGCATGCATCGCTCGGAGTTCTCCTCGATGGTCGCGCAGCGCATCGCCCGCCCACTCGCTTTGGTGTTGCCTGTGCTGGCCGTGCTTGTCTGGTTTGCGATCGGACGCAGCCTGACACCCTTGCGCACACTGTCGGAAGCGATCGAGGCACGATCACCCGACAGTCTCGACGCCATCGCGGACAAAGGCGTTCCAGACGAGGTCTTTCCGCTCGTCGCTGCGCTCAATACGCTGTTGCAACGCCTGCGCGAGTCGCTGGATCGCGAGCGAGCTTTTACCGGCGACGCGGCCCACGAACTCAAGACCCCGCTTGCCGCCATCAAGGTCCAGGCACAAGTCGCGCTCACTGCGCGCGATCCGGAACGTCAGCGTCGCGCCATGCAGCGCGTGGTGGAAGCGGTGGACCGGAGCACGCACCTGGCCGACCAGTTGCTCGCGCTGGCGCGGCTTGAGGAAAGCGCGCCGCTTCTCAGTGCGCGGATGGATCTCGCGGACATGGCCAGGGCATGCATCGTCGACCAGCGTGCCTACGCGGACCGCAAGCAGATGTCGCTGATGCTGCGGGCCGATGGAGCGACCATCGTGCGTGCACCGCCCGCGCTGGTGCGCATACTGCTCGACAATCTCGTCGACAATGCAATCAAGTACGGGCACTCGCAGGGGCGCGTGGAAATCGCTATCTGGAGCGATGCGGACTCGGTGTTTCTAGAGGTGCGAGACGACGGCCCCGGTGTCGCGCAGGAGGACCTGTCACGCCTGCACGATCGCTTCTTTCGTGCAGCGAACCACGTCGAGAAAGGAAGCGGACTGGGCCTGTCGATCGTCGCCCGCATCGTCGCCAAATTGCGCGGCAAACTGGAGTACGCGGCCGGAATAGACGGGAAGGGCCTCGGTGTGCGCGTCGAATTGCCTTCCCATGCGCTAGTCGACGAGAGGCGGGACGGGAACGGCTCGTGACGCTTTCTGGCCTCCCAACAATACGTCTGTCGCCAACAGATACGCGATCTGTAATAACCCCGCCGTGCAGAACGCGAAGCACTTCACCCGTATTGAAGCATGGCACCCAGATACCACCTTCGCGATCTATGCTGATACCGTCTGGCTGGCGTTCGCCGAGATCTGCATATACACGACGTCTCGACAGATTGCCGTTCTCATTACGATCGAAGCTTGTGAGGCGATTTGACCATTGATTAATGCCCTACACCGTCGTTGCCGGCGCGCTCTTTCTCGAATTTTCCTGCGGACGGAAATCCTGCTCTTTTCGCGCAAACGGCGCTCAGGACGTGCAGCCTCCGCCCGACAACGAACCCAGCAGGAAGAAGCAGCCAGTGCGTCTGTCCGGATAGATACTGACGTTCAACGAGTGCGGGGGTTTCGGAGCAACAAATATGCGACATCGCAGGGCGGAACGGGCAAGCTAGTTTTTCTCGCTGGCTCAAACCCCACGTCGACATCTTTTCCCTAACTTACTGACCTGAGTAATCCTTCGTGCATCAGATTGCTGCACAGCGCGTCGAATTCGACGCTGCGCGAGCGTGCGGTCACGCTGATCTGAATAGGCCCGCCCATTTCGCGACTCACATAGGCGAGCAACGTGTGGGCTATTCCGTTTCTTCTGTACGCGGGCGCAACGAAGGCATCAAGCAGCGTGACCGTCGCATCGGAGGATGTGCTGGAGGGATATTCGAACTCGATCCAGCCGACCGGCTCCGCGCGGTGCCATGCCACTGCGCGATTTCCGTCGTCGAGCTCGATGGCAATTACATGAGCTGCGCGATCCTTAAAAATGTACGTATGCATACTCCGTTAGTTGGGGTTGTCGGCATGCGTGGAGGCCAAAACGTGGCGGCCAGGTTCGGATTCGCTGCATATAGTGCCGAGCCGTGGAATCCAATCAGCGCGCGCCGACGCCAATTTAGTGTACCTCAATGCTGGGGAAAGCAACGATGGGATGGATTAAGTTCGCGCTCCGAGCGCACCTGGTTCGATTCGATAGGCGCCGTGTGCGCCGGCTTTTCATATATGCATCAAAGTGCGCGACTCCACGCCGTGTCATGCAGAAGCTCTGCGGCGATGCACATCGAAACACACCCGACGTGAGGGCAGCGCGCCGTTTTGCGCGTGTGTTCGAGCTGCGTCACGGGCGCGCTCCTATAGACAAGTTTGCCGTGCAGCTCGAACAGTCCGCGAATGTCGTTCAGACTCAATGCCACAACATCACTCCCACGGAAGAGAAAAAGTCTTGAGGTTCGTGAAACTCTTCATCGCTTCCTGAACGCCTTCCTTGTAGCCAAGGCCCGAGTCCTTGATGCCGCCGAACGGCGTCAGTTCGACGCGATATCCCGGCACCTCCCACACGTTCACCGTGCCGACGCGCAACTCGTTGATGAAGCGCGGAATCGCGTCCTGGCGGTTGGTGCACAGTCCGCACGACAGCCCGAACGGCGTGCCGTTGCTGATACGGATCGCGTCGTCGATCGTGTCGAACGTGATAATCGGCGAGACCGGGCCGAAGGTTTCCTCGCGGATCAGCGTCATCGACGGATCGACCTGATCGACGACCGTCGGCGAATACAGCGCGCCTTCGCGCCTGTTGCCCGTCAACAGACGCGCACCCTGCGCGACCGCTTCGTTCACGCGCGCTTCGAACAGCCGCGCCGCATCGACATCGATCACCGTACCCATCTGGTTCGAAGTATCGAACGGATCACCGTACGTCCACTCGCGCGTCTTCTCGACGACCAGCTCCGTGAAGCGCGCCGCGATGCTCTTCTGAACGATCATCCGTTTGACGGCCGTGCAGCGCTGCCCCGAATTCTTGTACGACCCTTGCACGGCCAACGCTGCCGCCCGCTCGACATCTGCGTCGTCGAGCACGATCAGCGGATCGTTGCCGCCGAGTTCGAGCACGACGCGCCGATAGCCCGCGCGCTCGGCGATGTGCTTGCCGATCGCCACGCCGCCCGTGAAGGTCACGAGTTCGGCGAGGGGATTCGTGATCAGTTCGTCCGCGATTTCGCGCGGATCGCCCGTGAGCACCTGCAGCATCGGCGCGGGCAGACCGGCTTCGTACAGAATGTCGGCGAGATAGCAGGCCGACAGCGGCACCTTCTCCGACGGCTTCAGGATCACGCGATTGTTCGTCGCGATCGACGGCGCAATCTTGTGCGCGACCTGGTTCATCGGGTGATTGAACGGGGTGATCGCGACGATCACCCCCGCGAGCGGATCGCGCTGCGTAAACACGCGACGCTTCTTGCCATGCGGCGTCAGATCGCACGCAAAGCTCTGGCCGTCGTCACGCAGCGCTTCGATCGACGCGAACTTCAATACGTCGGCGACGCGCCCGATCTCGTAGCGGGAATCCTGCTTCGACAAACCCGATTCGAGCGAGATCAGGTCCGACGCATCCTCCAAACGCTCGCGCAGCAGGATGCCCGCGCGCTCGAGAATCTGCGAGCGCTCGTAGCGCGTCAGCTTCGCGGAGTACGCGCCCGCGTACTCGAACGCGGCGCGCACGTCGTCGACGCTCGCCATCGGCACCGTGCCGACGCGCATGCCCGTGTACGGATCGAATACATCGAGCGTGCGGGCACGGGTTGCGCGCTCGCCCTTCAGGCGCAGCGCCTCCGCGCGAAACGCAGGATGATCGTTGGACTGCACGTTTGCATTCATGACGCCGTCACATGGTTGAACACAAGATCGAACACGTCGAAGGTGCGCGGACGCTTGCCGGCGACGCGCGCTTCGTCGATGCGTCGATTAAAGATCAGCGGCACTAGCTGTTCGGACAGGCCGCCGTGCGTCCCGAGCGATCGTGTTCATCGCGACGCGTGTCGACCGCCGCGTTGCGGCCAGTTGATCTCGTAGACGGTCGCTTTCTCGATCGCGAGTATCGCAGTCGCGTGCCACGCAAAGCCCGCTCTTATCGACCGGGGCTTGTCCCAATCGCGCGAAACGGTTTGATTAGAGTATCGTCATTAGAAAATGTAACAAGTTAGAGCCAGACGAGGCCGATCGTTGAGTCCACATGGGCTGGTTCTGGGCGGGTTTTCCCGCAGTCCAGCGATAGGTTTGTCTTCGCTCGGGGACGCTATCCTCGGCGCAAATCGGGCGCAATCGCGCTTCGTCCCTCGCGCCGCGCCCAGCCCTGTCAGGAGGAAACATGTCAAGCCGGACCTCGTCGGCGCTCTGGGCCCAACGGTTCCAGCGGCCGACCGAGTCGACCATGAGCCTGCAAAGCCAGATTCGTCAGATGCTCGTCGCCGCGATTCTCGACGGCCAGTTGATGCCCGACAGCGCATTGCCGTCGAGCCGCGAACTCGCCGATCAACTCGGCGTCGCACGCAATACGGTGGTGCTCGCGTATCAGCAACTCGTAGAAGAGGGCTACCTGATTTCGCGCGAGCGCAGCGGTCATTTTGTCAATCCAGCGATGCTGGAAGGACAGCACGACTTCGCGTCGATGCAGGCCGCGAACGCGCCGAGCGTCGCCGATGTCGTGCGTCCTGACTGGGGTCAGCGCGTGCCACGTCCGCCGTCGATGCAGCGCAACATTGTCAAGCCCGGCAACTGGCAGAAATATCAGTTCCCATTCATCTACGGACAGTTCGACCAGACGCTCTTTCCGACCAACGATTGGCGCGAGTGCTGCATCAAGGCGCTGTCTGTGATGGAGATCCGCAACTGGGCGCCCGATCTGATCGAGCGCGACGATGAGACGCTGATCCAGCAGATTTGCACGCGCGTGCTGCCCAGGCGCGGCGTGTTCGCGAAACCGGATGAGATCGTCGTGACGATCGGCGCGCAGCAGGCGCTGTATCTCGTCGCGGACTTGCTCGCGAACGACCGCACAACGGTCGGCTTCGAAAACCCCGGCTATCCCGATGCGCGCAATATCCTGCTGAACCGCAATGCGCGGCTGTTGCCGTTGCCCGTCGATGGGGGCGGCGTTCGCACCGACGAAGACCGCGACGTGCTCGCGCAATGCGACTACGTGTACGTGACGCCCAGCCATCAGTGCCCAACGACGGCGACGATGCCGCTCGAGCGGCGCCAGGCGTTGCTCGATCTCGCGCAGCAGCATGATTTTGTCGTGATCGAAGATGACTACGAGAGCGAAAACAATTTCACGGGCACGCCGCATCCCGCGTTGAAAAGCCTCGACGCGGCGGATCGCGTGATCTACATCGGCAGCCTGACGAAGACGTTTGCTCCGGGCTTGCGCTTAGGATATGTGGTGGGGCCGCGCGATCTGATCCGCGAGTTGCGCGCGTTGCGGCGTCTGATGGTTCGCCATCCTGCTGCGTACATCCAGCGGGCGTTTGCGAATTTCCTCGCGCTCGGGCATCACGACACGCTGCTGCGCAAGCTCGCGCACGCGTATCGCGAACGCGCGCAACTGCTGATGGCCGCGATCGACGCGCACATGCCCGACGCGCGTTATGTGCCCATCACGGGCGGCGCATCTTGCTGGGTCGAAGGCGAACCCTGGCTCGACGCAACGCGCCTTGCCGAAAACGCGCAGGCGCAAGGCATTCTGATCGAGCAGGGCAACGTTTTCTTCATGAAGGGGCTCGAGCGGCAGCAATACTTCCGCATGGGCTTTTCGGCCATCAAGCCGGAGAAGATCGACGCCGGCGTGCAGGCACTGGCATCCGTCGTTCGCGAGCAAAAACCACGGGCGCGGGCCTGAACGCGGTTTAACGTCGGGTAACGCAAGCATCCGCTGATCCACTTCTGCTGGCCCAAGCGAAAGCCGTCTACTGGAACTACCGCCCAAAGCGGGCGTTATCTAACGTGTCGACTAAGGAGGCCACATGCGCGATATCGCGCTGTGTGGCTCAAGAAGTCATCTAACAGGAGACACGGTATGTCAGACACGCTCAAGGCAGCGTCCGTCACCGCGGACACGCTCGCCGCCTTTTCCGATGCATTCAACCGGCACGACGCCGACGCGCTGATGAACTTCATGACCGATGACTGCATCTTCGATGCCGCCGGCGGAAACGAAGTCTACGGCACGCGCTTCGTCGGAAAAGACGCCGTGCGCGCGGCCTTCGAAGCCGTCTTCAAGACGTTCCCCGATGCGCACTGGGGTCATGGCAAGCACTACGTCGCGGGCGAGCGCGGCGTATCCGAATGGGTGTTCACGGGCACGCATGCGGAGGGATGGCGCATCGAGGCAGAAGGCTGCGATCTCTTCGAGTTCTGCGACGGGCTGATCGCAGTCAAGCGCGCGTTCCGCAAGGAACGTCCGAAGCAAGTCGCGTAATGCCGATGAGGAGAGTCGCATGAAACACGGTGTGATTCATCTTGAGGGTGCGGAGTCGTCGTTCGAACGCACGGGCGGCAACGACACCCGCTACGACCCGACGTACGATCCGCTCGTTTCGCCGGGCCCCGGCCAGGGCAAGCAGTACGCTCCGACCTACTGGGCCGCAACCGCGGGCACCGCGCCGCCCGACGACGGTCCCGTCACGCAGGACATGGACGTCGACGTGGCGATCATTGGCGGCGGCTACACGGGGCTGTGCACCGCGCTCTTTCTGGCGCGCGAGCACGGCATCAAGGCCGTCGTGCTCGAGGCGAACCGCGTCAGCTGGGGATGTAGCAGCCGCAACGGCGGTCAGGGGCAGAACGCGTCAGGACGTCTGTCGCGCTCGCAATGGATCGAGCGCTGGGGCAAGGACGTCGCCCTGAAGATGCACGACGAAATCGCCCAGGGCTTCGAGACGTTCAAGTCGCTGGTGGCGACGATCGATTGCGATCCGCAGCCGGGCGGGCACTTTCTGATCGCGCATCGGCCGCGCATCATGGAGAAGCTCGCTGCGGAAGCGAAGGTATGGAAAGACGTGTTCGGCTATCCGTCAGAGCTGATGAGCGCGGAAGCGTTTCGCCGCGAGTACGTGAACGATGCGGAAGCGACGGGTGCGTTGCATGAGCCCGAAGGCATCGGCATTCATCCGCTAAAGCTCGCGTATGGCTATCTGCGGCTCGCGCGCGAAGCGGGTGCGAAGGTGCATCCGGCGAGTCCGGTAATCGGCTGGGAAACGATCAAGGGTGTCCATCATCTGCGCACGCCGGGCGGTACCGTGCGGGCGCGCGCAGTCGGTATCGCGACGGGCGCGTATACGGCGCCGGGGCTGCATCCGTCGCTGCATAGCAAGGTGATGCCGATCCTGTCGAACTCGATGGTGACGCGTCCGCTCACGAAATCCGAACTTGACGCGTGCAACTTCCGCACCCACCAGGTGCTCACCGATACGCGCACGTTGCGCTTCTACTACCGTTTGCTGCCTGACAGCCGCGTGCAGATCGGCAGCCGCAGCGCGATCACGGGACGCGACGCGCCGAACCCCCAGCACTACGATCTGCTCGTTCACGGCTTGCAGCGCAAGTTTCCGGCGCTGCAAGGCATCGATATCGATTACTCGTGGTGGGGTTGGGTCGACGTGAGCCATGACATGATGCCGCGCGTGTTCCAGCCCGATCCGAAGGAATCGGTGTTCTACGCGCTCGGTTATGGCGGCAATGGCGTGTCATATTCGTCGCAGGCAGGTCGGCGACTTGCCGAGCGCATTGCGGGCAAGGGCGCGCAACAGACACTGCCCATTTTTACGTCGCCGCTGCCCAGGCACATGTTCGCGCCGTTCAGACGCGTCGGTCAGCGCATGCTGTACCACTGGTACTTCCTGCGCGACGAGCAGCGTTAGGCGCGTCTCGAGCGGGACAGGAACCGCGCTTTCATTTTTCACATAAGTAACGTCTTCAGCGGGGATGCGGCGGGCGGCCGGAGTCATCCGACGTCCGCGCGCGCCAACGCGGCGCAGCAGCACACGCGGGCCTATGCGTTTCGCGAGCGCCGTCCTGAACGAATATGGAGGTGACATGCAGCACGCAGACAATGGCAGTCAGCTGAAGTGCAGTCTGAAGCAAAGGCACATGACGATGATCGCGCTGGGCGGTGTGATCGGGGCAGGGCTCTTTGTCGGAAGCGGCGTGGTAATCCAGCAGGCAGGACCCGCCGCGATTTTGTCGTTTCTGCTGACGGGCGGCCTCGTCGTGCTCGTGATGCGAATGCTCGGCGAAATGGCTTCCGCGATGCCCGCCGTCGGATCGTTCTATGAATACGCACGCCTCGCGTTCGGCGAAAGCAGACCAGCGGGCGAACTGGCGGGCTTTCTGACAGGCTGGATGTACTGGTACTTCTGGGTGATCGTCGTGGCCGTCGAAACCGTGGCGGGCGCGCATCTCGTGCAGTTCTGGCTGCCAGGGGTGCCAGCATGGGCGATCGGGCTCGGGCTTCTGCTCGTGCTGACGCTGACCAATCTGATCTCCGTCGGCAGCTATGGCGAGTTCGAGTTCTGGTTTGCGTCGGTGAAGGTGGCGGCCATCATCGTGTTCCTGTTCGTCGGCACGCTGTTCGTGCTCGGCATGTGGCCGCATGCGAATCACGCGGCACTGCCGATTGCGCAGATCGCCGCGCATGGCGGCTTCATGCCGAAGGGCATCGGGCCCGTGCTGAGCGGCGCCGTCGCGGCAACCGGCTTTTACTTCGGCGCGGAGATCGTCACGATTGCAGCCGCCGAAGCCCGCGAGCCGGAACGCGCCGTCGCGAAAGCGACGAACTCTGTGATCGCGCGCGTGCTGGTGTTCTATGCCGGCTCGATCCTGCTCGTCGTCGCGATCGTGCCGTGGAATTCGCCGGGCATGTCGACGCCGTACGTGAGCGCACTCGAAGCGATGCACATTCCCGCCGCCGCGCATCTGATGAACGCAATCATCCTGACGGCGGTGCTGTCCGCGCTGAACTCGGGCCTTTACGCCGCCTCGCGGATGATGTTCGCGCTGACACGGCGCGGCGATGCGCCGCGCTCGCTCGCGAAGGTCAACAGCCGCGGCGTGCCGGTGCGCGCGATTCTGATGGGTACGTTGTTCGGTTACGTGTCGGTGGTGATGTCGTATGTTTCACCGGATACGGTGTTCGCGTTTCTCGTCAACTCGTACGGCACCGTCGCGATATTCGTCTACGTGCTGATCGCGCTGTCGCAACTAAAGCTGCGCGCGCGGCTGGAACGCGAAGCGCCCGGCAAGCTGCGTGTCAAGATGTGGTGTTATCCGTATCTGACGTGGTTCGCGATCATCGGCATGGGCGCGATCATCGTGGCGATGGCGTTCATTCCGGATCAGCGCAAGCCGCTGTGGTTTGGTGTCGTCAGCCTCGCGGTGCTGATTGCTGTGTACTGGCAGCGCGGCCGCTGGCGCAAGGGTGCGTCCAGCACGCAGCATTCGATCGACACTGAGCGGATGCATGTTTCCGGGCGGCGGTATTAGAGCAGAAATGGCCACGGGCGCTTTCGGGCGCCCGGGCCATTGCGTCGGGCCCATCTCAATGCGACGTCGCGTGACGATCCGCAGATTCTCCACTCACTTTGCCTGACAGCGTTTCGGCAAACTGAAGCAACGGCGCAATTGCCAATGCCGTCTCCTTCATCTTCGGCACGGCCTCCAGCAAATCGTTGAGATTCGCGCGCGCGGTCGGCGCATGAACCGCCAGCGACGCAAGCACGTTGCCGTTCACGGCATCCCGCACAGGCACGGCAATCGCGACCATTCCCCGTACGAACTCCTCATTGTCGATACCGATGCCGCGCACGGCAAGCCGGTCGAGTTCGGCTTCGAGCAGGCTACCGTCCGTCAGCGTGCGATACGTCATACGTTTGAGAGTGAGTCGCGACACGACGAGCCGGCGCTCCGCAAGCGGCATCTGCGAGAGAAATAGCTTGCCGCTCGCCGTGCAGTGCAGCGGCACGCGCGTGCCGGGCTGCATTTGCAGACGCAATGGCTCGGCCGTTTCCACGCGCTCGATATACAGCACCGTGTCGTTATCGAGAGCCGTCAGATTGCACGTCTCCCCAAGCGTATCGACAAGCGAGCGCAACAGTGAACGGCACGCGCGCGTGAAAGTATTGTTCGCAAGCGTGGCGAGCGCGAGGTGCGCGGCACGCGGACCAAGCGCAATCGCGCGTTCGAAACCGCGCGAGTCCGGCATATGCGTGACATACCCCTGCGCTTCGAGCGACTCGATGAGCCGCATCAGCGTGGCCTTTGGAATATGCAGCCGCGCCGACAACTGCGACAGCGAGAACGGCTGCCCCGCCGCCGCCAGTTGTTCGAGCACGGCGAGCGGACGCAGCACGCGGGTGTTGTCCTGCGTCGAATCGTTTGATGGTTGTGATGTGCTTGGGCGCATTCGTGCAAAGTGAAACAAAAAGTTCGGTTTCTGTACCAGATTCGACGATGCTACTGCGGTTCGCTTGAGTTCGGCAATTCTCCTCAATAGATTTACACGAAACGTTCCGGTTTTTGGTTGTACTGAAATCCAAAAAACGAGCAGGAGACATTCACCATGCCACGTCGTTTCGACTATGTCGTCGTCGGCGCCGGGTCCGCCGGCTGCGTCCTCGCCAACCGTCTGTCGGAAGACGGGCGCTATTCGGTCTGTCTGCTCGAAGCGGGTCCCGCCGATCGCTACCTCTGGATTCATATTCCGATCGGCTACGGCAAGACGATGTTTCATCCCGTCTATAACTGGGGCTTCTATACGGACGCCGATCCGAACATGAACGACCGCAAGCTCTATTGGCCTCGTGGCCGCACGCTCGGCGGATGCAGTTCGATCAATGGCCTGATCTACGTGCGCGGGCAGAAAGAGGACTACGACCATTGGGCCGCGCTCGGCAATCGCGGATGGAGCTGGGACGAATGCCTGCCGTACTTCCGGCGGCTCGAGCACAACCAACTGGGCGAGGGGCCGACGCGCGGTGTCGACGGGCCGCTGTGGGCGTCGACAATCCGGCAGCGTCATGAACTCGTCGATGCGTTCGTCGCGGCATCGAACCGGCTCGGCGTGCGGACTGTCGACGACTTCAATACGGGCGATCAGGAAGGCGTCGGCTACTACCAGCTGACCACGCGCCACGGCTTGCGCTGTTCGACAGCCGTCGCGTATCTGAAGCCTGCGCGGCGCCGCGCGAATCTGCACGTCGAAACGGAGGCGCAGGCGTCGAAGATCCTGTTCGACGGCACGCGCGCAACGGGCATTCAATACGTGCAGCATCGCGAGACACGCGAAGTGCACGCGGATCGCGAGGTGATATTGACGGCGGGCGCGCTGCAATCGCCGCAATTGCTGCAACTGTCGGGCGTCGGTCCGGGGGCGCTGCTGCGCGAGCACGGCATTCCCGTCGTGGCTGATCGCGCGGGTGTCGGCGAAAATCTGCAGGACCATTTGCAGGTTCGCCTGATCTACGAAGTCACGAAGCCGATCACCACCAACGACCAGCTTCATTCATGGACGGGCCGCGCGAAGATGGGCCTGCAATGGGCGCTGTTTCGCGGCGGACCGCTTGCGGTCGGCATCAATCAGGGCGGCATGTTCTGCCGCGCGCTGCCTGACGAAGCGAAGACGCCCGACATCCAGTTCCACTTCTCGACGCTTTCCGCCGATTCCGCTGGCGGCGACGTACACGCGTTTCCCGGCTGCACGTATTCGATCTGCCAGTTGCGGCCCGAATCGCGCGGCGTGGTGCGTATCCGCTCGACGAATCCGCTCGAGGCGCCGTCGATCCAGCCGAACTATCTCGCGACCGATCTCGACCGGCGCACGGCCGTCGCGGGCGTGCGCTTTGCGCGGCGCGTCGCCGCAACGCAGCCGATGGCCTCGCTGATGAAGCGCGAAGTACGGCCCGGCGCCGACGCGCGGACGGACGACGAACTGCTGCATTTCTGCCGCGAGTACGGACAGACGATTTTCCATCCGTCGGGCACGGTGAAGATGGGGACAGCCGACGATCCGCTCGCCGTGGTCGACGAACGCCTGCGCGTGTATGGCACGCGCGGGCTGCGTGTCGTCGATTGCTCGATCATGCCGACGCTCGTGTCCGGCAACACCAACGTGCCGATCGTAATGGTCGCGGAAAAGGCGTCCGACATGATCCTCGACGACGCCCGCGCCCCTGGCCCTCACGAGCGCGTGAACGCGCCGGTGGAAGCCGCCGCCTGATTCACAGGTTACAGTTTCCGGCCCCGGAGGAGACCAAGTGGGCCTTTGCTAATGCCGCCGTGCGATGGCAGCACGGCCATCCTATGGAGGAGCTGCTATGGCAATCGATCAGCGCGTGGTCCGCCGTGTCGCACTAGCGAGCGTAATAGGTGCGACCGTCGAATGGTATGACTTCTTTCTGTACGGCGTCGTCGCCGGCATCGTCTTCAACAAGCTCTATTTCCCCGCCACCGATCCACTCGTATCGACGATGCTCGCGTACACGACGTTCGCAGTCGGCTTCGTTACGCGACCGCTCGGCGGCGTGCTGTTCGGTCACTTTGGCGACCGCGTCGGGCGCAAGTCCGCGCTGATTCTCACGCTGGTGATCATGGGCGTATCGACGGCAGGCGTCGCGTTCGTGCCGACCTACGCGCAGATCGGCATCTGGGCGCCGATTCTGCTGTTGACGCTGCGCGTGCTGCAAGGCGTCGGGCTCGGCGGCGAGTGGGGCGGCGCGGTGCTGATGGCCTACGAATACGCCCCGCCGCACAAACGTGGGCTATACGCGAGCTTGCCGCAGATCGGCCTGTCCATCGGATTGTGTCTTGCGTCGGGCATGGTGGCGGGCGTCTCGCGGCTCTTGCCCGAAACCTCGTTCTTCGCATGGGGCTGGCGGATCGCATTCGGCGCGTCGCTGCTGCTCGTGCTGATCGGCCTGTACATTCGGCTGAAGGTGATGGAAACGCCCGAGTTTCTCGCGCTCAAACGCAGCAGGCGTGAAGCGAAGATTCCATTTGTCGACATGATGAGCCGCTATCGTGGTTCAGTGCTGCTTGGCATGGGCGCGCGCTATATCGACGGCGTGTTCTTTAATGTGTTCGCCGTGTTCTCGATCGGCTATCTGACGCAGCATGTGTCGATGAGCCGTACCGATGCGCTGCTTGGCGTGATGATCGCAGCCATCGTGATGTGCTTCTTCATTCCGCTTTTCGGCGCAATGTCTGATCGGGTGGGGCGGACGCGCGTGTATCGCTGGGGATCGCTGATCTGCGGACTCTCGGTGTTGCCCGCGTTCTGGTTGATCGAGAGCCAGCCGGCCAGCACGCTGATGATCTGGCTCGCGATCGTCGTGCCGTTCGGCATCTTCTACGCGATGGTGTATGGCCCCGAAGCGGCGCTTTTTGCCGAACTTTTCGACGCAAAGGTGCGCTATACGGGCATTTCGTTCGTCTATCAGTTCTCGGGGATCTTCGCGAGCGGGTTGACGCCGATTATCGCCACTGCGCTGCTGCGCATCAACGAAGGCAAGCCGTGGATGGTCTGCGCGTACGTGATGCTGTCCGCGCTCGTGTCGGCATGGTCCGCGCGGGTAATCGAGCGGCGCGCGGAGGCGTATGGGGTGACGGCAAGCGCGCACTGAACCCGCGTGATTACTCGCGAAAGGTCTTCGCGGTTTCGTCCGCCGCATAGCGCAGATCGGGCACGAACGACAGCAGATCGTCTAGTGTGACCCGGCCGACGGGCGCCTGTACCGCAATCGCCGCGCACGCGCGATTGCGGTTGAGCATCACGGGCACGGCAATCGCGATCAGCCCTTGCAGGTGCTCCTGATTGTTGATCGCGAGCAGCCGCTTGCGCGTGGCGACCAACTCCTGCCGCAGCGCGTCACGATCGGTGATCGTGCGCTCCGAATACGCGCGCAGCGGCAGCGTATCGATCATCCGGTCGCGTCTTTCCTTCGGAAGAAAACTCAGCAGCAGCTTCCCGCTCGCCGAGCAGTGCAGCGGCACGCGCGAGCCCGGCTGCAAATGCATACGCAGCGGCCATTCCGTTTCGACGCGGTCCACATACACCACATCGTTGCCGGCGAGCATCGTCAGGTTGCACGTTTCACCGATCTTCGCTACCAGCTGTTCGAGCAGCACATGGCGCGCGGCGGCCGGCCCTGCATGCATCAGCACGTTGACGGCGAGCGTGCGCACGCGCGGCGAGCATTCGTACAGGCGGCTGCCCGCGCTGCGCGTGACGAGCCACGCATCGATCAGTTGCACGAGGATCCGGTGCACGGTCTGCTTTGGCAATCCCAGCGCGTCGACGATATCCATCATCGACAGAGGCTGGCCCGCTTCCGCGAGCGTCTCCAGCACGCGAAACGCGCGCACGGCTGCCGCGTTTGATTGATTCGAAGACGACATCCGATCTCCCTGTGCTTCTTGCGGACAAGAACGATTTTGCATCGATTCACACGGTTTTCGGGACTGCAGAAAGTCCCGAATTTTACATTTTCCGATTCGCAGGAGCGCGCAGCGCAGGAACGCGCGGAAAACGGGACTCTTCGATTCGCGAGGCTCGCTAGATTCATTTCATGTCCTTTCCAACCGGAGCGAAACGTATGAATGTCAGAGCCACACCGGCGCAAGTGCAGGGAGAGCAGGGCGTCGGACAAGCTGTCGCGGCGCTAGTCGAGCGGGCGCGCGCCGCGCAGCGCGAGTTCGAAAACGCGGGACAGGAAGCACTCGACACGGCCGCTGCCGCAGCCGCTTGGGCGATCATGGAGCCCGCGCGCAACCGGCAACTGGCCGAACTGTCGGTGCAGGACACGGGCCTTGGCAACGCCGACGACAAGTTCCGCAAGAACTTTCGCAAGACGCTCGGCCTGCTTCGCGACTTACACGGGCAGAAGACGGCGGGCGTCATCGCGCGCGACGCCTCGAACGGCATTGTCGAGATTGCGCGCGCGGTCGGTGTGGTGGCGGCCGTCACACCGTCGACGAATCCCGCCGCGACGCCCGCGAACAAGATCATCAACGCGCTCAAATGCGGCAATGCGGTGGTCGTCGCGCCTTCACCGAAAGGCTATTCATCGTGCGCACTTCTGATCGGCTTCATTCATACGCAGCTTCAAAAAGCAGGGCTTTCCAGCGATCTCGTGCAAATGCTGCCCGCGCCCATCAGCAAGGCCGCGACGGCGGAACTGATGCGCCAATGCGACCTCGTGGTCGCGACGGGCTCGCAGGCGAACGTGCGCATGGCGTACGCGAGCGGCACGCCTGCGTTCGGCGTTGGCGCGGGCAATGTGGCGTCGATCGTGACGGCTTCGGCCGACCTGCGTGATGCGGCGCACAAGATCGCGCGTTCGAAGACCTTCGACAACGCCACGAGCTGTTCGTCTGAAAACAGCGTCGTGGTCGAAGAGGCCGTGTATCAGCCGATGCTCGGCGAACTTACCGCGAGCGGCGGCGTGCTGCTCGACGAAGCGCAAAAGGCGCAACTCCAGGCGGCGATGTGGAACGACGGCAAGCTGTCCGCGCATTGCACCGCACGCTCGGCGCAGACGATCGCGCGCGTGGCGGGTCTCGAGGACATCGCCGCGCGCGAGCCCGCATTTCTGATGGTCGAAGAAACGGGCTTCGGCGCACAGCATCCGTTCTCTGGCGAAAAACTCGCACCTGTGCTGACGGTTTATCGCGCGCAAGACTTCGATGCCGCAACGCAGATCGTCCGCAACATCTACGCATATATGGGCGCGGGGCACTCGGTCGGTCTTCATTCCGCCGATGCGGCGCAAGCCGTTCATCTCGGCACGACGCTGCCCGTTGCGCGCGTGATCGTCAATCAGGCGCATTGCCTTGCGACGGGCGGCAACTTCGATAACGGCTTGCCGTTTTCGCTGTCGATGGGCTGCGGAACTTGGGGACGCAATAACTTCTCCAGCAATCTCAACTTCCACCAATACCTGAACATCACGCGCGTCGCGTATCCGATCGACGAACGCGTGCCCGATGCCGACGACCTGCTTGGCGATTTCTTCCGGAGATACGGCCGATGAACACGCCCTCGACTCTTCGCGAACTTATCGACGAACGCGCCGCGCAGTATTCCGACAAGCCGTTTCTGCTCGCATGCCCCGGTGAAGACGACGCGGGCAACACATCCGCGCGAGCCCGGGCCCTGACCTTCGGCGAACTGCGTGAGGACTGCCGCGCGCTCGAAGTGCGCTTTCGCGAAGCCGGCCTGCGTGCGGGCGATACCCTGTCCGTCTACATGAGCAACGGCATCCAGACCGCGCGCATCCTGCTCGCCGCGATGTACAGTGGGCTCGTTGCGCATCCGCTGAATCTGCTGTGCCAGCCCACGCAGTTGCGCTACATCGTCGAGCATTCGGACACGCGCGCTGTCTTTGTCGAAAGCGATACGCGCAAGGCGATTGAGTCGTCGATCGCGGATTTGCGCGCGCAAGGTCTTGCCCGCGATATCCAGATTGTGCAGACCGCGCCCGATGCTCTCGTCATGCCGACCTTGCCGCGCGCCGAACGTGCGCTGGCGGAAGCCGTGACCGACGACGATGTGCGGTCCGCGCCGATAGCGGGGGAACGCGAATCCGTCGACGCATCCATTGTGCGCAGCAACACACCATGCACAACCGACGTCGCGTTGCTGATGTATACGTCCGGCACGACGGGCGCGCCGAAGGGTGTGCTGCTCACGCACCGCAACCTGCTCGCGAACGCGGCAAACATCACAGCCGAGCATCGTCTCGGCGCCGACGATCGCGTGCTCGCTTCGCTGCCGCTTTATCACATCAACGGTCTCGTCGTGACGTTGCTCGCGCCGCTTTTCCACGCGGGCTCGGTCGTGATGACGCCGCGCTTTTCCGCGCGCACGTTCTGGCGCGATGCGGCGCGTCACGGCTGCACATGGATAAATGTCGTGCCGACCATCGTCGCGTATCTGCTGAACAGCGACGAACCGTGCGCGTATGACCTGTCGGCGCTGAAGTTTTGCCGCAGCGCGTCCGCTGCATTGCCCGCTGATCATCACCGCGCGTTCGAGTCGCGCTTTCATATCGGCATCATCGAGACGATGGGTATGACCGAGACGGCCGCACCCGTCTTTAGCAATCCGTACGACGCGGCGCAGCGCAGGATCGGCAGCATCGGCGTGCCATCGGGCGGCGAAGCGAAGGTCATCGACCAGCAAGGCCGCGAGTGCGCGCCAAACGAATGCGGCGAACTCGTGCTGCGCGGCGAACAGGTGATGAGCGGCTATTACAAGCGCCCTGAAGAAACGCTCGCCGCGTTCACGGCCGATGGCTGGCTACGCACCGGCGACCTCGGCTATCGCGACGACGAAGGCTACTTCTACATCAACGGCCGCGCGAAGGAACTGATCATCAAGGGCGGCGAAAACATCGCGCCGCGCGAGATCGACGAAGCGCTACTCAGGCATCCCGGCGTGCTCGACGCGGCGGCGGTCGGCGTGCCGGATAGTGCGTATGGACAGGACATCGTCGCATTCATCGTCGCACGCGCGACTGACGAAAAGGCGCTCGATATCGCCGACCTGCGCGCGCATTGTCTGCGTGAACTCGGCCGGTACAAGACGCCAAAGGAATTCCGCTTTGTCGCGGAATTGCCGCGCGGGCCATCGGGCAAGGTGCAGCGGCTCAAGTTGCTGAACACCTGAGCGCGACGCAACGAGGAGATACACCGAGCATCGACATCAAAGACGTGCCATAACGAGAGACACAGGAGACAGCATGGAAAAGCATACGAGGCGCGTGAAGACGCGTCACATCATTCTGGCGGTCATGTGCGTGATGTACTTCATCTCATACATCGACCGCGTGAACATCGCGGTGGCGGGTCCGCTGATCCGTCATGAGATGGGGCTGACATCGGCGGAACTCGGACTGGTGTTCTCAGCGTTCGCGTATCCGTACGCGATAATGCAGATCATCGGTGGATGGCTGTCGGATAAGTATGGTCCGAAGCTCGTGCTCACCGTGCTGTCGATCATATGGGGCGCAGCGACGCTCGCGACGGGCTTCGCGGGCAGTGTCGCGATGCTCGTCGCGCTGCGGTTCACGCTCGGCATCGGCGAAGGGGGCGCGTTCCCGACAGCCACGCGCGCGTTCACGTACTGGATGCCCGTATCGGAACGCGGGTTCGCGCAGGGCATCACGCACAGCTTCGCGCGCCTGGGCGGCGCGGTGACGCCGCCGCTCGTGCTCGCCGTGGTCGCGGCGGGCGGCTGGCGCGACGCGTTCGTTCTGCTTGGCGTCGCGAGTCTCGCGTGGACGGTGCTCTATCTGTGCGTGTTCACCAACTCGCCGGAGCAGAACAAGCGGATCACGCCGGAAGAAACGGCCGAAATTGGCTATCGCGTCGGTGACTGCGATCGCGCGAAGCGCATGCCTACGCCGTGGCGCAAGCTGATTCGCCGGATGTGGCTCGTCACGTTCGTCGACTTCTGCTATGGCTGGCTGCTTTGGGTGTATCTGACGTGGCTGCCTTCGTATCTGAAGGAATCGCGCGGCTTCGATCTGAAGCACCTCGCGCTCTTCACGGCGCTGCCGCTGCTGGCGGGCGTGATCGGCGATACGCTCGGCGGCGTGGTGTCGGACAAGCTCTTCAAGGTCACGGGGCGCCTGCGCTTTGCGCGTTGCGCGGTGCTGGTGGTGGGTATGGGCGGGTCGCTTGCGTTCCTGCTGCCGATGGTGTCCGCCAGCAATCCGCTGACGGCCGTGTGGTATCTGTCGGCGTCCTTCTTCTTCCTGGAGATCACGAACCCGGTGCTATGGACGCTGCCGCTCGATATCGCAGGCAAGTATGCGGGCACGGCGGGCGGCATGATGAACACGGGCTTCGGCGTCGCGGGGATGGTGTCGCCCGTGGTGTTCGGCTATCTGATCCAGACGACGGGCAGCTACAACGTGCCGTTCTCGATCTCCGCCGGGCTGCTGGCCGTGGGTGTGGTGGCCGCGTGTTTCATCGATACAAGCAAGACGGTCGAGGCCGACGAGGAACGCGAACGCCTGCAAGGCGTGGAAGTCGGCGGCATGCCCGCGTTCGCCCATGCGGCGTCGGGGCTGCGGCTCGAACGGCATCACCTGCGTCGGCCGTTGCGCTGGCGCAAGTGATGCGGTGACGTAGCGATGTGCGTGAGAATCGCGCCCGCGACGTTCTTCAGTCGGCGGGATTCACTCTGCGCAGCCGCCAGATCAGGCTCGATGTATCGAAGCGGTTACCGCCCAGTGCCTGCACGTCGCCGTAGAACTGATCGACGAGCGCCGTGACGGGCAGCGACGCTCCATTGCGCTTCGCTTCGTCGAGGCAGATGCCGAGGTCCTTGCGCATCCAGTCGACGGCAAAGCCAAAGTCGAACTTGCCTTCGAGCATCGTCGGGCCGCGATTGGTCATCTGCCAGCTGGCGGCTGCGCCTTTGCCGATTACGTCCAGCACGCGCGCCATGTCGAGTCCGGCGCGCTGGCCAAAATGGATGGCTTCCGACAGGCCCTGGATCATGCCTGCGATGCAGATCTGATTGACCATCTTCGCCAGCTGGCCGGCGCCCACGTCGCCGAGCAGCGTGACGGCCGCGGCGTAGAGTTCGAGCGTGCCGCGAGCGCGCTCGAATGCAGCAGGGTCACCGCCGCACATGATAGTCAGTGTGCCGTTTTGCGCGCCCGCCTGGCCGCCCGACACAGGCGCATCGATGAAATGTAGAGCGCGTTCCGTGGCAAGCGCGGAGAGATCGCGCGCGACATTGGCCGATGCTGTCGTGTGGTCGACGAACGCGGTGCCCGCAGTCATCCCGGCGAACGCACCCTCGTCGCCGAGCACGACGCTGCGCAGGTCGTCGTCGTTGCCGACGCACGCGAGCACGAGGTCAGCACCGCGCGCGGCATCGCGCGGCGTGAAGGCCGTGCGTCCGCCGTATTCCGACGCCCATTGCGTGGCTCTCGACGCGGTGCGGTTGTAGACCGTGACGTCGAGGCCGGACTTCGCCAGATGCCCGGCCATCGGGTAGCCCATGACGCCGAGGCCGAGGAATGCGACACGGGCAACGGGCGCGGCGCGTTGCGTCGCGCCGGCGGAAGATGAGGCTGAGGTATCGCTCACGGTGACTCCTTGGAAGAAGGGGAAGGGGTTAGCGATTATCGCAGGACGTGAGAATTGCTGGACGATGGTGCGTCTACCCGACGGACTATCGGCTGCTGCGATGATTTGGATTCGAAATGGCGATTTTTCTTTTTTACATGTCGCTCTTAGCATTCGGAGATGAGCAATCCGGCAATCGGCGCATCGGTTTATACAGCGCGTGTTCTCACGTCTGCGCCGTTGCCACCGGGCAATCACAGGGAGGTATCGATGGAGCACAAAGCTCGCACCCAGAACGAAAAGCTCGAAGTCAGGACGACGACCTGCTACATGTGTGCTTGCCGATGCGGCATCCGCGTGCATCTGCGTGATGGCGAAGTGCGCTATATCGACGGGAATCCGGAGCATCCGCTCAATCAGGGTGTAATTTGCGCGAAGGGCTCGTCGGGCATCATGAAGCAGTACTCGCCCGCGCGCCTGACGCAGCCGCTGCTGCGCAAGCCGGGCGCGTCACGCGGCAGCGCGCAGTTCGAGCCCGTTTCGTGGGACGTCGCGTTCGACATGCTCGAAAAGCGTCTCGCGCACTTGCGCGCAACCGACCCGAAAAAATTCGCACTCTTTACGGGACGCGACCAGATGCAGGCGCTGACAGGCCTCTTCGCGAAGCAGTTCGGCACGCCCAACTATGCGGCGCACGGCGGCTTCTGCTCGGCAAACATGGCGGCGGGCATGATCTATACGATGGGGGGCTCGTTCTGGGAATTCGGCGGTCCCGATCTCGACCGCGCAAAGCTGTTCTTCATGATCGGCACGGCCGAAGATCATCACTCGAACCCGCTGAAGATCGCGATCTCGAAGTTCAAGCGCGCGGGCGGCCGCTTCATCGCGATCAATCCGATCCGCACCGGATACGCGGCGATCGCCGACGAGTGGGTGCCGATCCGACCCGGCACGGATGGCGCGCTATTCATGGCGCTGATGCGCGAGCTGATCGAAAACAATGCGTATGACCGCGAATTCGTCGAGCGCTATACGAATGCGGGCGAACTGCTGGACATGCGCACCGATAGCGACACGTATGGCCTTTTCGTGCGCGATGAACAGGCCGACGTGAGCAATCCGCTCTTTCCGCAGAATCATCTATGGTGGGATCCGGCGAGCCAGCGCGAGGTGCTGCATCATACGCGGGGCGTGCGGCCCGCGCTCGAAGGGCGCTATACGCTCGCGGACGGCACGCCCGTCGCGCCGTCGTTCGAACTGCTGCGCGCGCAGGTGGCTGCCTGTACACCCGAATGGGCGTCGGAGATCACGGGCATTCCTGCCGATACGATCCGCCGGCTGGCGCGCGAAATGGCCGATGTCGCGCGCGATCACACGATCACGCTGCCGATTCAATGGACCGACGCATGGGGCGAAACACATGACACCGTGACGGGCGCGCCGATCGCATTCCACGCGATGCGCGGGCTCGCCGCGCATTCGAACGGCTTTCAGTCGATACGCGCGCTGGCCGTGCTGATGTCGCTGCTCGGCACGATAGACCGGCCGGGCGGCTTCCGGCACAAGTCACCATATCCTCGCGCCGTGCCGCCGTCGGCGAAACCGCCGAACAGTCCAGACGACGTGAAGCCGAACACGCCGCTTTCAAACGGCCCGCTCGGCTGGCCCGCCGCGCCCGAAGACCTGTTCATCGACGATGGCGGCGAACCCGTGCGCATCGACAAGGCGTTCTCGTGGGAATATCCGCTCGCCGTGCATGGGCTGATGCACAGCGTGATCACGAACGCGTGGCGCGGCGACCCGTATCCCATCGACACACTGTTGATCTTCATGGCCAACATGGCATGGAACTCGTCGATGAACACGGTCGAGGTCCGCAAGATGCTCGCGGACAAGCACGAGAACGGCGAGTACAAGATTCCGTTCATCGTCGTATGCGATGCATTCCAGTCGGAGATGACGGCGTTCGCCGATCTGATCCTGCCCGATACGACGTACCTCGAACGCCACGATGCGATGTCGATGCTCGACCGGCCCATTTCCGAGTTCGATGGCCCCGTCGATTCCGTGCGCGTGCCCGTCGTGCCGCCGACGGGCGAATGCAAGCCGTTCCAGGAAGTGCTCGTCGAACTGGCGGGCCGCCTGAAGCTCCCCGCCTTCACGACGCCGGAAGGCAAGAGAAAGTATCGCGACTATCCGGACTTCATCGTCAATCACCAGACGGCGCCAGGCTCGGGCGTGGGCTTTCTGATCGGCTGGCGCGGCAAGGACGGCGACAAGGCGCTCGTCGGCGAGCCGAACCCCAGGCAGTGGGAAGAGTACGCAAAGCACAACTGCGTCTATCACTACACGCTGCCCGAGTCGCTGCAGTACATGCGCAACTGCAATGGGCCGTACCTGAAGTTCTCGGTAGAGAAGGGCTTTCGCAAGTTCAGCGAGCCGATCGTGATCGCGCTCTACTCCGACGTGATGCAGAAATTCAGGCTCGCCGCGCAGGGCAAGACGAAGGGCCGTCAGCCGCCGGACCATCTGCGCGCACGCATCGAGCGGTATTTCGATCCGCTGCCGTTCTGGTATCCGCCGCTCGAGCACGACACGACCGATCATGCGCAATATCCGCTTGCGGCTGTCACACAGCGGCCAATGGCGATGTATCACTCGTGGGACTCGCAGAACGCATGGCTGCGTCAGATACACGGCGAGAACTATCTCTACATGAATCCGCGCACTGCGGCGGCGCAAGGCATCGACGACGGCGGATGGATTTACGTCGAATCGCAATGGGGCAAGGTGCGCTGCCTTGCACGCTATAGCGAGGCCGTCGAACCCGGCACCGTGTGGACATGGAATGCGATCGGCAAGTCGGCGGGCGCGTGGAACCTCGGACCCGACGCGAACGAATCGCAGCGCGGCTTTCTGCTGAATCACCTGATCGCGGATGAGATCCCTGTCAACAGTGCGAATCACCCGCGCACGTCGAACTCCGATCCCATTACGGGCCAGGCCGCGTGGTACGACGTGCGCGTGCGCATCTATCCCGCCGAAGCTCAAGCCGATCACACGCTGCCGCAATTCGCGCCGATGCCGGCGCTGCCGGGTGTCGTCGGCGGCGGGTCGGGCGGCATGATTCATCGCATCGTGCAGACGTATTTCGCGGGGCGTGGTGAGTTTGCCGCGCGTCTGCGCAAGGCCGCTGAGCGCAACTGACTGCAACTGAGTGCAACTGAAACGGAGAGCATCGATGACACAGATGGCGCTCGTAATCGATCTGAACGTCTGCGTGGGCTGTCATGCCTGCGTGACGAGTTGCAAGGAGTGGAACACGTCGGGCGAGGCGGGCAGTCTGTCCGATCAGCGTCCATACGACGCCGATCCGTCTGGCACGTTCTTCAATCGCGTGCAAACCTACGAAGCGGGTGAGTTTCCCCTTGTCGACACGATTCATTTCCCGAAGTCGTGCCTGCACTGCGAGGACCCGCCGTGCGTGCCCGTCTGCCCGACTGGGGCCAGCTATAAACGCAAGGAAGACGGCCTCGTGCTGGTCGATTATGACCGCTGCATCGGCTGCAAGTACTGCTCGTGGGCCTGCCCCTACGGTGCGCGCGAAATCGACGAAGAGCGCAAGGAGATGACCAAGTGCACGCTGTGCGCGGACCGCATCTACAACGAAGCGCTGCCCGAGCGCGACCGCAAGCCTGCTTGCGTGCTCGCGTGCCCGACCTCGGCGCGGCTTTTCGGTGATATTCACGATCCCGAGTCCGTGGTGTCGAAGGCGATCCGCGAGCGCGGCGGCTATCAGCTGATGCCGGAATGGGGCACGCGGCCGTCGAATCACTATCTGCCGCGCCAGAAGGTGACGTCGTGCGGCAGCGGGGCATGTTCGTGCAAGACATCCGATGGCGACGAAGCCGTTTCTGCTTCTGTCGAAACGCAGGTCAAGCGTGGTGAGCTTCATCTTGCGTCGATTGCGACGCGCGTGTGAGCTGATTGGATCAAAGACGGGAGGCCGAATGAATCCGGCATTTTCAGTGGTGTTCCTCACGACGCTGAGCGGCGCAGGGCAGGGACTGTTGATCGCGCTCGTCGGTGTGGAGCTGGCGTTGCGGTTGGGTTTCGGCGATGCAGTGACGGTGCCGCAGATGTTTTATATCGCCGGCGCCGCGCTTTCGTGTCTGCTCGGCGCGCTCGGGCTTCTCGCATCGTTTTTTCATCTGGGCCATCCCGAGCGGGCATGGCGCGCGATAGCGATGTGGCGCACGTCGTGGCTGTCGAGAGAATGCCTGTGCCTGCCCGCGTTTCTTGCCTGCACGTTCGCGTATGGTGTCGCCCACGCGTTTGCATCGCCTCATACGCTCGAGATTGGCCTCGTCGCGGTTGTCGCGAGCGGGTTGCTGTTCGTCTGCACGGGGATGATCTACGCGTGCCTGCGCTTCCTGCAGGAATGGGCGACGCCACTGACGCTCGTCAACTTCGTACTGCTAGGCTGCGCATCGGGCTTTACACTCGCAACGGCGTGCGCGGCGTGGTTCGCCCCTGCGCTGATTGGTCCGCTCGCGGTGGGCGCATGCGGGTTGACGGTTGCGGGATGCGCGTCGCGCGTCGCATCGCTGATGCGCAACGCGCGGCTCAGACCGAAATCGACGCTGCAAAGCGCGACGGGCATTCGCGGCGCGCGCGTCGAGCAGCAATCGCGGGGCTTTACGGCGGGTGCGTTCAACCTGCGCGAGTTCTTCCATGGGAAGACGCCGCAGACGTTGAGACGGATCAAGTGGACGTTTCTGATCGCCGCGTTCGTCGTGCCGTTCGGCCTGATCGCGTCGGGCGGAAGCGTGCGTTCGATCGGCCTTTCGTTCGTGCTGCTTTGCGCGGCTTCGGTGATCCAGTATGCGGGGCTTGTAGCCGAGAGGTGGTTCTTCTTCGCGGAGGCGCGGCATCCGCAAAATCTTTATTATCGGCAGGCGTAGGTCGTCGCGCGTGCGATGGGGGCGGGTGGTTGGGTTCGCCATGCGTTTCGCTGGCATCCGCATCGCGCCTTCGCGGCGCAGGCGCAACGCGGATGCCAGCGGCAAGCTAACGCGGATGCCAGCGGCAAGCTAAAAGGACCAAACCAAGGAAAATACCAAAACTCAGAAAGTCCCGGCGAGTTCACTCGCCGCCTCCTGCAAACGAGGAACAAACTCCAAAGCCTGCGAAAGCGGCGTCCGCGACACGGGAGCATGCACCGCGATAGCGGCAATACATTCCCCTTGTTCGTTCCTGACAGGCGCCGCCACACAAGCAATCCCCACGACAAATTCTTCATTGTCGACAGCGATACCCTTATGCGCGATGCGATCCAACTCACTTTCGAGCAAAGCAGGATCGGTCAGGGTGTTAGGCGTGAAACGCTGCAGCTGCATCGCCCGCACGAGCGCGGCGCGCTCCTCGCGAGGCAGCATCGCAAGCAGCAACTTTCCGCTGGCGCTGCAATAAGCCGGCACATGCGAGCCCGGCTTCAAATCGAGCCGCAACGGCCATGGCGCTTCCATCCGGTCCAGATAGAGTACTTCCGTTTCGTGAAGCATTGTCAGATTGCACGTCTCGCCGAGATCGGAGACGAGGCGTCCGAGAATCGCGTGCCGCAGGCGTCGGGCGCTCGACTGCATCATCACGCCAAGTCCCAGTTGCGCAAGCCGCGGGCCGATCACGTAGGCGTTTTTCTGCCCCGGTTCACGGATCACGAGGCCGCCGGCTTCGAGCGACGTCAGCATCCGATGCAACGACGCTTTTGGAAGATCGATGTCATGCGTGATGTCCGCGAGCGAAACGGGGCCGTCCGCGGCAACCAGATGTTCGAGCAGAGCGAACGCGCGCAGCGTCGGAGTGTCGGCCTTTTTCATGTCCGCAGTTCCAGAAAATGGATCGGCCGTATTGTACTGAATAAGCTTGTCGTGCGGGCCGCGCGGATGGTCTGAGATGTGTGAAGCGGAGGGATCAGAGGCTATCGGATTCCGGTTTTCGGAACGAATGGCTCTGGTGGTTTCTGGCCGGCTTTCGGATGCTTCCCGCTCGGTTGCTGCGTCGCCGATTGACCCTGTCGCGTCCATGATGCTTACCTCCCCGACCGTCCCGGACGGAGTTCGATGTGATCGTCGTTGCGATTCGACAGGCGCCGTTCCTCGCACTTGCTATTTGTGCAAGGAACGCCGCACTGCGGGACTACGGTTCAGACGTAGTCCTTGTACTTGTCGAGCAGACGCACGGGCCTGGACAGCGCATCACGCCGGAACGGATCGCCCAGTTCGCGCGTACACATGATCTCGACGATCGTGGTCTTGCCGTGGTTCATCTGCAGGTCGATGGCCTTCTTCAGTGCCGGACCGACATCCTCGAGCCGGTCGACGACGATGCCTTGCGCACCCATGGCCTTCGCGATGCCCGCGAAGCTCGGATTGTCGAGTTCGCCGGCGACGAAGCGGCGGTTGTAGAAGTCCACCTGGTTCTTCTTCTCCGCGCCCCACTGGCGGTTATGGAACACCACGGCGGTGACGGGAATGTTGTGGCGCACGCAGGTGAGCGTCTCCATCATGCTCATGCCCCACGCGCCATCGCCCGCATACGAGACGGCCGGCCGATGCGGCGCCGCCACCTTCGCGCCGATGATGGTCGGGAACGCATAGCCGCAGTTGCCCCAGCTCATCGCCGCGAAGAAGCTGCGCGGCCTGTTGAAGCGCAGATAGCTGTTCGCGACCGAGTTGATGTTGCCGATGTCGGTGGAGACCATCACGTCCTCAGGCATCGCCTTTTCCAGCTCGCGCAGCACCTGGCGCGGATGCAGATACTCGCCGCCACTGAACGTGCGCTCGTTCTTCTGTTCCTCAATCATGTCGAGGCTGTACGGATCGCGCTCATGCGTCCAGCTGTCGAGCTCCTTCTCCCACGCTGCCTTCTCATCGGCGATCTGGCTGGCGCGTGCGTCGCGCGTGGCATCGCACGCGAGTGTGCGGCCCGCGAGCCGTTCGGTAAGCGCAACAGCCGCCGCCTTCGCATCGCCGCAGATGCCCACCGAGATCTTCTTCACCAGCCCGAGCATCTTGTGATCGGCATCGATCTGGATGATCTTCGCGTTCTTCGGCCAGTAGTCCAGGCCATGCTGGGGCAGCGTGCCAAACGGCCCGAGGCGCGAGCCGAGCGCGACCACGACGTCGGCCTGCGCGAGCAGCTTCATCGCCGCCTTCGAGCCCTGATAGCCGAGCGGACCGCACCACAGCGGATGCCTTGCCGGGAACGAATCATTGTGCAGATAGCTGTTGACGACAGGCGCGCCGAGCCGCTCGGCGAGCGCCTGGCATTCGTCGATGGCATCGGCCATCACGACGCCGCCCCCGGAGATGATCACCGGGAACGTGGCCTGCGCGAGCAGTTCGGCCGCCGCGTTCAGGCTCTGCTCGCCGCCCGCGCCGCGATCGAGGCGCTGCGGCTGCGGAATCTCCGCCTTGATCTGGCCATAGAAGTAGTCGCGCGGGATATTGAGCTGCGTCGGTCCCATCTCGGCGATGGCGCGATCGAAACAGCGTCCCGTGAATTCGGCCATGCGCGCCGGATGCGTGACGTGACCCTGATACCTGGTGAACTCCTGGAACATCGGCAACTGCTTCGCTTCCTGGAAGCCGCCCAGTCCGATGCCCATGGTGCCCGCCTCGGGCGTGACGATAACCACGGGGCTGTGCGCCCAGTAAGCGGCGGCAATCGCGGTGACGGCATTGCTGATGCCGGGTCCGTTCTGGCCGATGACCACGCCATGGCGTCCCGAGACGCGCGCATAACCGTCGGCCATGTGACCGGCGCCCTGTTCGTGCACGACGGGAATCAGGCGGATGCCGGCGGGCGCGAAGATGTCCATCGCGTCCATGAAGGCGGAGCCCATGATGCCAAACATCTCGGTGACGCCGTTGGCGGCGAGGGTTTCGACGAAGGCTTCGGAGGGCGTCATGGCCTGCGGGCCATAGCTGGGGGCGGCGGCCTTGGAAGAGGAAGTGACCGGGTCGTGCTCGCTCATGGTGTCTCCAGTTAATTAAGCGGGACAAAATGTTCCAAATAAGTGGCGTGAGACGAATGTAGGGCGAAATAACGCCATAGTCAATCTGCAAAATCGATAAACGGTACGGTTTGTATCTAAAAACAAATAGCGCTATGATGGGCTCATGCGTGCATGACCGCGTTCGAACAGGAGAATGGAAGTGACCGATATCGTGACCATCCAGCCGGATCGCATCGTGAACGCGCGCAGCGTGTTCGGCATCGATGTCGATCTGCAAGTGCCCGCTTTCAGCGAACGCGACGATCACGTTCCAGAAATCGACGAGGTCTATCGCTTCAATACGGAAGTGACGCTGGCCATCCTCGCCGGCTTCATGTGCAACCGGCGCGTGATGGTTCAGGGGCTGCACGGCACCGGCAAGTCGTCGCACATCGAGCAGGTTGCCGCGCGCCTGAACTGGCCGTGCGTGCGCGTCAATCTGGATGGCCATATCAGCCGGCTCGATCTCGTCGGCAAGGATGCGATCGTCGTGCGCGGCGACCATCAGGTGACCGAGTTTCAGGAAGGCATCGTGCCGTGGGCGCTGCAGCGTCCCGTCGCGCTGATCTTCGATGAATACGACGCCGGCCGCCCCGACGTGATGTTCGTGATCCAGCGCGTCCTCGAAACCGACGGCAAGTTCACGCTGCTCGACCAGAATCGGGTGATTCATCCGCATCCGTGTTTCCGGCTGTTCGCAACGACGAACACCGTCGGACTCGGCAATCTCAACGGGCTTTATCACGGCACACAGACGCTGAATCACGCCCAGATCGACCGCTGGAATGTCGTCGCGACGCTGAACTACCTGTCGCGCGACGACGAGCGGGCGATCGTGCTCGCCCGCACTCCCGATCTCGACGATGCGGCGGGCCGTGCGCTCGTCGAATCGATGGTGAGCGTCGCCGAGCTGACACGCAAAGGCTTTGCGACAGGCGATCTGTCGACGCTGATGTCGCCCCGCACCGTGATCAACTGGGCGGAGAACATCAGGATCTTCCGCGATCCGGGCCTGGCTTTCTGCCTCACGTTCCTGAACAAGTGCGACGAGGCCGAGCGACCGATCGTCGCCGAATACTTCCAGCGCGCGTTCGGCAAGGAGCTGGCTTCCTACGAAAGCGGTGCGCTCAACGTGGCGACGCCGTGATGGCGTCCGATCGCGAAGCGGCCCGGCGCGCCGCGCGCGGCGACGCACTGCGTGCCGCGACCGTGCGCGCGCTCACGGGCGATGCCGCCTTGCACTACAGCAACGGGCGGCTATGCCGGAACATGAAGCCGCTGCCGCTGCACGCGCCGCATCTGCGGACCGCCGCAGCCGAGGACACGTTTGCATCGCTACGCGGCGCTGCGGATGGCGCGGCATTGCGCGTACGACACTCCGATGCCGAGCTGCATCGGCAGTTGCTGCCCAATGTTTCCGTCGAGCGGCTGCTATTCGAACTGCTGGAACAGTTGCGTTGCGAATCGTTGCTGCCCGAAGGCATGCCGGGGCTCGAGCAGAATCTGCGTGACCGCTTCGACGCATGGTCGCGCGCGATGCATCGCGCGGGCATCGTCGATGGACATCTCGGACTGCTGCTCTACACCGTCGCGCAGATGGGCTGGTCGCGTCTGTCGGGCTGGCCCGTGCTGGAGGAAACTGAAGGCCTGATCGAAGCGACGCGCGCTTCGATTGCGCCCATGATCGGCGTGTCGCTTGCCAGCATGCGGCGCACGCGCGGCGATCAACGGGCGTTCGCGCAACACGCGCTCGAACTGGCGCGGCAGATCAGCGCAATGATCGACGCCGAACGCGCCGCGCGTCTGCCCGACGAAGTCGAAGATAAGCAGGAAGACGAAGCGGCCCGCAATGCGTGCTCGCTCTTTCTCGACTTCGAAGACGGCGTAGAAGAAGGCATCACGCTCGCGCATACGGGCGAAAGCCGCGTGCTGAGAGCGTTGGGGCAGGGCTATCGCGTTTTCACGACCCGCTACGATCGCGAAACGTATGCGGCCACGCTCGTGCGCAAGGCGCTGCTTGCGGAGTATCGGGAAAGACTCGACGAACGCATCGGCGCACAGGCGCTCAACGTGCCGCGTCTCGCGCGCGCGTTGAAGGCCGCGCTCGCCGTGCCGCAGCGCGACGGCTGGTCGTTCGGCGAAGAATACGGACACATCGACGGAAGGCGGCTCGCGCAACTTGTCAGTTCGCCCGCCGAGCGGCGCCTGTTTCGCCTCGAACAGCACACGCCGATCGCCGAATCGATGGTGAGCTTTCTGATCGACTGCTCGGGTTCGATGCGCGCGCAGATGGAGCCTGTCGCGATGCTGATCGACGTGTTGACGCGTGCACTCGACGCGGCGGGCATCGCCAACGAAGTACTGGGCTTCACGACAGGTGCATGGAACGGCGGCCGCGCGCGGCAAGAGTGGCTTGCGCGTGGGCGTCCGCGGCATCCGGGCCGGCTCACCGAAGTGTCCCATCTCGTGTTCAAGGATGCCGCAACGAGCTGGCGACGCGCGCGCGCGGACATCGCCGCGCTGCTCAAGGGCGATCTCTTTCGCGAGGGCGTGGATGGCGAAGCCGTCGAGTGGGCGTGCAACAGGTTGCGCACGCGCGCCGTGAACCGTCGCATCCTGATCGTCGTATCGGACGGCAGCCCGATGGACGCCGCAACCAATCAGGCGAACGATGCTTACTACCTCGACAATCATCTGAAGCTGGTGATCGGCGCGCAACAGGCGGCGGGCGATGTCGAAGTGCTGGGACTCGGCGTTGGGCTCGATCTGAGTCCGTATTACCGGCATTCGTTGGCCGTGGACCTTTCGGTGCCGCCCGACATGACGATGCTCGCCGAGATCGCCGGTTTTATCGGGGCGGGTGGACGCCGTGCAAAATGAACGCCACGTGAGCGCGAGATAAGTGCTACGCGACGAGCCGCCACACAGAGGACAGCACGAGTTGCCCCCCAATGATTACCAGCACGCCAAACGCAATGCGCCGCGTCGCCACACCGGACAGCGGCGGCGGCCGATGACGCGCGGCCAGTGTCGAGAGGCAGACGATGGGCAGTGCTATCGCTGCCTGCAGCCAGATGGTGGCGTTCAGCTGGCCCGTCGATGCGCTGAATGCCGTGCGGATCGCAGCTGTCTCGCCGAACAGAACGATCAGCGCACAGCGGATCTGCGTGACGGACAACGGTTGTCGATAGAACTGGTAGATGAGCGGCGGCCCCGAGATGCTGAACATCCCGCTCAGCAGCCCGCCGAATACGCCGCTCGTGAAGAAACCACGATTACCCGAACGTCGTTCGAGCGGCGCGGGTCGCAACGCGGAGCCGAGGCCGCCATATAGCACGACGATGCCCAGCAGCAGGTGCAGCACCGTCGATGCAGCGGCGCTCAGATAGTTCAGCAGCGCGACGCCCGCAATCACAGAAGGCACGATGCCGAGCGTGGCCGCGCCTACCGCGCGCCAGTCGACATGATGCAGCTTGCCGGGCAGGGCGATCGCGCAGTTCCCGAGTGTCACGACGCTGACGAGCGCGGCTACGCTTGTAACGGGAGCGAGGTTTGTCGCGCTCGCGACGCCGATCACGATCATGCCGAGCCCGAAGCCCGTCACGGTCTGGAAATAGCTTGCGGCGCCCATCAGCGCCAACAGGGGAATCAGTCTGTCGAGAGTCATGATAGGGGCATGGCCCCCCTGACACCTGCTTTTGAATCATGACGCGTGTTCATTTGCGGGCAGGACTCCGAGCGCTGCATGCGCCTGGACGCAGGTTACCGCAATCACGTAGTAGATATCGTCCTCGCTGCATCCGCGCGACAGATCGTTAGCGGGCTTTGTCAGGCCTTGCAGCAGCGGACCGATCGCCTTGGCACCGCCAATGCGCTCCGCGAGCTTGTAGCCGATATTGCCCGCTTCGAGGCTCGGAAAGATCAGCGTGTTCGCATGGCCTTCCACCTGCGAGTGGTGGACCTTGCGCATCGCAATCTCGGCGACGATCGCGGCATCGAGTTGCACGTCGCCGTCGATGGCGAGATCCGGGCGCGCTTCCTTGACGAGACGCGTCGCCTCGATGACCTTGTCGACTGCGGCATGATGCGCGCTATGACTGGTCGAGAACGAGAGCATCGCTACCTTGGGTTCTTGCATCAACAGCGCGCGGGTGCTGTCTGCGGCAGCCATCGCGATTTCGGAGAGTTGCACGGCATCGGGTTCGACGACGAGCGCGCAGTCCGAAAAGATCAGTCCACCCTTCATCGTATGGAAGGGCTCGCACAGCATCATCAGGAAGAAACTCGATACGAGCTTAAACGACGGGCGAATGCCGATGATCTGAATCGCGTTGCGCACGACATCGGCCGTGGTATTGACTGCACCCGCAACCGATCCGTCGGCGTGCCCGAGGCGCACCATCAGGTTCGCGAAGCAAAGCGGATTGAGCACTTCGCGTTGCGCCTGTTCTCGTGTCATGCCTTTCTTGCTGCGTAGCGCGAAGAGTTCGTCGGCGAACTCGCGGGAAAGGGGGGAAGTGGCGGGCGTGACAAGGTCAATGCCGGTGAGATCGATCCCTTCTTTCGCTGCGAATTGCCGGGTTGGTACAGAATCTCCAACCAGCACGATACGGGCGATGCCTTCCTTCGTCGCGCGTTGCGCGGCGCGCAGCACACGCGCGTCCTCAGACTCGCACAGCACGATACGCATGGGTGACTGGCGCGCGCTCTCGATGATGCGGTAGATGGGTTTCATGGCGGCGATGGGCTGAAGATGTGACAGGCGCCGTTCCTCGCACTTGCTATTTGTGCAAGGAACGCCGCACTGCGGGACTACGGTTCAGACGTAGTCCTTGTACTTGTCGAGCAGACGCACGGGCCTGGACAGCGCATCACGCCGGAACGGATCGCCCAGTTCGCGCGTACACATGATCTCGACGATCGTGGTCTTGCCGTGGTTCATCTGCAGGTCGATGGCCTTCTTCAGTGCCGGACCGACATCCTCGAGCCGGTCGACGACGATGCCTTGCGCACCCATGGCCTTCGCGATGCCCGCGAAGCTCGGATTGTCGAGTTCGCCGGCGACGAAGCGGCGGTTGTAGAAGTCCACCTGGTTCTTCTTCTCCGCGCCCCACTGGCGGTTATGGAACACCACGGCGGTGACGGGAATGTTGTGGCGCACGCAGGTGAGCGTCTCCATCATGCTCATGCCCCACGCGCCATCGCCCGCATACGAGACGGCCGGCCGATGCGGCGCCGCCACCTTCGCGCCGATGATGGTCGGGAACGCATAGCCGCAGTTGCCCCAGCTCATCGCCGCGAAGAAGCTGCGCGGCCTGTTGAAGCGCAGATAGCTGTTCGCGACCGAGTTGATGTTGCCGATGTCGGTGGAGACCATCACGTCCTCAGGCATCGCCTTTTCCAGCTCGCGCAGCACCTGGCGCGGATGCAGATACTCGCCGCCACTGAACGTGCGCTCGTTCTTCTGTTCCTCAATCATGTCGAGGCTGTACGGATCGCGCTCATGCGTCCAGCTGTCGAGCTCCTTCTCCCACGCTGCCTTCTCATCGGCGATCTGGCTGGCGCGTGCGTCGCGCGTGGCATCGCACGCGAGTGTGCGGCCCGCGAGCCGTTCGGTAAGCGCAACAGCCGCCGCCTTCGCATCGCCGCAGATGCCCACCGAGATCTTCTTCACCAGCCCGAGCATCTTGTGATCGGCATCGATCTGGATGATCTTCGCGTTCTTCGGCCAGTAGTCCAGGCCATGCTGGGGCAGCGTGCCAAACGGCCCGAGGCGCGAGCCGAGCGCGACCACGACGTCGGCCTGCGCGAGCAGCTTCATCGCCGCCTTCGAGCCCTGATAGCCGAGCGGACCGCACCACAGCGGATGCCTTGCCGGGAACGAATCATTGTGCAGATAGCTGTTGACGACAGGCGCGCCGAGCCGCTCGGCGAGCGCCTGGCATTCGTCGATGGCATCGGCCATCACGACGCCGCCCCCGGAGATGATCACCGGGAACGTGGCCTGCGCGAGCAGTTCGGCCGCCGCGTTCAGGCTCTGCTCGCCGCCCGCGCCGCGATCGAGGCGCTGCGGCTGCGGAATCTCCGCCTTGATCTGGCCATAGAAGTAGTCGCGCGGGATATTGAGCTGCGTCGGTCCCATCTCGGCGATGGCGCGATCGAAACAGCGTCCCGTGAATTCGGCCATGCGCGCCGGATGCGTGACGTGACCCTGATACCTGGTGAACTCCTGGAACATCGGCAACTGCTTCGCTTCCTGGAAGCCGCCCAGTCCGATGCCCATGGTGCCCGCCTCGGGCGTGACGATAACCACGGGGCTGTGCGCCCAGTAAGCGGCGGCAATCGCGGTGACGGCATTGCTGATGCCGGGTCCGTTCTGGCCGATGACCACGCCATGGCGTCCGGAGACGCGCGCATAACCGTCGGCCATGTGACCGGCCCCCTGTTCGTGCACGACGGGAATCAGGCGGATGCCGGCGGGCGCGAAGATGTCCATCGCGTCCATGAAGGCGGAGCCCATGATGCCAAACATCTCGGTGACGCCGTTGGCGGCAAGGGTTTCGACGAAGGCTTCGGAGGGCGTCATGGCCTGCGGGCCGCTGGCCGTCTGGGTCGGGGTCTTTTCACTCATCAACTGTCTCCTGTTATCCTTTGACGGAATGCCGTGTTTTGAATGCTATTCGGTGCTCAATATGGGTCAAGCGATTCCGTTCTCGTTGGATGAATCTGAAATGAAATGGAACATTTCGTTTCAAAACACTCAGCAAGCGCCGATGCTACTCAGTCAAGCGGTCTGCTTCGGGCGCTCTCTGCATAACGCTTCACGGCGGTCAGCCCATCGCGGAACCGGACCGCTTCGAGGGCGGCACGCACCGCCTCGCATCCGACGCGTGTCTGCCATACGTGTCTTAAGTTGAGAAGTCGCGCGCCGCACGGTATATCGACACGTTAGGGTTTGCCCGTCGAGATCGGTAGCACCAGTGCGGAGCTTTCGCCTGGGCCAGCGCGCGGACAGATCTGGAAAGACTCAGGCGGGTTGCTGCTGGCGCACACGACCTTCGCGAGCGCACGCGGGGTTCGATCTTCTCGAGCCTGAAGGCGGAAAACCCCGTGCAGATCCAGCAGCTGTGTTCGGCCGATTAAGAAGACGCGCGTTGCGGTGCACGAAGATGTTGCGTGCATTGGGAAGCCCGGATTCTCGAAGGCGACCGTCATGTGCTTCCAGCACAGCCGATGGGCGACCAAGTACAGCGACTGCTGGGAGCTGTTCCGTGATGGTGATCTCGTAGGGCATTGCGAACACCCCGCGTCGCGGCAGTACACGCGTGCCGATCTGCTGGGTCGGCGGCTCGCCGTCGCGCTCGATCAGTCCGGGCGTCCAGTTGCGGAATTTCCGTGTTCGAGTGCGCCTTCAGGCAGCTGTCGCGCCAGTCGTTGATCGGAAAGAGCGATTGATCGAACTGGCCGTAGATGAAGGGATATGCATAGTTCTACCAATTGGCGGGTTTAACGATGCCTTTTCGAAGCGACTGTTCGCGATAAGACGGCCCGCAATGCGCTTTCTAGAACAAGCTCAAAACTGGCGCGAAAGTCACGCCCTTGCTGCAAGCAGCGGAATCGTTGAAATAGTCGGAAGAAATCGGACTGAGCGTTTCCGTGACCACGCCGAAATACCGAAGAACAACGTTCATCAGGCACTGGATCCATCGGATCTTCTGGCCTGGTACTACCCGTCGTTTTATTGAATGAGAATGCTTGACTTAACGGGTGAGATCGCAAGTGCGACATGCGAGAAACCCTGTCCTGGTAGCCGCTGACTATACTTGAGACGGAACCAAAACAGGACGCGGAACTTCAATTTACCGACCGGCAGTTCAAGGCTGCAATCCGTCTGCCGCGTGTGCGAATAGAGTAACGAAAGGCGTTCCTTGGCGTGCTCGTTGTTTTTCAACTTGAGGAGACGGCGGTGAGAGCCTTACCAAGACTAGCAAAGATGATGAAGCATCCAGTCGACTCGCCGATTGAGCCGGTAATCAAGATTCGCCGCGCCCGCGGAAAGTGGAATTCGTACTGGTTGACGACCGCCGTACTCGTGATATGCGTCGTGCTTTGGCAGGCGGTGTCGATGGCGGGAATCTTCCCTGCATTCGCGCTACCGTCGCCCGTGGCGGTGTGGCAGGCATTCATCGAAATCGTGCGCAACGGATATGGCGGGCAGTCGCTAATTAGCGACATTCTGATTAGTTGCTTTCGCATCGTCATCGGTTTCGTGGGCGCGATTGCGATTGGCGTTCCCATCGGACTCCTGATGTCCAGGAACAAGATCGTGTTCGACATCATCGATCCCCTGCTGCAGTTCGTCCGACCGGTTCCGCCTCTCGCCTATATCCCGCTGCTGGTGGTGTGGTTCGGTATCGGCGAATTGCCTAAAGCCATCCTGATCCTCGTTGGCACGATTCCGGTCATCATCATCGGCACTATGTCGGGCGTGAAAAGCACGCCGCCTTTACGCATCTCGGTTGCTCGCACGCTTGGTGCGAGCAACGCGCAAATCTTCCGCAAGGTCGTGCTGCCTTCGGCGCTGCCGGAGATCTTCACCGCGATGCGCGTGGGGATCGGCGTCGCGTGGACGTGTCTCGTTGCAGCGGAACTGATCGCGGCGAGCAGCGGGCTGGGCTGGCTCGTGCAGTTCGCCGGACAAGCGCTGCAGGTTGGCATCGTGATCGTTGGCATCGTGATCATCGGGTTGATCGGGTATGCGATGGAGCTCGTGATTCGCAAGATCGAAAATGTCGTCGTTCCCTGGCGCGGACATAACTGATCGGGTTATCGGAGGAGACGAAAAATGAAAAGGATGCAATGGGTCTATGGTGTCGCCGCGGCTATGCTTGCCAGCAGTTGTCTTGTACCGGGCGCAGCTTACTCGCAGAACAAGCCCGAAGTCATCATCGGCTACGAGGATAACGGCGCCGATCCGTACATGGTGTCGATGACCGAGCATATGTTCGAACACCAGATGAACGCTGATGTCCAGTACAAGCTTTTTAGTTCGGGCCCGGCGGCGATGAGCGCATTGGCGTCGAACAGTCTCACGTTCATGTGCGGCCTTGGCATTCCACCGCTCGTTACCGCCATCGCACAGGGCTTGCCGATGACGATCGTGTACAACCAGGAGCGCTACACGAATGCGGCCGGCATCGTGGTCAAGCCCGACAGTGGCATCCATGACGTCGCGGGACTTCAAGGCAAGAAGATCGCGATCGTGGCTGGCTCTCAGGCCTCTTTCGAACTGGCGACCTTCCTCGCGGCTGCGCATGTGCCGTATTCGTCGGTCACGCAGATAAACATGGCGCCGCCGCAGATGCGTACGTCCTGGGTGACGGGCGCGATCGACGCGGCAATCGTCTGGGACCCGGTATTCAGCGCGCTGCGCGCGGCCGGCGGGAAGGCAATCAAGACCGATGGCGATCTGCCGCGAGAAGCCTCGAGCTACAACGTCTGTATTGCCAACTCAGAGTGGGCGAAGGCGCATCCGGACCTGGTCCGCGGTTTCGTCGCGGCTCTCGACCAGGGCTATCAGGTGACGATGAAGAATCGGGACCAGGCGCTCGCTGAAATGGCGCGCGCAACGGGGGTGACCGTGCCCGTCGCGACGAGTGAACTTGCCGGTTACGAGCTTTTCTCCGGCGCCGACCAGACCACGCCGAAAGTCATGGGCCTCGACGCAGGCGTCAAGACCTCCGCAACTTATCTGACGCTGGTGAATACGGCCAAGGTGCTCAACACGATAGGCCGCATTCCGTCGGTGCCGGCGAACTTCGACTCGAATGTAGCGCCACAGTACTCCAAATCTTTCGCGCATTGACCATTGAAGGTCTGACCGTCAAGCAGGAGACGAAATTGAATATCGTCATCGATTCCTTGTACAAGACATTCGGTGCCACAGCGGCACTGGAAAACATCAATCTGCAGTTCCGGGGCGGCGAATTCATCACCGTGCTCGGCGCCTCCGGCTGCGGAAAGACCACCTTGCTGCACCTGCTCGCCGGTCTGACATCACCCACGAAGGGCAATATCTATATCGATGGCGAGATCAAGGACCAGCCAGGGGCCGACCGTGTCGTCGTATTCCAGCAGGCCGGCTTGTTTCCGTGGCTCAGCGTGGAAGAAAACATCGAGTTCGGCCCGTCACTACATTCGGTTCCCAAGGTGCAGCGCCGAAAGGACTCGGCCGACATCCTGCGGATCATCGGTCTCGAATCTTTCGCGCGGCACAAGCCCTATGAACTGTCGGGTGGCATGCAGCAGCGCGTGGCGATTGCCCGGGCGCTCGTCATGAAGCCGAAGGTCCTGCTGATGGACGAGCCCTTCGGCGCATTGGATGCGCAGACACGCAGTTCCATGCAAACCTTTTTGACGGCGCTGTGGGAGCAGCTTCACTGCACGGTCGTGTTCATCACGCATGACATCGACGAAGCGATCTTTCTCGGTACGCGTCTTGTCGTGCTTTCGGCACGTCCGGGGCGGGTCGCGCTCGACGTGCCCATCGAACTGGAACGGCCGCGCACGCCGAAGGTCGCATTCGAATCGCACTTCCTGGAGCTGAAAAAGCGCGCGATGGGCATTCTCGCGCATTGACACAGCGCCAACCATCGCTTCAGTGAGAAATGCTTTCCAGCGACTGGCCGAGCGTGCGCGGCCCCATCAGACCGATCGAGAGCATCACCAGCATCATCGATCCCGCG
The DNA here is from genome assembly GCF_000020045.1 of Paraburkholderia phymatum STM815. Classification (GTDB taxonomy): domain Bacteria; phylum Pseudomonadota; class Gammaproteobacteria; order Burkholderiales; family Burkholderiaceae; genus Paraburkholderia; species Paraburkholderia phymatum. The sequence goes on along the minus strand of NC_010625.1, from coordinate 757,662 downwards.
ATGAAGACGAACACCCCCACCACGCCGAAGTCTTTCAGCGCGAAAGCGATGATGAAGGAGCTGAACACGGCCGACAGCCGGCTCCACGAATACACGAAACCCACTGCGCGAGCGCGGATCGACGTCGGATACAACTCCTGCTGATACGTGTGATAGGTGAACGAGATGATGTTGCCCGCGAGCGTCAACAGCACGCCGAGCGCAACGATCGTCATTGCCGAGCTCGCCTGGCTGAACGCCAGCCCGCTGACGATATTCAGCGCCGCCATGCCGACGATCACATGCTTGCGCTCGAAGCGATCCGCGATCCAGTAGCCGAGCATCGGTCCGATCGGGGCCGCGAGGCCGATCACGGTCGTATAGAGCAGGCTCGACGTCACGGTGATGCCCTGTTTGACGAGGAGCGTCGGCACCCAGTTTGCAAAGCCGAAAAAGCCAACCGTCTGGAAGACGTGAAACACGATCAGCATCAGCGTGCGGGAGCGATACGGCGCTTTCCACATATCGGCGAAACTGGCCTTGCGCGGCAGCGGATCGGCGGGTCCGGGCGCAGGTAACGCTTGCCCATACTGTCGAGCGACGGTGTCCTCGAGCTTGCGAAGCACGGCGTCGGCTTCTTCGTTCCGGCCTTTGCTCAGGAGCCAGCGGGGGCTTTCGGGCAGATTACGCCGGAAGTACCAGACGAATAGCGCGCTGACTCCGCCGAGCAGCACGACCCAGCGCCAGCCATCAAGCCCCAGCGGCGCACGCGGCACCAGTTGCCACGACAGGAACGCAACCACGGGCACCGCCGAGAAACCGATGGTCTGACAGACCGCGAATGCGCGCCCGCGAAGATGCTTCGGCGCGAGTTCCGACAGATACGTGCCGATCGTCACCAGCTCGACGCCGATCCCCATGCCCGACACGAAGCGCCACGCGTTGAGCGCGCCCGCGGAGTCCTGAAACGCCATCATCGTATTGGCGGCCACGTACCACAGCATCGACCATGTGAAGATCGCGCGGCGGCCAAACCGGTCGGCGAGAAACCCGCATGCGATCGTGCCGACAAACAGGCCGCTGAACAGCGCTGCAATAAAGCTCGCCACGCCCGATGTGCCGAACAGCCCCGGCGTGGTTGGCGTGAGGATGCCGCTTCGGACGAGACCAGGGGCGACGTAGCCGGTGTAGAGCAGATCGTAGAGTTCGAAGAAGAAGCCGAGGCTGAGCAGCAGGATCAGCTTCCAGATCGCGCGGGTTGCGGGCAGGCGGTCGAGGCGCGCGGACACGCCGGCAGGATCGGCGAGCGCGGCGGCTTCCGTCGATTGCGGTGATTGTGCTGGTTGCGCTGCTTGCGCTGATTGCGGGTGGTTCGCCGCGCGCAGCGCGGACGCTTCCTCCGTGAGGGCCATGTTTGTCTCCATAAGTCTGATCATTGTAGTGATGTCGTGTCGCGAGCGGGCGCGGCTCAGCCGCAACCGGCACTCATGGATAGCGCGCCATGAGTTCTTCAAACGAGGCGATATGGCCGGCGAGCGCGCTCGCCACTACGGTCGGCGGGCTTGCCAGCCAGACCTTGCCCGGCCCCGAGCGGCCCGGAAAATTACGGTTGATCGCGCTGATCGTGACCTGACCTTGCTCGGTCGACGAACCCGGGCCGCAGTTCGCGCACGCGCCGCACGACGGTTGCAGCAGGATCGCGCCGACGCGTTCGAACGCGTCGAGGTAGCCGCGCCCGATGCAGTAGTCGCGCACGTCCGACGTGCCGAACTGCAGATACAGCTTGATGCCGTCAGATATGCGCAGGCCGCGCGCCGCAGCCCATGCGAGCACTTCGTGATAGTGATCGAAGTCGTCACGCTTGCCCGCTGTGCACGAGCCGCCATACGCGATGTCGATGTGCGGCCGTTCGGTCATATCGCGCAACGCGATGCCGTTGCCGGGGTCGCCCGGCGCGGCAAGCATCGGCGAAACCTGCGTGCAGTCGAGAGCGATCACGTCCGCGTACTGCGCGCCCGGATCACTGTGCATCCACGGCTCGATCGTGAACTCGATGCCGCGCCGTTCCTTGAGAAAGCGCACGGTTTCCTCGTCGGGCGCGACGATGCCCGCGAAGCCGCCGAGTTCGGCCGTCATGTTCGTCAGCGTCGTACGCTCGTCGGTGCTCAGTTGCGCGATTGCCGAGCCGGCAAACTCGAAGATCTTGCCGACGCCCGCGCCCGCACGAATGCGCGGCTCGGCCAGCAATCGCAACACGAGATCTTTCGCGGTGACGCCCCGCGCAATCGCACCGTTGAACTCGATGCGCAACGCGAGCGGCACCGTCATACGCACGGCGCCCGTCACGAACGCATTCGCCATGTCCGTCGTGCCGACGCCGAACGCAACGCAGCCGAGCGCGCCGCTATGCGGCGTATGTGAATCGGTGCCTGCGATCAATTGGCCCGGCAGCGCATAACGTTCGGCCATCATCGCGTGCGAGATGCCTTCCGAGCCTTCGTCGATGCCGCTGCCGTTTTCGCTGAGATAGCCGTGATCCGTCAGCCCGTACTCCTTCACGAACGCGCGATGCGCCGCCGACAATTCGCGCACATCCGGCAGCAGGCCGTTGCGGATGTGCAGCTCGCTGCGATGCGAGTACGACAGATGGTCCTCGAACGTCAGGATGGTCTGCGGGTCGTACAGCGGTAGCGGCTTGCCGAACGCCGCGTGCAGCATATGCGTCGCCATGCCCGTGTAATACTCGTGGATAAAGCGCCAGTCGGCCCGCACGAACGCGCCTTGGCCCGGTGTCGATGCGTCGCCGGTCGATGCCGTGCGCAACGCGTGACGCTCGATGATTTTCTGCGCGAGCGTACGCGGCTTTTCGTCATCGGCGGATGGCGCGGCTGTCTGCACGTCGCGCATGTGCGCCGCGCCGTAGCGCAGCAGGCCGCCGCTGCGCAGGATCGACGCGGCGAGCGTATCGCGCGAGGCGACGAGTTCTTCGATGTCGATCGCTTCGCCGCGGTGGATGCGTTCGATCAGCCCGAAGTCCGTCGACGTGAACAGCCCGACGTTGTCCGCATTCTGCCTATAGATGCGCTCGAAGCCCTTCGCGATCACGAGCCGCACGCCCGCGCGATATTCGGCGACAGGGCTATGTTCGCGCGACGAGCCCTTGCCATAGCGATTGCCCGCGACCGTCACGCAGAAATTGCCCGCGCGCACGGCATCGAGACCAACCGGATTGCGCTCGCCCGCGCGCAGGCCGACGTAGGGCACGCGGCCAAGGCGTTCGTCGAAGCGGGTGAGCACGCTCATCGGCGTGATTTCATCGGTCGAGACGTCGTCGCGCAGCGGGCCGGCCGTGCTTGGCGTGAGGTCGTCGCCTGCAAGCTGACGCTCGATCAGGTGCGGGTCCGTGCACAGAAAAAGGACCCGGCCCGTGAGGTTGAGTGATGCCATCGTCGTCTCCTTCCGCCCCAATCTAGACGGCGAGCGACGAAAAGGTGAAGTGCTCAAATGACAAGAGGGTCATCGCAAACGGCGATGTTCGCGTTAACCCTCGTTCGACGTGAGCAGATCGATCAGCGCCTGAACCGCGCGCGGGCGCGGCTTCTTTCTGAGCGCGTGCAATTGCAGCGTGCGTGTTTTGGCCCAAGGTTCGTCGAGCGGCCGGCGCACGAAGCCGTGCGAGCCCGCGAACGCCGACGCCGCGCTTGTCGGCATGATGCCGATGCCAAGACCGGCTTCGACCATTCGGCATTGCGCATCGAAACTGTTGACGGTCACGGAGAAACGCAGTGGCGTGCTCGCCGCGACGGCACGCTCGCGCAGCACGAGATCGAGCGAGCCGCCCGCCTGAAGCGCCACGAGCGGAAAGCGCAGCACGTCGGCGAACGCGGGCGTTTCGAGCGCGGCCAGTTCATGACCGACGGGCATCACGACCAGCAATGGGTCGTCGGCGAAATGCCACGATTCGAGTACGCCAGGCGCGCGGCCGCCCGACGAAATGCCGACATCGGCGCGATCGTCGATGCAGGCACGCACGACTTCGTCGCTGATGTGCTCGCTCAACGCGATTTCGACGAGCGGATAACGTGCCTGAAACGCCTTCAGACGCTCCGGCAAGAAGCCGACGATCGCCGACGCATTCGCATACAGACGCACCACGCCCGCGACCTGCCCCGCGAGCGACTGGACTTCGCGTGCCATCGTCTGCAACTGCTGATGCACGGCGCGCGCATGCGTGACGGCATGCCGGCCGGCCTCGGTAAGTTCGACGCCGCTCGGCGAACGGGTCAGCAACGGCACGCCGACGGCGGCTTCGAGATCTGCGATGCGCCGGCTGAGCGCCGACGGCGCGATGTGAGCGCGGCTCGCGGCCCGGCCGATCGAGCCTTCCTCGACGACGGAGAGAAACAGTTCGAGGCTGTACGGGTCGATGCGCATGTGGGCGTGTCGGGGGAGTTGCGGCAGGCGAAATGGTAGCAGGTGCCTGCCGCGCTCATCTGTCTTCACGAAGGCTATGCCGAGGCCGGCTCCGCCCACTTCCGGTGGCTCGGTTTCGTAAAATCGCCTTAAGCGCTTGAAGAGGTCCGCCCGCTGCCCTTCCGAATGCCATGGCCTTCGTCGCGGATCGTGCACGCTATCCGTCTCGCTGCGCTGCGCGCGGTGGCGGCGCCTGCGGGTTTCACCAACGATGGCTCGGAAGAGATGCGCGGATTCGGTCACGTGAAGGAGCGCAACATGGCCGCCGCGCAGACGAAGCGCGAGCGGTTGCTAAGCGCGTAGCGAACGAAAACGCCGGAGCGTGCGAGCGCACGAACGAGTAGCGCATGCGCTGATGGCCTGCTTGAGCCATTGGGGCATTTCCCCGTCGCCTGACCAGGTATCTCCCGTTGCACTTCGGTATCTGGCCGCTTCCTTTATCTCGTCTTCGGCAATCGCGGCTGCAAGGTCATTAAGCTCAATGCCGACTTCGGCCATTCGGCGGCGTAGATTGGCGACCATGCTATCGCGCTTTCTCTCATCCATGAAATTCCCCGGTCTTACGGCTTGCGTCCTTTTAGCAGATGGAGTGGAGCGTGCACCAGATCAGTCGGCACCGTACCCGGCACATCTCCTGAGCGCCGAATGGCAGCGAACCTGCAGCTGTTTTTTGGCCCGTGCCCTGAGGGCAGCAAGCACCGCGCGCGCCAGCAACGCCAGTGCGGTGTGGATATCCTGGCCCTGCCAGCCACGCACCTCATATTGATCTTGTCTGGCATCGAGCGGGCCGACACCTACGCCCATTTTCTGCGCAACTGGGAAGGCGGCGCACGATAGGCGTGTCTGCATGCCACGCCGGTAGGTTGACGGGGCATCCATAGTTCGACCGAACTACTTTTTACGATGCAATGGTAGTAGTGGCGTGGATCCAGGGGGCGACGTTGACACAGGTCAAACGTCCATGCGCACCATTTCGCGATCCTTCTCAACCGCAGCGGCCGAATGGCTGCGGCCACCTCAGATGCTTTGCGGCATGCGCAGACGATCCATATCGTCGCCGCGACGCCACTTCCATCACCAAGTTTTCGGAGAAGACAGAATGTTTTGTTTCCAGTGCGAACAGACCGACCGGACCGGCGCGACGCCCGGATGCGCCAGCGCGAAAGGTAACTGCGGCAAGGACGCGACGACCGCCGATCTGCAAGATCTGCTGGTGTTTGCACTCGAAGGTCTTGCCACATGGTGCGTGAGAGCCCGCGGATATGGGCTCGACACGATCGAAGCCGACCGCTTCATTGTCTACGGGATGTTCACCACGCTGACTAACGTAAATTTCGACGCGAAGCGGTTCGTGACGATGCTGAACGGCGCAGCCAATCTGCGCGACGGATTACGCATCGCGTGTGCGAACGCAGGGGCGCCAACCTACACCGGCGAGCCCGAGAGCGCCGCCACCTGGCAGCCGGCGCCGGATCTCAACGGTCTGCTGACGCAGTCCCGTACAGTGGGCATTCTGGCGGACGCCGACGACGTTGGGGAGGACGTGGTCGGATTGCGCGCGTTGCTCTTGTATGGGCTGAAGGGCGTCTGCGCGTATGCCCAGCACGCGTGCGCGCTGGGCAAGGAACGTTCCGACGTGTATCGCGGCATCGAGGAACTGCTCGCGTTCCTCGACACACATCCGACGTCCGTCGATTTGCTGCTCGCGAAGGCGATGGAAATCGGCAATCTCAATCTGAAGGTGATGGAGATGCTCGACGACGCCAATACCGGCACGTTCGGCGCACAGCGGCCGGGGCGGGCCCGCGTGAGCCCAGTGAAAGGCAAGGCAATTCTCGTGTCGGGCCACGATCTTGGTGATCTGCATGAGCTACTGGAGCAGACAGCGGGTACGGGCATAAATGTATACACACACGGCGAGATGTTGCCGGCGCATGCATATCCGGTCCTCAACGCATACGAGCATCTCGTGGGCAACTACGGCGGCGCATGGCAGGATCAGCAGTCGGACTTCGCAGCTTTTCCTGGCCCTATCCTGATGACGTCCAACTGCATCATAGAGCCACGTCCGCAATACCGGCAGCGCATCTTTACGACGGGACCTGTAGGCTGGCCGGGCGTTCGCCACATCACCGACCACGATTTCTCCGGGCTGATCGCGGCGGCGAAGGCGCTGCCGGGCTTTCTCGAAACAGAGCCGGAGGAGAGCATCACCGTAGGCTTCGGCCGTCATGCTGTGCTGGGCGTCGCGCCGCAGGTGGTGGAGGCAGTCAAGGCGGGCGCAATCCGCCATTTCTTTCTCGTCGGCGGGTGCGACGGCGCGGCGCCGGGGCGCAACTACTACAGCGACTTCGCGACTGGCGTGCCGGATGACACTGTCGTGATGACGCTTGGCTGCAACAAGTACCGCTTCAACCGTCACGCGTTCGGCGACATCGGCGGCGTCCCGCGCCTGCTCGACGTGGGGCAGTGCAACGACGCCTACTCTGCGATCCGCATCGCGACGGCACTCGCGGATGCGTTCGACTGCAGCGTCAACGAACTGCCGCTTTCGCTGGTCGTGTCATGGTTCGAGCAGAAGGCCGCGGCGGTGCTGCTAACCCTGCTCGCGCTCGGCATCCGAAATATTCGCCTCGGACCGACGCTGCCGGCCTTTCTGACATCGAATGTCGTTGCCACGCTCAACGCCAGGTTCGGCATCCGTCCGATCGGCGATGCGCAAGCCGATATCGCGAGCTGCCTCGCACGCGATGCCGCCTAACGGTCCCCGACTAACCCATACAACGCCGACGCGCCGTGCAGACGCCGCGCGCCGGCGGCAGGATCTCGATTATGAAACACCACGTCACGATCATCACGCGAGACAACGGCCTCGTTGAATTCGCCTGTGGCCCAGACGAAGTGCTGATTGACGCGGCTGCCGCGAGCAGCATCATGCTTCCGGCGCAGTGTCGTCAGGGTAGTTGCGGTGCCTGTCAGGCCAATGTTGTGGCGGGGGAATTCGTGCTGGGCACGCACAACCCCGACGTGCTGTCGCGCGTCCAGCAGCGGCCGACCTTAATGTGCCGAACGACCCCATGCAGCGATCTTGAACTCGCGGTGCCGTACGACCTGTCCAAGGTCCTGTTCGAGCCGATTCCGCAGCGCCAGGCATGCGTCGAACGTATCGAAAGGCTTAATCAAAGCACGATGCGCCTGTCGCTGAAGCTCCAGGACGACCCGGTGCACGGCTGTGCCGCCGAATTCGAACCGGGACAGTTCATGGAGTTGTGCGTACCCGGCACACAGGCGTGGCGCGCGTTCTCGATTGCGAACACGAGCAACTGGGACGGGGACCTCGAATTCCTGATCCGGCTGCAGAGCAATGGCTTGTTCTCAAACTGGCTCGCGCAAAGCGCGCGCGTTGGCGACCCGCTTGACGTACGAGGGCCGCAGGGCGGCTTCGGTGTCGATCCCGCGAGTTTGCGGGAGCGCTGGTTCGTGGCCGGGGGCACGGGCCTCGCGCCGATCCTGTCGATGCTGCGGCGGATGGCTGAGTATGGCGAGACATCCGATGTTCGGCTTTTCGTCGGCGCCAACGATGAAACCGATTTCGTCGCGACGACCGAAATCGAAGCGTTGCGCGCTGAATTGCCACAGCTGGAGATCACCTGGTGCGCATGGAGGCCGACGGGAGCCTGGGACGGCTTCACAGGTACGCCCGCGCAAGCTCTGGAAAACGCGCTCGCACAGGCAGGTGTGCAGCCAGACATCTACGTATGTGGCCCGTCGAAACTTATTCAAGCCTGTGAGGCGGTGGCCTGCGCGCGAGAACTGGCTAGCGAGCAGGTGCATGCGGAGCGCTTTTCCGCGTCGTCATAACGGACGCATGGATATTACGGTTGGACTTCAGGCGTGCCGCATCCGCATTACGGCGTAGGTGGCCGCCTGAACTCGCGATGCCAGCTTCAGCTTCTTCAACACCTGCTGGACGTGGATCTTCACAGTCGTTTCCGCAATGTTTAGCGCCCGCGCGATCTCCTTGTTCGTTTCGCCCCGTGCAATATGCGCAAGGATTTCCTCCTGGCGCGCGGACAGCGACTCGATCGGATCGGGCACCGCCGGCGCGAGCACCGAGGGTGACGCAGCAGGCGGCACCTCGCCGGGCTGCAGCGCCTGAAACGCGCTCACCAGTTTCCCCGTCATTTCGGGGCTGATTGTCGATTCGCCTGCCATAATCCGCACGATAGCGTCGGCCATCGCGCTGCTGTCGACAGTCTTCAGCAGATAGCCGCGAGCGCCGCCCCGGAGCGCTGCGGCGAGATCCTGTTCGTCTTCACTGACCGTCAGCATCAGTACGCGCGCCTGCGGCGCCAGTTCAGCGAGTCCCGGCAGCACATCGATGCCGCGCACGCCCGGCAGGTGGTTATCGAGCAGGATCACGTCGGGCTGCGTCTCGTTCGCGCGCCTACAGGCTTCGCCCGCGTCGCCGGCCTCGCCGACCACAACGAAGCGTTCGTCGGTGGACAGCAGCGCGATGATGCCGCGCCGGAAGAGCGTATGGTCGTCTACCACCAGGATGCGAATCAGCGTCGTATCGTTCATGCTGCAAGCCTCTTCCTGTCCGCGAGCGTCAGAACGACGCGGGTGCCATCGCCGATGGCGGTTTCGATCTCGACGGCCGCGCCGATTCGAGCGGCCCGTTCGCGCATGATGCGCAGTCCAACGTGCGTTTCGCTGTGGCCGGTTGCCTGGCCGGCTAAACCGAAGCCGCAGCCATCGTCCCGAACCACGACCTGCCACGGCGAGCTCTGCCGCACTTCCACCGACACCGCGCGGGCATGCGCATGCTTGCGCACGTTGGAGAGTGCTTCCTGCACCACGTGCAGCACCTGCACCTGGACGTCGGGTGGTAGCGGCAGGCCATCGCCCTCGACAGAAAGGCGGGTGGCCATCCCCGTCTGGTGTTCGAACTTCTGCAACGTCGTCTGCAGGGCGGGCAGGATGGTTTCGGTGTTGGTGCGGGTGCGAAAGTGCATCAACAATTCGCGCACGTCGGACAGGCTCTCTTCGATGCCCATCTCCAGTTCGCCGACGGCGCGCTCCGTTTTTGCTGTGTCTTTTTGCGCGAGCGCGTCACGTAGCAGCACGCTCTGGATCTTCATGAACGCAAGACTCTGCGCGATCGAATCGTGCAATTCCCGCGCGATGAAGCCGCGTTCCTCCGCCACCGCGGCTTCGCGCAGCAGCGCGCTGACGCGCAGCCCCTCGATCGCGGTGGCGAGATGGTCAGCGAGCGCGTCGAGCAGTGTGCGATCGTCGTCCGCCAGCGTTGCCTCCTTCGCGTAGAACAGATCAATTTCGCCAACGATGCGGGTCTGCAGCCGCACGGGCACGCTAACGAGCGACCGGTATCCGGCGCGCTCGCAATGGCCTTGCAATGCAGCGCCGCCGCGTCGCTGCATGAATACGACACGCGTGTGTGCGTCGTCGCGTGGCTGCCCGCACGCACAGTCACCGGTCTGGATGCAGGCCTCATGATCGGCGACCTCAGAAGAGAGCCCGTGGGAAGCGAGCAGTACGTAGCGGCGATTGTCTTCGTCGCACCAGCGGATCGCAACCGCGTCGGCGTGCGCAACCCGTTTAAGGCGGGTGGCGAAGCCCTGCGCCAGGTCGTCGAGTGTGTCGGCACGCGCGGCAAACTCGCTTGCCTGATACAGCGACGCAAGGCGTGCGTTCTGCGCGGCGAGGCTGGAGGTCTTCTCTTCGACCTTCATCTCAAGGTGCTGGTAGAGCTCCTCGAGCGTTTCGGCCATCTGGTTGAAGCCTCGGGACAGTGCGCCGAATTCATCGCCGGAATTCACCTGCACACGGGCAGCCAGATCTCCGTGGCGCACTCGGGCAAGGCCAGCTTTCAACCGGTCCAGTGGATTGAAGATGAAGAGGTACGCGGAATACAGCATCGTGACCGCACTGGCGATGGTCAGTCCCATCATGAAGACCTGCAGCGCGTTGAGTACTGTGGTGAGCGACGCAAGTCGCTGTTCAATGGCGGTGACGAGCGCGTCGATGTGGGCGACAAACGCCTCGGCCTGGCGCGCCGCCTGCATGGCGCCAAGGCCGGGCGTAGCAGACCATGCGGCGCGCACCTCGGTCCAGGTGCGTGCCACATCCGCCAGCGCGGTGACGCAACGCGCGTTACGCGGCACGAACAGCGGTCGCGCCGGATCGCCATCGCGCAATAACGCCATTCCGCTGTCGAACTGCAAAATCTGGTCTCGCACTGCCCCGGCGTCGCCGCGCGCGAGCGTCTGAGCAAGCCGCCACGTCTGCATGCGCATACGGCCGGCCTCGTTCACAGCCGCTGCGCCGCCCTCAAGCTGCCAACTGATCCACAAAGTGAAGCCGATCGACGCGATCGCCACCAGCAGGAGCGAGCCACCGATCAAGCCAAGTCTTGCGGAGAGTGTCTGGAATCTGCGCATGGTCTCTCGTTGGCGCCCAGACCCTTCGTGCTGAGCGCAGTCTACTGGTGCGGCCACCTGACACCGCGTCGGCTCGCCATGTCGCGCCCCATTGCGCCGCGTGCAGCGTCACCGAGCAGCGCCGTCGCGGCGGGATACGCATGCCTGTCTTCGGCGGCAAGGTGGGTACGATAAAGGTTCGCGAACGCGGCCCAGCGCGCCGATGTCTCAGCCCACGTTTTTATCAGCCATTCGCCCCGTTTCACTTGATCCAGGTCAATACGGACCGCGTCCCACTGTCGTGTCATCTCTCGGTGCTCGGCCCGCAGCCGGTCGACGAGTGTGCGAAGGTCTGGCTGGCCGGCGGCCGCGAGTGCGGGAAAGAGGTGACGTTCTTCATCTTCGTGATGCGCGGGGCTGGCCAGGTCGAAATACCGGATCACGTCGCACGCGGCCTCACGCGCCGCGTCGTCGCAACCTGCGGTCGCGAGGTGTTCCGCGAGACTTTCGAGGAGGCGCAGCGTTCGTGCGATGCGTTCGTGGCATGCGGCGAGCATCTCGAACGGTTCGTCGAAACCCGCACAGGGCGAAGTATGCAGTGTCAGACGTGACGTCATTGCCTTACTCCGAACCAGCCGGACGGGTTATGCGTCGCTGCCACCGAGGCGATCAAGGCAAACAGCAGCAGTGCGCAGCCGAGGCTTGCCACGCGCGTGCCCCAGGGGCGGCCACGTTTCATCGCGAGCGTTCCCGCGATCACGTAGGCGACGACCAGCAGGAGCTTCGTGCCCAGCCACGCGTCGCGAATGGGGTTCAGGCGCAGTAGCAGCCACAACGATGCGCCAGCGGCGAGCAGCAGGGTGTCAATGACATAGCTGAGCCTGCGCCACGCGTCGCGCATCGGCCACGCGTAATCGTTCAGGGAGGCGATACTGCGTGCGGCGAACAGCATTCCGCTGGCGGTCACGAGTGTGACGTGAGCGAACTTCAGCATCGGGTATGCCTCGGGCGTGAACAAGGACGGCTTCCAGATTCTGGATGGCAATCAGACTGACATCACTGCACGAGTGGCGTGGCGGTGCCGTCGAGCTCGACACCGCAGAGCTCTGCCTGAGCGGCGAGAAGGCTAACATACTGGCGCAATGCGTTTGCAAAAGCGTGCTGGCGCAGCGTCTGCGCGATCGCCGCGCGTACAGTCTCGAACGGCGGCGTATTCGCCCGCTCACGTGCGAGCACGTCAACAATGTGAAAACCAAACCGCGTTGCCACCAATCGCGGCAGCACGCCGACATACGGCAGGCCGAACAACTCGCGTGCCAGCTCCGGCACACATTCGGCCGCCGTGAACCAGCCCAGCTCGCCGCCTGCGTCGCCCGTCGGGCAATTCGACAGCTCCTTCGCCGCGCGAGCGAAGCGCTCGCCATGCTCGACTGCGTCGCATCTCAGATCGACGAGCGATGCTTCGGCGAGCCGTCGCAGCGCCTCGATATCTACGCCGGGCGTCACCGCGAACAGGATGTGTCTCGCGTGGACCCGTTCACCGGGCGCGTGGCGGCCTGGATTGGCGGCGTAGTAACGCCGGCAGGCGTGCTCGTCGGGTTCGGGCACACGCAGCGCGTGCTCGAGCAGCCTTTCGATCGCGTCGACAGTCGCCGTGCCCGGCGTGCCGTCGGACGCGAGCACATCGTGCACGTTGAGCAGTCCTTCCCGGATTGCGGCCTGGCGCAGCAGTTCGGTGCAGGCGCGTTGGCGCAGCGTTTTAACCGGCAGCGCTTCGCCCGGCGCATGCAGCGGCACTGCGTTGACTGTCGCGACGGGCTGGGCTTCGTAGTACATGGCGACCGCCTTCAGATCTCGCGGCGCGCGCGAGCGGCACGACGCGGACCGTGCAGCCTGCGGGAACGCACGAGCTGGTACGGCCGCCACATATATGCGAGCGAAGCGAAACCGCTCCAGATATGCACGAGTCGCGTGAACGGGAACAGCACGAACAGCGTCATGCCTAGCACAAGATGCAATTTGAAGACGACTGGAACCGCAAGCAGGGCGCTCGGTTCGGGCCGCATCGTCAGCAGGTGTTGAGCCCAGTCTGCGAGGGTCAGCATGGTTGCCGCATCGCCGCGGTCCGCGAACGACCACGGCAACGACGCCAGGCCGAGACACAGTTGCAGCCACAGAATGATAAGCACCGCCATGTCGCTGCGTCGGCTCGTAGCGCGAATTCGGGGATCGGTGATGCGCCGGTGCAACAACAGCGTGAGGCCGACAAAGCAGATCGATCCGGCGACGCCACCCGACACGATTGCAAGCATCTGCTTGTGCTGCGCGCTGATGAACGGCGCGTAAGCGAAGTGCGGCGTCAACAGGCCGACGCTATGGCCGAGCAGCAGGAACAGAATGCCGATGTGGAACAGGTTGCTACCCCAGCGCAATTGCGAGGCCCGGAGCAGCTGGGATGAGTCGCTTTTCCACGTGTACTGGTCGCGATCGAAGCGTACGAGGCTGCCGATCAGGAACACTGCCAGACACAGATAGGGATAGACGCTGAACAGAAACGTATGCAGAGCCAGGTTCATACGGATTCTCCGTTCGTAACGGGCTGGCTGGAAGGCGCGGCGGCACCTCTCATAATGCGGATCGGTTGGGGTGAGTTGCTGTTGCGTTGCTGGCCGTCCGGCGTGCATCCGCCGAATGCTGCAGGGTCGTGCCACGCGTCGTCCAGTTCCGGTTCATGCGGTACTGGCACCGCGTGCAACGATTCGCCGGCCAGTTCGATCAACGCGGCTGGAATCGCCGCATACGCGCTGTGACGGGCGGTGAGAGCGCTGTACAGGGCGCGCAGGATATGTGCGATCTCGCCTAGCAACGCGATGGCAGCTTCTGCCGGCTGCGTCGACGCGTATTCGAGCAGTACGCTCAGGTGGTCCGGCAGTTCGTCCGAGGCGAGCTGCAAGCCAGCAGCTTCGTAGGTCTGGATCAGATCGATCATCGCCGGTCCGCGGTCACGCGAATCGCCATGTACGTGCTCGAACAGGAGCAGCGCAGTGCCGCGCCCACGGTCGAACAGTTCGACATAGGCCGCTTCGGCATCGAGGCCTGTTGCGCCCGCAAGCTCGAAGATCAGGTCATCGAGCGTTTCGAGGCGTGAGGCGTCGAGCACCGGGCGCGCGTGCAGCGCATCGCGCAACGCCAGCAGGCGCTCGCGCAGCGCTTCGTCGGGATAGCCCGCCAGATGAGCGAGAGCGCGCAATGTGAGCGTGAGCGCGTCGGCGCGAGGGGAAGGGTTCGTCATGGTTCAGATCTCCACCTTGATCGGGATAGTCCGCTTTTTCCCACCGCCGAAGAGGCTCGCCTCCGTGGCGCCGTCTGAGCAGCCGTTACCGAACGAGAAGCCGCAGCCGCCGCGCACGTCGAACGCGTTTTCGGCGTACTCACGGTGCGTGGTCGGAATCACGAAGCGGTCCTCGTAGTTTGCGATCGCCATCACGCGGTACATCGCTTCGACATCGGCGACGCTCAGATTCACCTGCGCCAGTGCGGCGTGGTTCTCAATGCCGTCGACGTGCTTGCCGCGCTGCCACGCGCGCATCGCGAGCATTCGTTCCAGCGCGCGCACCACCGGTCCCGTATCGCCCGCAGTCAGCAGGTTCGCCAGGTACTTCACGGGGATCCGCAACTGATGAACGTCCGGAATCTCGCCATGTGCCTCAATGTGCCCTGCATTCGCAGCGGCCGTGATCGGAGAGAGTGGCGGCACATACCACACCATTGGCAGTGTGCGGTATTCAGGATGCAGCGGCAGCGCAACTTTCCACTCGATGGCCATCCGGTACACCGGGCTCGCGCGCGCCGCCTCGAGCCAGCCTTCCGGAATACCGTCGCGGCGGGCCTGCGCGATCACTTCCGGATCGTGCGGATCGAGGAATATGCCGAGCTGCGCTTCGTAGAGATCCTTGTCATGCTCGACGCTCGCGGCTTGCTCGATCCGGTCTGCGTCGTACAGCAGCACGCCGAGATAACGGATGCGACCAACGCACGTCTCCGAACAGACCGTGGGCTGCCCGGCCTCGATACGCGGATAGCAGAAGATGCACTTCTCGGCCTTGCCGCTTTTCCAGTTGTAGTAAATCTTTTTGTACGGACAGCCGCTTACGCACATCCGCCAGCCGCGGCACTTGTCCTGATCGATCAGCACGATGCCGTCTTCGTCGCGCTTGTAAATCGAGCCGGACGGGCAGGAGGCAACGCAAGCGGGGTTCAGACAGTGCTCGCACAGCCGCGGCAGATACATCATGAAGGTGTTTTCGAACTGGCCGTAGATCTCCTTCTGGATGTCATCGAAGTTGCGATCCTTGCTGCGCTTCTCGAACTCACCGCCCAGAATCTCTTCCCAGTTCGGGCCCCAGATGATCTTCTCCATACGCCTTCCGGTGATCAGACTGCGTGGCCGTGCAGTGGGTGCGGCCTTCATTTCAGGTGCCTGATGGAGGTGCTCGTAGTCGAACGTGAAGGGCTCGTAGTAGTCGTCGATCTCGGGCAGGTTCGGGTTCGCGAAAATCCGCATGAGCAACTGCCACTTCGCGCCCTGACGCGGCATGATCGAGCCGTCGTCGCGCCGCGTCCAGCCGCCGTTCCAGCGGTCCTGGTTTTCCCATTCCTTCGGATAGCCGATGCCCGGTTTCGTTTCAACGTTGTTGAACCAGGCGTATTCGACGCCAGCACGGTTGGTCCAGACGTTCTTGCAGGTCACGCTGCAGGTATGGCACCCGATGCACTTGTCGAGATTCAGCACCATGCCGATCTGTGCGCGTATTTTCATGATGTGTGGCTCCTGTCTAACGGCATCTCAAAGGCGCCCCTGCACGGCAGCTGGCGCGGCGTCGCGCGGCGCGTCGAGCCAGTCGACGTTGCGCATCTTGCGCACGAGGACGAACTCGTCGCGGTTCGTGCCGATCGTGCCGTAGTAGTTGAATCCGTAGCTGAGCTGCGCATAGCCGCCGATCATATGGGTCGGCTTGAGTACGATGCGCGTCACCGAGTTGTGGATGCCACCGCGCACTCCGGTTATTTCCGAGCCTGGCGTGTTGATGGTCTTTTCCTGCGCGTGATACATCATCACCATGCCTGATTTGACCCGCTGACTTACCACGGCACGTGCGGCGACGGCGCCATTCACATTGAAGAGCTCGATCCAGTCGTTGTCTTCGATACCCCCGCGCTTCGCGTCCTCTTCGCTCAGCCACACGACTGGGCCGCCGCGGTTCAGTGTCAGCATCAGCAGGTTGTCGCCGTAGGTGCTGTGAATACCCCATTTCTGGTGCGGCGTGATGAAGTTAAGCACCAGTTCCGGATGACCGTTCGGCCGCGCGCCATGCAGGTCAGCCGTGGTCTTCAGGTCGACGGGTGGGCGGTAGCTCGACAACGCTTCTCCGAACGCGATCATCCAAGGGTGGTCCTGATAGAACTGCTGGCGGCCGGTGAGCGTGCGCCACGGAATCAGTTCGTGCACGTTTGTGTAGCCGGCGTTGTAGCTAACGGTCTCGCTTTCGATGCCGCTCCACGTAGGCGAGCTGATGATCTTGCGGGGCTGCGCCTGCACATCGCGATAGCGGATCTTCTCGTCTTCGCGATGGGCGGCAAGATGGCGGTGATCGCGCCCGGTTGCTTTCGATAGCGCTTCCCACGCCTTCACGGCGACGTGGCCGTTGGTCTCGGGCGCAAGCTGCAGAATGACCTCGCAGGCGTCGATGTCGGAAACGATACGCGGCATGCCCTTCGTCGCGCCGTCTTCCTGCGTGACGCCGTTGAGTTCTCCGAGCTGGGCTACCTCCGTGTCGGTCTTCCACGCGATACCCTTGCCCCCATTGCCGATCTGGTTCATCAGCGGCCCAAGCGCGGTGAAGCGCCGATACAGGTTTGGGTAGTCGCGCTCCACCACGGTGATCTGGGGCGCCGTCTTGCCGGGCACGAACTCGCACGCGCCGCTGCGCCAGTCTGCGACGCCCAACGGCTGCGCGAGCTCGCCCGGCGTGTCATGCATGAGTGGGGTCAGCACGACGTCGCGTTCGACGCCGAGGTGGCCTTTGCATACTTCGCTGAACACCTTCGCGAAACCCTTGTAGATGTCCCAGTCGGACCGGCTTTGCCAGACGGGATCGACAGCTGCGGACAGCGGATGAACGAATGGATGCATGTCGCTGGTATTGAGGTCATTTTTCTCGTACCAGCTTGCGGTGGGCAGCACGATGTCGGAGTAAAGGCAGGTTGTGCTCATCCGGAAATCGAGCGTGACCAGCAGGTCGAGCTTGCCCTGCGGCGCGTTGTCGTGCCATTTCACTTCCGAAGGGCGCGCACCGGCGTCGCCCAGGTCTTTGCCCTGCACGCCGTGGCTTGTGCCCAGCAGGTGCTTGCAGAAGTACTCATGCCCCTTACCGGAGGAGCCAAGCAGGTTCGAACGCCACACGAACATGTTGCGCGGCCAGTTTTCAGGTGCATCGGGATCTTCGCAGCTCATGCGCAGGGAGCCGTCGCGCAGACCCTGCACGACGTGGTCCTGCGGCGAAACGCCTCGCGCGTCCGCCGCGTTGGCCAGCCGCAGCGGGTTCACCGCGAGTTGCGGCGCGCTCGGCAGCCAGCCCATGTGCTCTGCGCGCACGTTGTAGTCGATCATGCTGCCTGCGTAGAGGCTTCGATCCGCGAGCGGCGACACGATCTCGTCGACCGCGAGCTTTTCGTAACGCCACTGGTCAGTGTGCGCGTAGAAGAAGCTCGTGCTGTTCATCTGCCGCGGCGGGCGCGCCCAGTCGAGCGCGAAGGCGAGGGCGGTCCAGCCGGTCTGCGGCCGCAGCTTCTCCTGGCCGACGTAATGCGCCCAGCCGCCGCCGCTCTTGCCGATGCAGCCGCACAGCATCAGCAGGTTGATCACGCCACGATAGTTCATGTCGGCGTGATACCAGTGATTCATCGCCGCGCCGATGATCACCATCGAGCGGCCCTCCGTACGATCCGCGTTCGCGGCAAATTCACGGGCGACCTTGGCGATCTGCGCGCGCGGTACGCCGGTGATCACTTCGGCCCACGCCGGGGTGTACGCCGCGTTGTCCTCGTAATTCGCCGCGCCGCTGCCGAAACCGCGGTCGATCCCGTATTGCGCTGCCTGCAGGTCGAACACGGTGGCGACCAGCGCGTCATGCGCATCGCCCTCCTTGCCCAGGCGCAGCCTGAGCGCGGGTACCCTGACGTGGTTGATCTGGCCGCCGAGTTCATTCGGCGCGAAGTGCGCACTCGTCACGCCGCCGAAGTAGGGCAGTGCGACGTCGACGATCTCGTATGGCTGCGCGGCGTCCTCGACCAGCGACAGCTTGAGCCTCACCTGCTCGCCGTGGCGCGCTTCCTTGTCCTCGAGATTCCACCTGCCGGCGTCGCCATTGCCTTCAGTCTGCCAGCGAAAACCGATCGAACCGTTCGGGAGCACCGCACGGCCGGTGGTATCAAACGCAACGGTCTTCCACTCGGGATTGTTTGACTGCCCCAGTTTGCCGCTGAAGTCGCTCGCCCGCAGATAGCGGTCAGGCACGAGCGTCATAAGGCCGTCGGGCAGCGCGTGTGGCTTGAGCATCACGAGCATCGGCAGATCGGTGTAGCGGCGGGCGTAGCCGTCGAAGTATGGGCTGCGGCGCTCGAAGTAGAACTCCGTCAGCGCAACGTGGCCCATCGCCATCGCGAGTGCGGCATCGGTGCCCTGACGCGGATGGAGCCACTCGTCGGAGAGTTTCGCCACTTCGCTATAGTCCGGCGTGATCGCAACGGTGCGGGCACCCTTGTAGCGCACCTCGGTGAAAAAATGCGCATCGGGCGTGCGGGTCTGCGGCACGTTGCTGCCCCACGCGATCAGGTAGGACGAGTTGTACCAGTCAGCCGATTCAGGCACGTCGGTCTGCTCGCCCCACACCTGTGGGCTGGCGGGCGGCAGATCGCAGTACCAGTCATAGAAGCTCATGCAGACCCCGCCGATCAGGCTCAGATAGCGGCTGCCGGCCGCATAGCTGACCATGCTCATGGCCGGAATCGGCGAGAAACCGATCACGCGGTCCGGACCGTGCGTCTTGATCGTATAAACGTTCGCGGCAGCGATGAGCTGGTTCACTTCATCCCAACTGGTGCGCGCGAAGCCGCCCATGCCGCGCACCTGCTGATAGTCACGGCGGGCCGCGTCGTCTTCGACGATCGACGCCCAGGCGTTGACCGGATCTGGATGCGCCTGCAGCGCGGTGCGCCAGCGTTGCAGCAGGCGGGCACGCACCATCGGGTACTTCACGCGGTTCGCGCTATACAGGTACCACGAGTAGGACGCGCCGCGTGCGCAGCCGCGTGGCTCGTGATTGGGCATGTCCCAACGCGTGCGCGGATAGTCCGTCTGCTGGGTCTCCCAGGTGACGATGCCGCCTTTCACATAGATCTTCCACGAGCAGGAACCGGTGCAGTTCACGCCGTGTGTGCTGCGCACGATCTTGTCGTGCGCCCAGCGGTTCCGGTAAGCGTCCTCCCACGTCCGGTCTTCGCCGGTCGTGACGCCGTGTCCGTCGGCGAATTTTTCCCGGGGTAGTGCGAAATGCGTCAGCCGGTCGAGAAAATGGCTCATGAATTCAGGCTCCGGAGTCAGCAGGGCATCGCGGCGTGACGACGGGCGTAGTGCCACCAGGTCAGTGCGATGCATACGATGTAGAAGGCGATGAAAACGTAGAGCGCGGCTTCGGGGCCGCCCGTGAGCGAGATCGAGGTGCCGTAGCTCTTGGGAATGAAGAAGCCGCCGTATGCGCCCATCGCGGCGGCGAAGCCGAGCGCGGCGGCGGCCTCGGTGTTGCCCTCCCTTGTGGCGCGCTGCACGGCTTCCTTGTCGGACGGGGCGACCTCTTGCAGTCTGGTGTTCAGGAAGATCACCGGGATCATTCGAAAGGTCGAACCATTGCCGATGCCCGTCGTGAGGAAGAGAACGAGAAAGCTTGCAAAGAAGCCTGCGAAACTGCCGTGTGACGGTCCGGACGGTAGAAAAACGAGCACGCAGGCCACCGCACCCGCCATCACGACGAAATTCCATAGCGTGACGCGCGCGCCGCCCAGCTTGTCCGCAAGCCAGCCGCCGAACGGGCGGACCGCCGCGCCGACGAAGGGGCCGACCCATGCGTAGGCAAGCGCATCGAGCGTCGGAAACTGGCTCTTGATCAGTAGCGGAAAACCCGCTGCATAGCCGATGAACGAACCGAAGGTTCCCAGGTAAAGGATGCACATCAGCCAGTTGTGGCGGCGGCGGAAGATCACGGCCTGATCCGCGAACGACGCTTTCGCCTCGGCGAGATCGTTCATGCCGAACCACGCGGCCAACGCTGCCAGAGCAATCCAGGGCACCCAGATGAACGCGGCATTTTGCGTCCACACGTGGACGATCTGCGAGCCCTTGCCGACCGTCTGTGGCGCACCCGCGAAGATGCCAAATACCCCTGCGGTGACGACGAGTGGGCTCAGGAACTGCACGACTGATACACCAAGGTTGCCAAGACCCGCGTTCACGCCGAGCGCGGACCCTTTGCGTTCTTTGGGAAAAAAGAAACTGATGTTGGCCATGCTGGAACTGAAGTTGCCGCCGCCGAAACCGCACAGCAACGCAAGCGTGAGCATGGTGGGATAGCTCGTCGTATTGTCTTGCACGGCGAAGCCGATACCGATCGCTGGAATCAGCAGTGACGCGGTCGAGAGAGCGGTCCAGCGGCGGCCGCCCACGAGCGGAACCATGAACGAATAGAAGATGCGCAGTGTCGCGCCGCTTAGCGCGGGAGCCGCCGCTAGCCAGAACAGTTGATTGGTTGAATATCGGAAGCCGAGCGACGGCAGGCTGACTGCCACCACGCTCCAGACCTGCCAGATCGCAAATGCGAGGAATAGCGCAGGCACCGAGATCCACAGATTGAGTCGCGCAATCGCTTCGCCTTCGCGCTGCCAAAAGGCCTTGTCTTCGGGCGCCCAGATGTGGATGGTCTGGCCTCGATGAGATAACAGGGGCCGGGTAGTCATATCGTCCTCTCAGGTCGGTTCGCGTTGCCTTCGAGCCGCTGTGAAATGCGGCCGCCCGGGCTGGGATGGTGACGATTGTGTTCCGTGAGCACCCGGTCGCCTATCCACCTGAAGTACAGGGAAGACACGGCATTGGAACGACTCGACGTGTGCGAGAGGTAGTTCTAAAGAACTATGTGTGGCGCGATCAAGACGTGCAAGGCCAGCACGGGCGAAGCTATTGACGCCATTCTCGAAGCCGTGACAGACGGCAGCAGTCACGGGCGGCGAGACAGTCCAGTTGATCGGATTCGGCTCATTTTCGACGGGTCCCCGCGCTGAACGCACCGGGCGCAATCCTTCTACCGGCGAGACCATCACGAGTCCTGCGGCCGAAGACCGTCAAGTTCGCCGCAGTTCGCCGCAGGCAAGGCGTTCAAGGACGCCGTCAATGCCGGGTGATATCGGCCGGACATGACGGACGAGCCTGTAAGTCAGCTGATCGTTTTCAGGCCGTGCGGCTTGCTCTGTTGCCGGATTCCACGCAATGTTTTCGGTTCCGAAACATGCAGGTCATCCCTGACCTTTGGGCCGCCCGCCGCATTCGGCGGTGGGTATTTTTCGTGGCCCGGATTTCTGAGGTAATGCTTGTTAACGGATATCGGGATACCAAACAGGTCTATGCGCGCTGCAGCCTCGCAACACACCGGTCGTGGATCTGGCCGACGAGTGGTACGCGATAATCGAGACGCCCGCCACCCGTAAAGGTTAATGCCACAGGATGTGACCTTCATTCCCGAGCAGTATTCCGGTTAGAGGCCGCTATGCATGGCGCCCCTCTGCTTTGTGTCCCTGTCGCCTCGAAACAGCTGAAGGTCGACTCGGTCGCCGTGAAATGCAACGCCATCAACCGGCTCGTCGCATCGTCGACATACACCAGCAGCGTACAGGCGGGGGCCCGGTCCTCGAACCAGCGGTGATCGCTGCCGTCGATCTGGATCAGTTCGCCCAGGCACGCACGCCGGGCCCGTGGCTGGTAGACCTTCGGCGGGCGCTGCCGGCGCGGTATCCACAGCCCGGCTTCCGTCATCAGCTTGCGTACGGTTTCCTTCGCGAGCCGGATGCCGTGACATTCGCGCAGCTTCTCGCACGCGAGGGTCGGGCCGAAATCGGCGTATCGCTCACGGACGATGGCCAGAGCACGTTGGGTCAGTTCTCCGTCCAGTCTCCGATTCCCGGGCATACCGCGCTTGCGAGAGATCAGTCCAGGAGCGCCAGACTCGCGATATCGGGCCACCAGCCGCCGTACTTGCCTCGTCGTCAGACCCAGACGTTCGGCAGCACGCCATGGCTTGAGCCGGCCCTCCGTCACATCCTGAATGACCTTGAATCTGTCCAGTTCCCGCATTGTCATTGTTATCCGTTCTGTCACAGCCGTCGATGTCTAGAGCGCCCGAAAACGGCGGGTGGCTAGCATACGACGGCATCAAAAGCGGACATTTCTTATATGGTCGCCTCCCATTTGCAAGGTGATTGTGTGTGGCGAGAAGGGTGGTTGCGGACTTATATCCGGACTCGATCGCGGGCATGCCCGCCGGCCCCGATGGATTTCGCCGCAAAGGTCCTAATCTAAACGACGGACTCAAGGTCCGAGAAATGTCTCAGGCTTGCCTTTGCGCGGTCCAACCTGTCTTGCCATCGTTCAATACACCTGTGCAACCGTGAATGGGGATTAAAGACTTTGAAGCGAGATCACTGCGCGGGTGCTGCCTGATACGTTCGACCATATGCGAGCAATGCCCAGATCGTGCGAGCCATCTTGTTGGCAAGTGCAACAGCAACGACGTTCGTTGGACGCCGGGACAGCATCTGGCGCAAACGCTCTGGCAAATGCCTTGAGCTCACGATGACCGATCGCGCGCCGTGAATCAGCAGCGTGCGCAGATACACGTCTCCGCGTTTGCTGATGCCGCCGAGCTTTATCTTGCCACCAGAACTGTTCTGTCGTGGCACCAGGCCCAGATAGGCGGCAAACTCCCGCCCGGAGCGAAACGTCGTTGCCTGTCCGATGACTGATACCGCAGCGGTCGCCGTGAGCACGCCCACGCCAGGAATCTCCGAGATGCGTTTGCATGCGTCATCATTGCGGCGCCAATCGAGAATGCGTTGCTCGATCCGTGCGATCTGCTCGTCGAGTCCGCGAAGTCTCGAAAGCTGGTCCTGCAGGCTGTCTGCCAGCATGGCTGGCAGCTCGTCGGCCAGTGACGCCAGCGCGGCTTTGGCGGCTTCGATCGATGCCCGGCGGCCTTGCGGCAACACGACGCCGAATTCATAGAGCAGTCCACGAAGCTGGTTGACCTGCATGACGCGAATCCGGACCAGTTGCTGGCGTATGCGATGCATCGCCAGCATGGCCTGCTGGCCTTCGGTCTTGACGGCTACGAACCGCATGCCGGGACGCTGTGCGGCTTCCCAGATCGCTGCGGCGTCGGCTGCATCGTTCTTGTTCGACTTCACGAAGGGCCGCACGAACTGCGCGGCGATGAGCCGCACGTCGTGGCCCAGCCGTGCCAGAACCCGGGCCCAGTGATGGGCGCTGCCACAGGCTTCCATGACGACACGGCTCGCAGGCCGGTTCGCGAAGAACGGCACGAGCTGGGCGCGTTTGAGAGCCTTGCTGTGAATCGCGCCGGTCTCAGGCTCGACATAGTGAATCTGGAAAACGCGTTTGCTCAGGTCGATGGCTATGGTCGTGGGTTCCATCTGGTTCTCCTTGGCGGCAGGACTGCCGAACCAGCAATGTCGCATGCTCTGGACGCGAGACTGCGGCGCCGGACGACCGTTAAGGCGGGAGGCGACCATTCCATCTATGCGGCTAAAAACGGACATTACCATCTGGCCGCTACAAGCATAAATGTTGATAACTAAGATTATGTCAACTTTTGTGGCAAGGTACATTTCGGGGCCTATCATCTTCGCGGTGGTGATCGCCGCGTTGATGTCTTCGATATCAGTACCAAGACGGTTCACATCAACTGCTTCACCGGCCTGCGCGAGGAGTTTTTCGAGCCGAACAGCGACGCGGATCGGGCGAGCTGCGGCTAGATAATCGTGAGATTATCGCCACGCATCTGGCATCGCCGGAGGAATTGCACAGCATCGCGCTGACAGCGGCGGTCGCCGCGTATCTCGGCAAGGATTTCTGCTGAGGATCGCCTATCGGTGTCGTCACCGGGCCGCAGAAAGAGGGCAATTGGGTCGCGTCCAGGAATGGGGACCGCGCACAGCTTCGCGAATTTGCGGCACGCCACCCGCCAAGGCCTGCACTCTGGCTTTCAGCGGGCCCTCGCCCTCATCCAAACCGGACGCAATACACAGGCGGCAAATGCCCGGAAAGCAAATGCCAGCTTTCGCCACTGTCGTCGGACGTCCATAGCGAGCCCGTGGTCGACCCCATCGCGAGGCGCGTGCCGGAGTCGTCCATAGCGAGCCCGTGCCGATACACGAGGTCATACGCCGGTGCAGCCGGCAAGCCGTTCGAGAAACGCTCGAACGTGCGGCCGCCGTCGCGTGTGCGCGTGACGACGAACTGGCCGGCCACCGGAATGCGGCACTCGTCTTTCACGGCGGGCACGAATCACGCGGTGTCCGGCTCGCGCGGATGCACGGCAACCGCGAACCCGAAGCTCGATGGTTGCGCTTCGATCCGCTGCCAGTGCGCTGCGCCGTCGGTCGAGCGGAAGCTCGCGCAGTGATGCTGTGTCCACAGCACATCCGGGCTCGCCGGGCATTGCACGACGCGGTGCGGGTCTTGCACGTTGGCATCTCCGCGCCGCTCCGGGGGCATGTAGTCGCCTCCATGCCCTCGGTACTCACGCGCCATGTTGCGCCGCCGTCATCGGTTTGCCGTACGCCGCCGCACGGCACGCCGATCGTCACGCGCCGGCTCTCGCGCGGATCGACCATCACGGAATGGATGCCCGCCGCGTCATAGCCGCCGCCGAACCGTTCGCGGCGCTCCGGGCGATCCCACAGCGCGCGGTTGAGCGCCCACGTGTCGCCTCCATCGTCGGAACGGAAAAGTCCGCCTGGAATCGTGCCGGCCCACAAGACGCCTGGCTCATCCGGGCCGCCTGTTTCGAGCGACCAGATTTGCTGCAGCGTCCAAGGCGTGGCGGGTGGGCTTGGCGCGGCGGCGCTCGCATTCGCGCCGTCATCCGCACCCGTCTCGTCGGCAGGCTGCAGCGGATAGACAGGGACCGCACACTCTTCCCAATCCGCCGCGCCCGCGCGCCGGCGATGCAGCTTCACGCCAAAGTGGCCGAGATTGAGTGCGGCATACAGTGATCCGTCACGCGGATCAGGCAGCACCATGCTCACCGGCTCGCCGACGAAGTACGGTTCACCGAGCGTCCAGCCGCCCTTGCCATCGGCTTGCAAAACGAACAGCCCTTTGCTCGTTGCGACAAGCAACCGATCCGTCATGTCGAGTCCCTACTGTCAAACAGGTGTCGATCCGGGCGTGGTGCTTTAGCGCGTGGTCCGGTCCCATGCAAACCCGTCGGCGCTTCAGCGCCTTACTCTGGAACCTTGCAAAGCCTGAGTACGAATCGAACGCATGGAACCCTCTTATCCGCCCGACAGCGCCTGTACGACGTACACACGGCTTTCCCCGCCAAGAGCATCGGACAGGTGTTGCCGGTCGCGCACGGGCCGGCCGTCGACGAACACAGCGAGATGCAGCCGCAGCGAGCCCTGCTCGTCAAGGATATAGCCGCGCTATCGTGCTTGCACGGCGAAGACGGCTGCGAACGCTTCCCCTAGCGTGCGAGCATCGATCTCGCGCTCGGGCGTTGCGATATGCCGCTGAATCGAAGCAGCGAAGAAGATGTGCGCCATGACGAAAAACGGCGCGGGAATGGCCGCGTCTATTGGCTCAATAGTTTAGCTGATCCGCCGCGTGCATCGGGGCCCCCGCCGCATCGGACAAGATCGGCATAAAGACCGCAATGCAACCGCCCGACTACCCGTTCGGCTGGTGATCGCCCGCTGTTGTTCTGCCATCCTGAACCCGTCGCCGTAGCACCATCCGTAAAGGGCCGGTGCGCGAGCGACGGCTTGAGCACAAGCGGGCCGTGTCGCGAATGGCAATGGCAGGAGACTTGATATGGAAACCACATCCTCGGGCGCAAGTCCTTTGCTGGACCTCTCGGACAATCTGGCAGGAATCGTCGAACGAGTCGGACGGAGCGTCGTTGCGGTGCACGGCCGGCATCGCATTCCGTCAAGCGGAGTAATCTGGCGACATGGTGTCGTCGTCACGGCGGCACACACGATCAGGCATGACGGCGGGATCGAAGTCACGCTGCCTGAAGGCCGTTCGGTCGCCGCACCGCTCGCGGGCCGGGATGCCGGCACCGACCTCGCCGTGCTGAAAATGGACGGGGTGGACCTGGACCCGGTCGAGTGTGGCAATGCGCGCTCGCTCAAGCCAGGTCATCTCGCGCTCGCCGTCGCGCTGGCGGACGGTTTCGGCACCAGTGCCGATTTGGCGTGATCGGCAGCACGGGTGGTCCATGGCGCACCTGGAGGGGCGGACAGCTCGATGCGTTCGTGCGACTAGATGGTGGTCTGCACCCGGGCTTCTCCGGCGCGGCCCTCGCGGATGTGCGCGGGCAGGTCATGGGCATCTGCACATCGGCGCTTGCGCGCGGTTATGGCATCGTGATTCCCGGGATGACCGTGGAGCGCGTCATCGATGAACTGCTCGCTAAAGGGCGCGTCTCGCGAGGCTATCTCGGCGTCGGCACGCAGCAGGTAAGCTTGCTGGACGCGTGGATCAAGGAAATGAATCTGCCTTCCAGTCACGGATTGCTGATCAATTCGCTGGCGCCGGGTGGGCCTGCGGAACAGGCAGGCGTGCTCATCGGCGATGTGCTGATCGAACTCGACGGCAAGCCTTGCAGCGACATGGACGACGTGCATATCGCGCTTGCTTCTGCAAGCATTGGACAGCAGCTGAAAATCGCGTTGATGCGGGGCGGCAAACGCCACGAGTGTTCGCTCACCGTCGGCGAACGACCTCAACGGAATTCATGCCGGTGAGGTCCGGGACGCGATGAAATGCCGGGTGAACAGATGGCACACATGGCGCCCATGCGGGTTGCGGTGATCGCGGAATCGCCGCTGGTGCGCGGAAGCCTGCAAGCGCTTGTCGAGGGTAGCCCGGCACTCGGGTTCGCGGGCAGCGCAGCCGACGCCGACGCGCTCGGCGATTGCCTCGCCCATTCGGCGCCGGATGTGGTCGTGACGGATGCGGAGCCCGAAGCGGGCGATGCGCTCAAGACGGCATTCGACCACGCGCACGCGCCACCGGCGCTCGTTCTGTTGATCGACGACATGGACAGCGACTGGACCCTTGACGCCTTGCGTGGCATCGCGATGGCCAAGCGAGGCACGCGCATCGCTCGCGCTTTTCGCGTTTTGCATGAGCGTATGCTTATGTCGACAGGAGACTGGGCGTGTCTGCAACGTCAATGAAGAGACGAATGCGGGAGGTATGCGCATGGATGCATCGGATAACGAATTCGTGCTCGTGGGAAGCCTTGAAGAGCTGAAGGCAAAGGGCCGACTCGTGGTGCAAGGCGGCCATCGCCCAATCCTGGTCATCTACGACCGCGGGCGCGTCTTCGCCCTCGATAATCGTTGCCCCCACATGGGCTTCCCGCTCGAGCGCGGCACTGTCGACGACGGCATCTTGACCTGTCATTGGCACCACGCCCGCTTCGATCTGGAAAGCGGCTGCACCTTCGATCTCTGGGCTGACGATGTACCGGGCTGCGCGGTCGAGGTGCGCAACGGCGACGTCTGGGTGACGGCTACGTTCGGCCATGCCGATGCCGCAGCGCACTGGCATCGGCGGCTTGCGGACGGCCTCGCACACGACCTCGGACTCGTCATCGCCAAGGCGGTGCATGGCCAGCTTGCGGCCGACGTACCCGTGGCCGACATCGTGCGGCAGATTGCGCTGTTCGGGGCGCAGAACCGTGACGGCTGGGGTGTCGGTCTGACGATACTGACGGCGCTGGCCAATCTGTTGCCCATGCTGCCAGCGGACGACGTCTATCTCGCCCTGTTCCAGTGCGCGCGTCGTGTAGCGGCGGACTGCGATGGCGAGGCGCCGCGGCGGGAACGTACGCCGCTTGGAAGCCGGCCGCAAGCAGCCGCGCTCCAGCGTTGGCTGCGCCTCTGGACAAACGTGCGCCATCGCGAGGCCGCCGAGCGCACCCTGTTGACCGCGATTGCCGCAGATCTCCCGCCAGCCGTGCTGGCCGACGCCCTGCTTTCGGCCGGGACCGAACGGGCGTTCGCCGACACCGGTCATGCGCTCGACTTCGTCAACAAGGCGTTCGAGTGCCTCGACATTATCGGCTGGCAGCATGCGTCAGCTTTGCTGCCAGCCGTCGTCGCCCAGATGGTGGCCGCACGCGGCGCCGACGAATCGACCGCCTGGCGCCAGCCCGTTGATCTTGTTGCGCTGTGTGACGAATCAGCCAGCCAGATTTCGCAACTTTTCGCAGCGGGACGCAACTTGCGAGGTTGGTCGAACCACGCGGCACTCGCCCGGGAAATGCTCGGCGACGATCCAGCGAAGATCATCGATGCGCTGAAGACGGCGATCCGCGCAGGCGCCGCGCCTGCTGACCTGGGACAATCCCTCGCCTACGCAGCGGCGCTGCGCGTGGCCCGCTTCGGCAATGCCAACGAGCACGCCGACTGGGAGACGGCGCACCACGTCTTTACTCATGCCAACGCGGTCCACCAGATGCTCAGGCGGATCGGGACGGCCGGCATCGACGATTGCGTCACGACGGTCCGCGGCATAGTGCACGGCGCGATGGCGCTTTACCTTGCCCGATATCTGAACGTGCCACCCGCCCGCATCCCGGGCGACGACGACGATCGGCTCGACGACCTTCCTGCCGATGAGCAGACGATCCGCACCGCCTTGCTCGACGCCTTCGACCGGCAGCGACAGGTTGATCTTGCGGCAAGGCTGGTGGCGCGGCATCTCACGCTCGGCCATCCGCCACAGGCGCTAATCGCGACGCTTGCCTTTGCGGTGCTGCGCGAAGATGCGGGCTTCCACGCCTATCAGATGCTCGAGGCTGGCGTGCGGCAATTCACTGCGTGGGGCAATTCGGGTGAGGGCCGGCATATTCTGATTGCGGTCGCCCGCTATCTCGCGGCCCATTCGCCGACCGAGCGCGGGACGCTACAAACGGCCGACATCGCCCGGCGCTTGATGCGGGGCGGCGAACTACATCAGGGAGATAGAGCGTCGTGACGGCACATGAGGTACGCCGCGTTCCCGTCGCGCGGACACCATGTTGCTCAGCGACGCACGACTACGATCGCAGCGCATTGCCGCGTTGTGGTGATCACCGCCCGGTCAGCATCCGGAGGATTTTTTGCACGATGCGCTCATGCTGCTCCATCGCCTCGTCGAGCGTAGGCGCTCCGTAGCTCTCGTTGTCTTGTGCCTGCTTTCCGGCAATACGGGTCACGAACAGCAGGGCCTCTCCGGCGCCCGTTTCCGACACACCGCGAAAGCGGGTCGTGACTATCACACCGGATTCTTTCAGCAACGTGCGGCGAAAAATCTGCTCGTTCTCGGACATCCAGCGCGACCACTCGCTGAAGTCGAACACCTCGACAGGCCTGTTCTTCTCATCCAGAACGTAAAAGCGTTTGCGTTTGCGCCGAGCGAGGGATTTCATAGTTCAACGGGACGGCGTTTATCATGAAAGTTCCGGCAGACAGGAAAAGATCCGATGCATCACAGCCGTGCGAATCCGTTGACCTCCGGGTCATGGTTCGCGATCTGCGAGCGCTGAAACCCATAGCTCAGTCATTCCATGAAGAATGTCGGCCGCAGACGCGTGACTGGAATATCGGACCAATTGAATATGCGCTCGCCATATCAGTGCTCGAGCGATGCATGGCTCCGAGCATCGGCGCTCGCGGAAATCTGCGACATGTTGACGATCGAGCGAACGCCTGCGAGCTTCGCAGCGTGCGCAAAATAGGCGGTCGCATCGACGAGTTGCGATTGCATGATCAGGTACACGAAGTAGGCACCCGTCACGCCTCGTAGCGCTGCCTGAACCGCATGACTGTCGAGCAGATCGCCCACAACGACTTCGACGTCGCTTGTGCGCAACGAAGCGGCGCGCTCGTCGTCGCGATGGACCAGGGCGCGCGTGTGCGCCCCTCGATAGCCGTTCCTCGATAGCGGCACCGCCCGTTGCACCGGTAGCGCCCGTAACCAGATACCCATCGTGCTTCGTCTCATACTCCAGGTTGGAATGTGAAGCGGTATGCGACGCTTTTCGTTCGTCGAAGTGTAGGACAGTGGCGATCCTTCAGGAAAGGCCCAGCGGTGCCGGCTCTTACATCCAGCCGGTTCTCAGCCTGCAGTCTCACGCAAAGGCGCGGGAGGAACCACGGTCTTGATGATGCCTGTTTTGACGTCGTACACCAGCCCCGACACGATCAGGTTATCGGGAAGGTTGCTGTTCGCGCGGAGTGCGGCGACATCGAGCACCACAGCCTCGTATGGTTCCGTGATACGAAGTTCATCGAGCGCGTCCGTCTCTACGCCGAGATGCTTCGCTAGCAACGCGGGTGCGTGCTTGTGGCAGCCGATGATCCCGCAATCGGTGTGCTGGAGCAGGACGAGATTGCGTGCACCGTCGGGCCGTCCTGCTGCTTTCGCGACGACGCTCAACACAGCAAGCGTTTCGAGCAGCGGCTTGTTGACCCGGCCACCGACATTGCGAATGACAGCCGCCTCACCCTGCTTCAAACCCAGCACGTCGGCGGGATCGACGCGAGGATCGACACAGCCGACGACGACCGTTCCCGTCGATGGCATCATCTTCAGTTCGGGGGCGAACGCGGTGTTTGCGAAGTCGGCGTTGCGCTCCAGCATGACATCGTTGAAGTCCATTTTGCTTACTCCTGCGTTGTTGGCTCGAAGTGGCCTGGTTGAATGTCGTGCGTCTCGCGCATCACACTCGCGCGATGCGCACTCGACGACGGTATCGCGCGTTTTTCACACGCGGCTCAGGCGAACTCTTCCAGATCGCTGGCCGGCTCTTCACCCACTGCGCGCACCGATCGCTCGATGACATGCAGCTTCGGTGTGCGGTCGATCACCAGCCCAAGCACGTCGGGACGGCTGTAATGACCTCGCGAATCCATCATGCGTTTGCGCTTGTCGATCTGCCAGAAATCCAGATCGGCGATGATCTCGCCCTCTCCTTCGCGCAGCGGCGCGCCACCCATGTACTCGCCCTCCGGCGAAATGATGGCGGTGAAACAGCCGCTGGAGATCGGGCCAATCTGGGTTGTGTTGGTATCCTGCAGAATCTGCTGTTGCTGTTCGGGCGTCAGCCAGGCGGTCGCGTTGACCACGAATGCGCCCGCCTCCAGCGCGTGCTGGCGGATGTTCACGGAAATCTGCTCCGAGAAAAGATCACCGGCAAACGAACCCGGATACATCGCCGAATGGATTTCCTCGCCGTCGGCCATCAGCGCGTAGCGTGCGAGCGGGTTGTAGTGCTCCCAGCAGGCCAACTGGCCAACCCGGCCCACTGCCGTGTCGATGGCGCGCAGGCCTGAGCCATCGCCCATTCCCCAGACCATTCGTTCGTGATAAGTCGGCGAAAGCTTCCGGCGGCGCTGCACGAGCGTGCCGTCGGCATCGAACAGCAGTTGCGTGTTATAGATCGTGCCGCCGTCGCGTTCATTGACGCCGATCGACACCACCATTCCGGCCTGGCGCGCCGCGTCGCCGATTGCGCGAGTGGTATCCGACGGGACGGTCACCGCCTGCTCGAGCAGTTTGTAATGCTCGGCGCCCATGGCGAATGGCGATTCGATGAACGAAAAGTACGGATAATAGGGAACGATGGTTTCGGGGAACGTCGCAAACTGGACGCCCTGCCTGCCCAGTTCGAGAATCTTTCTGACGACTTTGTCGACAGTGCCTTCCCGGCTATAGAGGACAGGCGCGATCTGGACGGCTGCGGCGCGGATGATTTTCGACATGATGGTGTTCCTTTCGCTGGCTGCGATGCGGGTAAGAGAAGTGCTCGTACCTTAACGTCGCGCGCCACTACGCACCATGTCGTTGTTGCCACCATTCATGACATCCGTCGCCGGAGCGCAGTAAGCTCACTACCAGACTCACCCGTCTGCTATCCGGGATTTCGATCCGGACGGCGCTCATTCACACTACGTTCACATTGCGGACGGCAGGGACCAGATATGCACCGGATTGGCTTCATCGTGCCGAAACGATTTCAGATGATGAGCCTCGCGGCTCTTACGGTATTCGAGATCGCGAACATGCCGCCCAGAGGCGCGTGCTACGAAGTCCATCTCCTGTCCGAACACGGCGGTCCCGTCGTATCTTCGGGCGGAATGAGACTGGAAACGGAGGTGTTTGGCGATCCGGCATTCGACACGGTCATCGTGGGCTCAATCACTGAAATGAAGATGCCCGCTCCCGATGCTGCTGTAGTTGCATTCGTGAAAAAGGCGGCCAAAGCATCCAGACGGATCACCTCGATCTGCAGTGGCGCGTTTGTCCTCGCCGAGGCGGGACTTCTGGATGGCAGACGCGCCACCATGCATTGGGCTCACGCGTCCGAATTCAGGGCGCGCTTCCCCAATGTCCGCACAGAAGAAGACCGGATATTTGTCAACGACGGTCCATTCTGGACTTCAGCGGGAATGACGGCGGGGATCGATCTCGCCCTGGCGTTGCTCGACAACGACCTCGGCCCCGATGCCGCGAAAATGGTTGCCAGGCTTCTCGTCATGAATCAGCGTCGATTGGGTGGTCAGATGCAGCATTCCGCACTGCTGGACATGACGCCGAAATCCGATCGGATCGAACGGGTCGTCGCGCACATTCGCCGTAACCTGCGCAATCCACTCACCATCGAAGAACTTGCGGAAGTGGCGAACCTCAGCCCTCGCCAGTTCAGCCGCGCATTCGTCGCGGAGACTGGTCAGTCGCCTGCCAAAGCTGTCGAACAGCTTCGTCTGGAAGCAGCGAGATTCATGATCGAGCAAGGCCGCCATACGATTAACGTGGTGGCGCAGGAAACGGGTTTCGCGGACCGGGAACGGATGCGCCGCGCGTTCGTCCGAACGTATGGCGTACCCGCCGACATCCTGCGCAGGAGCGCCCGGGCGGAACCCGCCACCGGCAACTGAAGTCGCTTGGTGTAGCGGGCTTGGCCCTCGCGTGGCTCACCCAAAGATGGCCGATGTTCGAGCGAAGGAGACGGTCACGCGTCAGCGTCGCAGCGATGACGAGCGTCGGAATTGGCCGCAAGTACTCATCCGACTGCAGCGAGAACTGACCCATCGGTCGTACCGACCTGCCGATCATGATTGCGTCTACATCCGAAATCATATGAGGTGATGCGTCATCCCCTCCCGACAAATGGCATTTTCGTCGCCATCACGGTGTGAAAAAGCACATTCGCATCGAGCGGCAAGTTCGCCATATGCGCCACCGAACGCCCCACGATTTCCGCGCCGATCAGCGGTTCAGCTGCCAGTTGCCCATTAGCCTGCGGAACCCCGTGCGCCATAGGCCCGGCAAGGGTACTGTGCGCATTGCCCACGTCGATCTGGCCCACGGCAATGTCGTACGCACGCCCATCGAGCGCGGCGCAGCGCGTCAGGCCCGTCACAGCGTGCTTCGTGGCCGTGTAGGCGATCGAATTCGGTCGCGGCACCCAGGCCGACAATGACCCGTTGTTAATGATGCGGCCGCCACGCGGGGTTTGCGTCGACATGATCCTGAACGCTCTCTGCAAACAGTAAAACATGCCGTTGAGGTTGACGTCGACAGTGCCGCGCCATTGTTCGGGCGTCCACGTTTCAAACGAACCTGGCGGATTGCCAACGCCCGCATTGTTGAACAGCAGATCGATCCGCCCGAAACGCGCAACGACGGCGTCAAACGATGTTGTGACCGCAAGCGGATCGGACACATCGCACGACACGGCGAATGCGCGCTCTTCGAACGCATCGTCACTGGCGATCTCCCGCAACGGCTCGATACGTCTGCCGAGCAGCGCAACCGCCCATCCGTCCCTCAGCAATTCGAGCGCCGCCGCCTTGCCGATGCCCGACCCCGCGCCTGTCACGATAGCCACGCGCGGCATCTGCGTCCGGTTTGTCTGACTCATGCTCGCCCCGTCAGTGGTTATCGCGCGATTCGCCGCGCAACTCGATAATGTTGAGAAACAGGGTCGCCGGTTCGAGACACGCGCCGTTGCCCTGCTGACCCACCATGCTTCGATACATTTCCTCCCAGGGTGTCTGATTGGGCAGCGACGGCGCAGACCACGCGGCCCGGCGCGCAGCGAGTTCATCATCGGAGACCAGCAGATCGACGCGACGCATCTTCAGATCGACACGCAGCCGGTCGCCCGTTTTCAGCAGCGCCAGCCCGCCGCCTAACACAGCTTCCGGCGATACATTCAGAATCGACGGACTCCCCGAAGTGCCACTCTGGCGCCCGTCTCCCATCGTCGGCAGCGTGTCGATGCCGCGACGGATCAATGCTGCGGGCGGCTGCATGTTGACCACTTCGGCGCCGCCCGGATAACCGACGGGTCCGCAGTTCCGCATGACCAGCATGGAGTTTTCGTCGATTGCAAGCGCGGGATCGTCGATCCGTGCGTGATAGTCCTCCGGGCCTTCGAAGACCACAGCCGTGACTTCGAATACATCCGGATCGCCGCGATTCGACAGGAAGCGCTCACGAAACCGTGCGTCGATGACGCTGACTTTCATCACAGCGTTGTCGAACAGGTTCCCGCCGAGCACGATGTGGCCGCCTGCGGGCCTGAGCGGCGCATCGAATGCCCGGATCACTTCACGATCCGGCTCAGCGACCTGCGCCAGATTCTCCGCCAGCACCCGCCCGGTGACTGTCATTTCGCCGCCGTGCAACCGGCCCGCGGCGAGCAATTCCCTCATCACGCCCGGCACACCACCAGCACGATGAAATGCTTCGCCGAGGAAACGTCCCGCAGGCTGGCAATCGACAAGCAAAGGAATGTCGGCACCGACGCGCTGCCAGTCATCGAGCGAATGGGCTACGCCCATGTGTCGGGCGATCGCGATCATGTGGATCGGGCAATTCGACGAAGCACCAATCGCGGCTGCGACGGCCACTGCGTTTTCGAAGGCCTTGCGCGTCATGATGTCCGACGGCCTGAGATTTTCGCCGATCATCTGCACAATCCGTTTGCCCGTCTCGTACGCAAACCAGCCGCGCTCGCGATACGGCGCAGGCACCGACGCGCAACCGGGCAACGACATGCCGAGTGCTTCGGCGAGCGAATTCATCGAAAGCGCCGTGCCCATCGAATTGCAGTGCCCCGCCGACGGTGCCGACGCCGCGACCTTCTCCATGAACGCCGCGTAATCGAGTTCGTCTCTCGCGACTTCCTTGCGCGCCTCCCACACGACGGTGCCGGAGCCCACCAGTTTCCCCTGATACCAGCCGTCGAGCATCGGACCACCGGAGAGCACGATCGCCGGAATGTTGACGGTCGCAGCGGCCATCAGGCAGGCGGGCGTGGTCTTGTCGCAACCTGTCGTGAGTACCACGCCGTCTAGCGGGTAGCCATGCAGTACTTCGACCAGCCCGAGATAGGCCAGATTGCGATCGAGTGCCGCCGTCGGCCGCTTGCCGGTTTCCTGAACCGGATGAACAGGAAACTCGAGCGGAATGCCGCCCGCGTCGCGGATGCCGTCGCGCACGCGTTTTGCAAGCTCGATATGGTGTCGATTGCACGGCGCGAGATCGGAGCCTGTCTGCGCGATTCCAACGATCGGCTTGCCCGACTGCAACTCTTCGCGCGTAATGCCGAAGTTCATGTAGCGCTCGAGATACAGCGCAGTCATGCCGGGGTTCGATGGGTTGTCGAACCAGCGGCGGCTGCGCAGCGGCCTCGGCGCGCGTGCTGACTGATCAGATGTCAACGCTTTCTCCTCAGGCTGCGTATCGGGTGCGCAGCAGCGCTGCATATCGGTCGATGAACGACGTCACCGCTTCTTCGAGACGTCGCAGATCGCCTTCGTCGTGTGCCAGCGTCAGCACGATGAAGCCGCGGCGCGCGACGTAGCATCCACGTTCAATCATGTGAAAGAAGAACAGATCTTTGAGCGGCGCGTCGGCCTCGCTGAGGTCGTCGACGGAATGGATCGGTTGAGTGCCGGCATGCAGATTCATCAGCGACCCGATGCCTGTGAACTGCATCTGGACTTGGCGTTCGCGGCACAACCCGTTGATTCGCGCCCGCAGCCGCTCGCCTTTTTCGTTGAGCGCAGCGGCAGCGCCCGGCGTATAGAGACGCGAAAGGCCCGCGTATCCGGCCGCCATCGACAGCACGTTGTTGTTGAACGTACCTGCGTGCGGCGTGGCGCCGGGCAAGCGCGGATCGAACTGCGCCATCACATCCTTGCGGCCGCCAAACGCGCCGAACGACATGCCGCCGCCAATGTATTTGCCGAATGTCGTGAGGTCGGGACGGATGCCGAGCAACGCCTGCCGTCCGCCGCCCGACAGGCGCGACGTCACGACTTCGTCGAGAATCAGCAACGCGTCGTGCCGTTGTGTCAGCGCTCGCAATCCCTTAAGGAATTCAGGTTCGCCGACGATACATCCACCTGCAACCTGCATCGGCTCGACGATAACCGCGGCGATATCGTCCCCGTGTGCAGCGAAGGCGGCTTCAACGGCGCTCAGATCGTTGTACGGCGCAACGACGAAATCGTGCGGCACATTCACCGCGCTATTGCCGCTACCGAAAGTGAGAACCCCGCCGTGATAACCGCCCTTGAAAGCGATGACCTTCTTGCGTCCCGTGAAGATGAGCGATGCGGCAATGGCCATCAGGTTTGACTCAGTACCTGAGTTCGTAAATCGCAGTGATTCGACGGAATCGAAACGTTCTTGCAACAGACGCGCAAGCGGCACTTCCAGCGTATTGTGGCCCGTCAGATTGAGACCGTTATCGAGTGCCTCGACAATGGCTGCGCGAATAACGGGGTGACTATGGCCATACATCGCCGTCGTGTACTCGGCGAGGAAGTCTGTATAGGCGTGACCGTCTACGTCCCACAAGCGCTTGCCCTCGCCGCGCGCGATCGTCAATGGGAACGGCGAAAAAAACAGCACGGAACGGGTATTGCCGCCCGGCATGACGGATAAGGCTTCAAGATGCGCCGCTTCACTTTTGGGGTTCGACTTTGCGAACGCACCCGAGGCGAGTGAAGCCGCGCGCGTGAGTTCGGCCACATCCGGCTGCGATGGCAACACGTTGGTTATCGACATATGCATTCCTGATTCATTCGGGATCTGTTGCTGAATACGTGTTCTGTGAAATCGGTCATTCGACCGGCACGATCGATCCGCCCGCGGACCAATACACCGTCATCGGCGCCTTGATCCATTCACCGCGCTGATCGAAGCGCACTTGCCCGAACAGGGTGTTGAAGGTTGTCTGATGAAGCGTCTTGTCGAGCGTTTCTGCCGATAGCGATTGCGCCTTCGCAATTGCCGCGCCCATCATCATCGTGGCGGCATAGAAGGAAGGTGCCTTCTGATCGGGATCGACACCATATGCAGCTTTGAATCGGCCCTCGAAGCGTTTGCCATCGGGTAACGCGGCGAGCGGCACACCGCCCTGCGGACAGTACATTTTTTTGTCGAGGGCGCCGTCGGCAAGCTTTGGAAATTCGCCGACGCACAGTCCATCGCCACCCATCAATACGGCGTTAATTCCAAGGTCGCGCATTTGCCGGGCCAGATAGGCCGCTTGCCCGTAATAACCGCCATAGAAAATGGCCTGCGGTTTCTCGAGCTTCACCCTCGACAGAACCGCTTTGAAATCGACGGTGTGATCCGTAGCGTATTCGCGCGCAACAATATCGATGCCCTGCTTCTTCGCCGTACTGGCAAACACATCGGCTACACCGGCACCATAGGCCGTGCGATCGTCTATCACCGCGACGCGCTTCAGATGCAGCGTATTCGCCGCATAATCAGCCATCTTTGCGCCAAGTACATTGTCATCAGTGGTCAGACGGAATACGTACGGATAGCCGGGAACCGTCAATGCGGGGTTCGATGCCGCAGGCGTGATCATGATGACCTTCGCATCGTTGTAGATCTTCGACGCGGGAATCGTCACGCCCGAATTCCAGTGCCCGATTACTGCGAGCACACCGTTGTCTACGAGTTTCTGCGCAACAGTCACTCCTGCCTTCGGATCGGATTGATCGTCCACGGAAATCAACTCGAACTTGAGCGGCTGGCCATTCAGCGTCATATGCTTTGCGTTGAGGTCCTCGACAGCGAGTCTCGCGCCGCGCTCGTTGTCCTTGCCGCTCGCCGCCTGCGAACCTGTCAGTGGACCTGCGACACCAATCTTCACCACCGTGTCCGCAAGAACCGTCGCGGATGCCAACGCGACGCCCAGGCCTGCCACAAGCATCTTCATTCCAGGAATACGCATGATCATGCCCCGTCACTCGTTGATGAGATGTTCCAGCACGCTGCGCACAGGTTCGAGCGTCGCGAACTCGTAATCAGGGCGTGCCTGGAAATCACCCAGCTTCTCGGCACCACGATTGATCCACGCCACCTTGATACCGAGCGGCTTGGCACCGTCGATATCGGCCCACGTGCCGATCGAACAATGGAAGATTTCGTCGGCTCGCATGCCAAGCGTGGTAAGCCCAGTTCTAAAGATCGTTTCCGATGGTTTGTAAGCGCGGGCCATTTCTGCCGTCGTCACTTTCGGAAAGTACTCAACCAGACGACTTCGACGCCACAGATCCGTGTCCATGTTGGTAATCGGCATGAGCACGAATCTGTCGCGCGCCCAGTCGAGAAACACAACGGCGTCGTCAAAAGGCGGAGATGATTCAACCAGATGTGTCAGCAGCAACTCAGTCAACGCTGCCATGTCCTGCCCCCTGGTGCAGCCTTCATGTAGCGCCTCCAGACAATCGTTGAGCGCCTGTTGCGCGACCTCGCGATAGCGCCGGTACGCGTTGCTTCTGTAGCCCTGCACCGTGCGCCTGTCCCAGTCCGCATAGACATTGGCCGCTGTTTGCGTCGTCGTGAGCGCAAGATGCTGCAATACGCCTTCAATACCGCGAATACCGCCCGTCGCCACATTGACGAGCGTGCCAAAGTAGTCGAACGTTAGTGCTTTTGGTTTCATAGCTCTTCTATCGTGTAGTAGTGCTAACTCAATAAATATTGACCGGCTTCGAGACTGCCCTTCGACTTCGGCAGCCATGTCGACACGAGCGACGCAGGTTCCCTCCTCTTCACGCGCGAACCATGTCAATACCATCGCGGACCATCAGCAACGCTCTCGAAGTGAATTTAATGTACGCCGTACAATTAAAATGCGCAAGCGAGCAGAATTGCGGGTTTTCCCCGACATCTCGCGCGATCGCACCGATTGCAGTAGAGTGACGCTCGTTCGAATTCACCGGCGAGAACTCACGTTGAGCAGAAAGGAAGCGTCAGCGGCGGCGACCGCGCCCGAAAAGAAGCGACGTGGCCGGGCCCCGAAGGATCAGGGGCTAACGAGGGAACGTATCGTGGAAGCGGCCCTCGCATTGATCGATGCCAAAGGCTACGCATCGTTCAGCCTGCGCGACGTCGCGAGAGAGCTAGGTGTCTATCCGACGGCTATCTACTGGCACGTGCCGAGCCGCGACGAGTTACTCGTCGAAGTGATCGCGGCGGCATTGGGTGACCTTGTTCCGCCAACACTGCCGGCCGTGCGCTGGCGCGACTGGTTGAAGGAACTGTTCAATCGTTATCGCGATGCCGTGGCGCGGCATCCGAACATCGCACCGTTACTGGGTTCGCAGATCATTTCGAATGCCAGTATGAATCCCGTGATGGTCGAAGCGGTTCTCCAGACCTTGCTTTCCGCGGGCTTCAGGCCCGAAGATCTGATTCACGTGTACAACACGGTGATTACCGCGATGGTCGGGTTCGTGACGCTGGAATTCGCGGGCCACGGTGCCGACGAACGTGACGCATGGGAAGGCAGATTGCGCACGCGATTCGAAGAACTCGACCCCTCTGCCTTTCCCGTTCTGACGTCGAATGTCAAACGACTTTCAAATCAGGCATTCATCGTACGCTGGAAGGGCGGTACCAATTCGTCGCTGAAACAGAGCCACGAGCGGTACATCGATGTCGTACTGGACGGACTTCAGCGGCAACTACCGGGTCCCGGAGGCTCATGAATAGCACGCATGGATTGTTCGGCTGCGCGACATGGCACGAAATGGCTCAAAGAGGACTTCACACGTGCAACAGCGACGTATAACGGTACGACGTTCGGGTGCATGACGGGATTCTTTGCCCTGGGGCCCATCGCGGCCGGCTAGCGGCTTATCGAATACAGGGGTGGGCTGGCGGCGGGCGGCCGCGCGGCGGCGTGCCCATGTCGCACACCTTCGTCTTCGGCCTCTCGGACGGACGGGTAATTGATGGCAGTCGCGATGGCAACAGTGCCCGCGTCCTGAATCACGCGTGCTCACCGAACTGCGAAGCCATCGAATCGGGTGATCGTGTCTTCATCCATGCCTCACCGACATGGCGGCCGGCTGCGAGCTGTTCATCGACTATGCGCTGGCAATCGAGAGCGAACCCACCGACGAGATCAGGCCACAGTACGCATATCGCTGGAACTCACCCGGGTGCCGGCGATCTATGCTCGGCGCCTCAGATAGGTGACGTCGATCAACCGAATGACTGTTGCCCGGGGGCGCCGGACGCCCCTTCGCGGCCCACTTCTGCCGTTCCACGTTAGGTACGCCGAGCGTCTCTTAAGGGAGTGCAACGGTCAGTCGCTCGCCGTGTCGAGGGCGCATCGTCGGCCGACTTTCGGTGGACTTTCTTGAACAACTGCAACCCTACAGACCTCCGAAGGTTGCAGCGCGAGGACGCGGAATGGCCTCCCGCGGAATCTCCCGTTGCTCGGCAACGGTGACGTGATTTATGCCAATCCGCCTGCCGGAACAACCGACGTCATGCACAGTGCTGCACGATCCCGCCCGCAAAATATCGCGTCAATGTGCAGGCGAGTTCCTCCGCTATACAGGCCGCCGAGCGACGCAACTCCGATCGACTTCCATGATCGAACTGTACCCGATCAGGGCGAGGCTCCGGTCGATTTCCTCCTTGATCATTGCGACGACATCAGACACACCGGCCTCGCCTTTCGCGGAGAGGCCATACAAGGTGGCGCGTCCGAGCATCACGGCCGTCGCACCCAATGCGACCGCCTTTACCACATCGGCTCCTCTTCGAATACCACTGTCCAGAATGAGATCGGTGGTCGGAGTCGCATCGGAAATGCTCGGCAATGCGTCGATCGGTGCAGGAAGATCCGCAAGCTGTCGTCCTCCATGATTGGAAACGATGACACCGTCGGCACCGATTTCCACGCATCGTTCGGCATCCTCAGCCGTCACTATGCCCTTGACAAGCAGCTTCCCGGGCCAGTCGTCGCGCAAGCGACGGAGGTCGTCCCAGCCGAAGCTCGCATCCATTTCCCGCCGCAGTACCGCAGCCTGCGAGGCGGTATCAGACGCGTCATCGGTCGCGAAGTTCTTCAACTGCGGCATGCCATTCGTTAGATAGGACCAAAGCCAACGGGGATGTGAAATGCCATCGAGAGCGCCTCGCGGAGTGACTTTGAATGGCATAGCGAACCCGTTCCGCAGATCACGCTGCCGGAACCCATTCACCGCAACATCCGTGGTCAGGATCAACGTCGAATAGCTAGCCGCACGCGCCCGGCTGACCAGGCTCTTCGCCAGATTCCGGTGTACCACGTATAACTGGAACCACAAGTCTCCGTCCGCGCCCCTTGATACCTCTTCGATGGACATATTCGACGCGGTAGAGAGTGCGAACGGAATGCCAGCCTTGCTCGCAGCGCGTGCAAGCGAAAGATCTCCGTTGGGCCAGAACGCACTATTGAGACCGGTCGGCGCGATAACGAGCGGCGAGGAGATTTGTCTTCCCAGAAGCTCGGTAGACTGCACACGCTTGCTCACATCGATAAGACGCCGGGGGCGCAATTCCCACCTGTCAAAGGCCGCGCGATTGTGCCTTAGGCCGGACTCGTCGTCAGCCCCGCCTTCCAGATAGTCGAATACCATCCTTGGTAACCGGCGCCGAGCCTCGGAACGATAGTCACCGACGGAGAAGATACCGGGAAATGCTCTTGTCATGATTGCGTCTTGCGTGATTGAAATGGAAAGCGGGGAAAGAATGCAATTTCTTACCGCTCCTCACATGACCGTCGAGCGCCAACCCCAGAGGAAGACCAGCCGCAGTTTGACGGGCAGCAACACATCGATTTATTGCGAGAATCAGCTCGTGATGCGCAAGCCAATCCGGAACAAAATCGCAGCCGGTCACGTGGTGCCTGTCGCGACGAGCCTTCAGGTCGTTCGACGGGGTAGGCACGACTCCCGTTATGCAATGCTTTGAAGCGTTGCGACAGACCGCGCCGTCTTAACGCTGCGGCGATTGCGACTGGCAGGCGGAGCGAGAAAGCGCCGCCCATTCCAGTCGCCGTTCCCGCCTTACTCAGTGACGACTTGAGTGACCAGCCGCTTCTGCCGAAGCGCCGGGATATGGTTTTTGACCGCCGACAGCGAAATCAGTACCAGCAGCATTGCGACTCCGAGCATCGCGAGATAAAGAGTCGCTCCGCCTACGGTGATGACGATGGCGCCAGCGAATGCGCTGAGAATGGCACCTAGTCGTCCAAACGCGAGCCCCGAAGCGAGGCCGGTTGCTCTCACGCGGGTCGGATAAACATACGCACACAAGGCGTACATCGTCGACTGAACTGCGTTGACAAAGAGACCGTGGACGCCCAGACCGATAACGAGGACTCTCGTGTGAGTTGCCACGTCAACGCCTCGTAGGAAAAAGGCGCTCGCACATCCTCCGGCGCAGCACACCAGGAGCGGCCAACGCGAACCAAAACGCGTGATGGCCAAGGCGCAGATGAGTGCGCCGAAGACGCCCCCCGAGTTGTATGCGGTCAGGCCCGAACCCGCAAGTGTCACAGGAAGCCCTTCCGATGCGAGCATGGTCGGTAGCCAGCTAAAGGCGGCATAGACCGCCAGCAGGCACATGAAAAACGCACCCCAGATAGCAATGGTGTTGCGTCGCTGACCCGGCTCAAAAAGCGACCCGAAGCCGTCGCGTTGCTCGAGCCTTTGCTCGGCGGCGTCGACGAAAATCGTCTGTGCACTAATTGGCCGCGACATTTTCGCGAGGAGCGCGCGCAACTCGGTCCAGCGCTGTTCTTTGCGAGCGAGAAAGCGGGGAGACTCCGGAAACACGAAAAACAGAAGAATGCCGAGGGCCAAGGGGATCGTGCCACCGATGAAGAACAAGCCACGCCAACCGAAGGTCGGCAAAACTGCACCGGCGAAGAATCCAGCAAGCATGCCTCCGAGCGGCACGCAAACGATGGTAGATGTTACGGCGAGCGTGCGGCGACGTGCAGGGGTGAACTCTGCCGTCATCGTCGTGGCACTAGGAAGCGCTCCGCCGATGCCCAAGCCCGCAATAAACCGAAGCGCGGCAATCATCGTTATGTTCTGGGCAAGTCCGATGGCACATGTTGCCGCGCCGAACACCACGACGCTACCGATGAGCGCCCAGCGCCGGCCAAATCTGTCGGCAAACAGGCCAGCGCAAGCGCTCCCGACGCCCATGCCAACCAGACCCGCCGCTACGGCCGGCGCGAACGCGTTGCGTGTTATGCCCCATTCTTTGATGATCGTGGGAATGGCGTAACCGATGAGTTGGCCATCGAAGCCATCCATGACGATCGAC
The DNA here is from genome assembly GCF_000020045.1 of Paraburkholderia phymatum STM815. Taxonomy (GTDB): domain Bacteria; phylum Pseudomonadota; class Gammaproteobacteria; order Burkholderiales; family Burkholderiaceae; genus Paraburkholderia; species Paraburkholderia phymatum. The sequence continues at coordinate 713,712 of NC_010625.1, read as the reverse complement.
AGCGCGGCCAGGCAAACGATCAACTTCTGAATGAGGGTAAATGGTCCGTCGTCGAGAAGACTGCCGATGTCGGCAGTCTTTGAAGTGCTGAAGGTCTGCGAATTCATCACTCGACCTCCGCGCACGCTCTGGATGGTCTGTCGATTGCAACAGGGTCCGCGACGTCGCGCGGCGGCATAGCAAAATAAATCTTCATGACGTTGTCTCCTGGGTACGCTGCGCCGAGCTGACCGACGCGTCTCTTGATGCATGAACGCGGACGTTTGTTGTCTTCTGTAGGCGTGCCCGCGGCTATCTACTTCGCAACGGCTGATGCGTTTCGCGCGTCAATAAGCCTGACGAGTTTCGCCAATGTCTCGGTGTGCGGAACAGACACGTTGAGTGTGCGGGCCACATCGACGACTGCGCCGTTGATGCCTTCGATCTCTGTCTTTCGCCCTGCCAGAACGTCTTGCAGCATCGACGGCTTGTGACCGCGGTGCTGTTCAATCGCATGAACGATATTCGTCGAACAGGTGTTCAAGTCCGCTGAAACGCCGCTGGCATTCGCTACCGAGACGACCTCGGCGGCAACGGTCAGTGCCAGGCTCTTGCTGTCGTCCAACAATCCCAGCTGGTCCACCGTCGTTCCAGTGACCGCACAAATGCTGTTGAGAGCGGCGTTGAAAGCCACTTTTTCCCAGATAGCTGCCCAGACGTTGTCGTCGACCTGACAATTCAGTCCAGCAGAATTGAGGGCTTCGGCGACGGCACTGACTTTGGAAGTGCGTTCGCCGTCGGCACTCATCATCCGAATATTCCCTTCGCCGTGACTGCTCACCGAGCCAGGCCCGACGAGGTCTGCCGGCCACGTGGTGACTCCAATGAGCACGTTAGCGAGCGGAACAAAGTCACGAATCGCTTCGACGTTCCCGAGTCCGTTTTGCAGCGTGAGCACGGCGGTTGTCTCGCCGAGCAGATGCTCGATGCCAGACAAGGCCGCGCGGGTGTGCATCGACTTCGTGAAAACCAACAGCAACTCAGGCGTTTTGTCCGTCGCTCCCGGTCGCATGGCGGCGATGTTCTTAATGGCTCGAGTATTGCCATCTGTCTCTACGCAAAGGCCGTTCGCACGAATCGCTTCTAAATGCGGCTGATTGATGTCGATCAGCGTCACTGAGTGACCGGCTTCCGCGAGGCGACCGCCGAACATCGACCCCATCGCTCCTGCACCGAGTACGGCTATTTCCATAGTTGACATGTCGACCGTGGCTGCGGTCCTACCTGAGTTGTTGAGCGAGTTGACGAGTTGATCGGGGTATAGCTCAGAACGGATAGTGTCGCGGCGACGTTTGCACAGTGACCCAGCGCAGGTCGGTAAACGCGGCAATGCCTGCGTGTCCACCGAAGTGGCCAAAGCCACTACCCTTGACGCCTCCAAAAGGCATCTGCGCTTCGTCGTGGACGGTCGGCCCGTTGACATGGCAAATCCCGGATTGGATGCGACTGGCTACCCGCATCGCGCGCGCGACATCGCGACTGAACACGGCTGCGGCCAGACCGTATTCGTTATCGTTAGCGCATCGGATCGCTTCTTCTTCGCCGTCAACGCGCACGATTGCCTTGACGGGGCCAAACGTTTCTTCGCTGTAGATCCGCATGTCCGGCCCGACGTTATCCACGAGCGTTGCAGGCATAAGCGTGCTGTCTGCCTTCCCTCCGCAGACCAGGGTTGCGCCTTTGAGCAGGGCGTCATCAATCAGAGCGTTACATCTCTGAACCGTCGCGATATCGACAACAGAGCCAAGAACGACCGGCCCCGTTCGCGGGTCGCCAAGCGGCAGCGTTTTGGCCTTTTCACCAAGTTGACGAACGAAGTCGTCGGCGATTGAGCGATCAACGATGATGCGCTCTGTGGACATGCAGATTTGTCCCGAATTGGCGAAGGCACCGAAAGCTGCACCATCGACCGCCGACGCTATGTCGGCGTCCTCGAGCACGATCAGCGGGGCCTTTCCGCCCAGTTCGAGAACGGACGGTTTGAGATGCCGTGCGCAGCTTTCTGCAATGATTTTCCCGACCTTTGTCGAGCCCGTAAAATTGACACGTCGGATGGCCGGATGCGAAATCAGCGCCTCGACAACCGTACCTGCGTCAGCAGGCGCGTTGGTCACGAAGTTGACAACGCCTGCGGGCAACCCCGCATCCATGAAGGCTTCTGCAATAAGTGCGTGCGTCGCCGGACAGATCTCCGAACCCTTCAGTACGACCGTGTTACCGCAAGCGAGTGGGAGGGCAACCGCACGGACGCCAAGGATGACAGGCGCATTCCACGGCGCAATTCCGAGGCACACGCCTGCCGGTTGCCGAACAGCCATCGCCAGGCTGCCAGGAACATCGGACGGAATGACTTCGCCCGAAATTTGCGTGGTCAGCGACGCTGCCTCTCGCAGGCCGTCAGCGGCCAATCGCACGTTGAAATCGGCCCAGATGCGCGACGCACCCGTTTCGGCCGCCATCGCCGAAGCAAAGGCATCCGCCTTTGCTTCGAGCGCTTGCGCCGCGTTAAGGAGATAGGAACGACGTCGCGCTGGGCCCAACTGAGACCAGTGAGAAAACGCGACGGCGGCTGAATCCACTGCGTCACGAACATCGTCAAGCGTACACGCAGGGGCCACGCTTGCGACGTCCTGATCCAAGGGGTTAGAGCGTTGAAATGTCGCGCCATTACTCGCGCCGACATGCGCTCCGTTGATGAGCATCAAGATTGTCTTCATAGTCTCCGCCGTATGTTTCTTTTTTCCTGAACGAGGTCCGTCAGGCAACCACGACCTCTACAAGACGCGGCTCGCCCGCCTCGAGGGCTTGCTTCAACTTCTCCGCAAGCTCCGCGGCGTCCGTGACACGGAGACCTTTGCAACCCATGCCTTGGGCAAGCGACACGAAGTCCAGACCCGGAAGATCGGTACCCTGAACCGGGTCGTCGGAAGCGAAGCCAAACACCGGCGCAAACTCTTGAAGCGCGGCGTAGCGCTGGTTGTTCAAAATGACAAACGTGATGGGCAGACGCATCTGCACGGCGCTATAGATCGCCTGGATGGAGTACATGCTCGAGCCGTCTCCGATCAGTCCAATCACTCTGCGGTTGGGAAGAGCGAGCGCAACGCCGACCGCTGCAGGCATGCCGTAGCCCAAACCGCCGCTAGCCATCGTGAAAAAGGTAACGCTCCTTGTGAATGGCAGATACCGTTGCATGACCGGGCGAGAACTCGGTGCCTCTTCAACGACAACGTCGTTCGGGTCGCGAAGCTCAGCCAGGGTCTGCAGCGCGAAGGCGACCGACATCACGGGCGACGGCTCAGCACGGGGTGGCCTGGGCCGAGGCTCAGGCAAAGGGCGAGCGCCAGGTGCTGCCCGCGCCAGCAGGTCAAGCACGCCGAGGCGGACATTACCGACCACCGCAGCCCCCGCGGGCGTCCACGCCGCGACATTCGGGTCGTCGATGAGTTGATAAAGGGCCGTGCCCGGAGGCACGTGCGGGCCTGTACCTTCGACGTGGTAAGAAAAAGCAGGCGCGCCAAGGACAAAGATAACGTCATGCCCATCGAGCAGCGAGACGATCTTTTCACGCATCGCGGGTAGAAATCCGGCGAAGAGTCGATGGTCCTCGGGAAACGAACAACGAGCGCTCATCGGCGCGACAAACACGCGTGCGTTATGTCTCTCCGCCAGTTGAACAACTTCCTTCCATGCGCCAGCCCGGTCGACACCGGCGCCCACCACGAGAGCAGGCGTTCTCGATGCGTCCAGTGCTGCGCCGAGTTTCGCCAACGCCTGCGGGTCAGGACGGACCGAATTGCTGACAGTCGCGCGTTCATGAAACTCCGCAGGCTGGTCCCAGTCATCCACGGGAATCGAAACGAAGACGGGCCCACGTGGCTCCTGCATTGCAATGTGATACGCGCGCTCCAGTGCGCGCGGCACGTCTTGCGCACGCGCGGGTTCAATCGCCCACTTCACGTACGGCTTGGGCAACTCGACTGCCTGTGCGGCGGAAAGGAACGGGTCGAAGGGCAAGATCGAACGGGCTTGTTGACCCGCCGTAATAACAAGCGGCGTCTGATTCTTGAATGCCGTGAAGATGTTGCCCATCGCGTTGCCGACGCCGGCCGCAGAATGGAGGTTCACTAAGGCTGCGTTTCCAGTCGCTTGCGCATAGCCATCGGCCATCCCGACGACTGCCGCTTCTTGTAAGCCCAGGACGTATCGGAAATCGGCAGGGAAGTCACGAAACATCGGAAGCTCCGTCGATCCAGGGTTAGCAAAGATCGACGTCATTCCCAGTTCGCGCACAAGCTCGATGACAACGTCCCTGACGGTGGCTCGCGTCGACGGACTGCTTCCTTCGCCTTGTTTGTCGCTGCCTGTCATTGCAATTCCTTTTTCGTTCAAGAGCGTCTGCTCTTCGGTAAAACGAGTATGAAATTCGGAGGCATGCTTGAATATTGCTTTTTTGCGCGAAACCATTTACCTTCAGGTTAAGGGTAAGAACTGGTGGAAAGTCCATATGTTTAGGTAAGGGACTGTTTATGAATGGTTTTTTAACGTTGATGGTCGATGCTGCAGCCCAGTGTCCCTAGGGAACACCCCGAGATGCGTCCTGGCGCGTTCTGCGGTCTGACGCTCGCGGGCATCGAATTGACCTGTGCGAACTCATGAGCTACAACCTCCATCAATTGCATGCTTTTACGACCATCGTGTCGTCCGGTAGTCTCGGAAGGGCCGCAGCATTGCTCAATGTGACTCAGCCAGCACTAAGTCGAACGATCAAGCGCCTGGAGGAAGATGTTGGCGCGTCGCTCTTTGAGCGGCACGTGAAAGGCATGCAGTTGACGGACATTGGCGCTGCCTTGCTGCCGCATGCTCAGCTTCTATTGCGCGAGGCAGAAAATGCGCGCGAAGAAATCGACGCGATGCGCGGACTCGCCAAAGGAACGATCAAGGTGGGAGCAGTAGGCAGTCTCGCTGCCCACTTCCTTCCTTTGGCCATCGATCGTGTCTTAGGGAAATGGGGCAACTTGCACGTCGAAATAATTGAAGGCGTGTGGGACCGCCTCGCTGAGGGGCTCATCAATTACGAGATCGACCTCGCTCTGAGTACGGCTACCAATGACAGCGACGGGATCGTGGCCGTGCCTGACTGCCGATGGGAGGACAACAGCTTCGTGGTAGCGGCTTTCGGCCATCCATTGCGCAAGAAACCTAAGCTCACTCTTGCCGACACGTTGACCGCGCGGTGGGCCATCCCTCCCAAAGGTACAGCCCCTTATGAGCACATGCGAGAGACGTTCCTCTCTCGCAACCTCGACATGCCGGATATTGCTGTCCAGACGCGGTCGGTGACAGTGCTTAAAAGTCTGGTAGCCGAATGTTCGTTTCTGAGCTGGATGCCGGAGCCAATGTACGACTCTGAAAGCAAGGCAGGGATCATGGGGACACTGCCTATTCCGGGCATTAGTGCGGCCAGAACACTGACAGCGTTTCGGCGCCGCGATGGAATACTGCCACGACCAGCCGCGCGTCTACTCGACGAACTCAGAAGCTTGACCGAGCGCGGCATGGCGATGCAGACCACGCGATAAACCGTCAATTGACGGCTCGCCGTGCTGGACGCAATGTTGTCGCAACAAGTCCTTTCGAGCAAACTGGGTGTTAGTCTGCGCGGAGGGATGCGACGACGGTGCCACGTCGGTGACTGTCAGTTTCACGGTGCGGATCGGACGTTTGACTGTCCTTCCGCGCATTGGAGTCGATGCCGATCATGGCCCGACTCCTGCCCGATATCCAGGTCCTACGCGTGAGGGAATACCTCCGTTCGCGTGGCTGGAAGCTTGAATCGAAGATGGCGACTACCGTTTGTTCGCTCACGCGCATATGTAGTTGCGAGCTCTTGCGTTACGGGGTTGGCTACCGTTACACTGAATCGTCAGTATTCTTAGAATCTGACGTGGTGCCAGTCGAGCAACTCAACTGGTTCCCGTGCATGCTCTAAGGGCGAGCGGGTTTCGACTAATTCGAAATCTTCTTATCTATCCGATCGCCCTATGTCTTCGTCCTCTGCTCGTATACGCACCCGCGCATTCATTCGCCAGTCCGGCCGTTGCTATTACTGTCGCTGCCTTATGTGGAACGACATCATCGGTTTAACGGCCATGGCCAAAAACTTTGCACTTCCACTCAGGCAGGTAAGATACTTACAGTGCACCGCGGAGCATTTAAATCCCCGGATGAACGGTGGGTCAAATAGCCATCGCAATATCGTCGCTGCATGTCGAACCTGCAATGCAAGACGCCATCGAGCCAAAGCGCCACGTGATCCCATCAGCCATCAGAGGCACGTCCAGAATCGGATGCGCCGGAAGAAGTGGCACCCCGCGTGGGTTTATGAAAGCGCGATCTGTGCAGTGCAGGGGAACTGCTTTTAGCAGTGTCTCGCCACCAACGCGGGCCAGGGTTGCAAGCGAGTGACGGCCTTTATCAGATTGACGCCGTTGAAACCGCCGCGTCGTCCAAGGCCGTCCACGAGCAAAGGCTGGGATGTTCGTCCTGGATATCGGGCGGATTCCGGACGTAGACCAGCCGTTTGATTGACAGCTTTGTGAGATGGGCGAACCGGCCCCAACCTGCTGCGTAGAGGCAATGCCACCCGCGATCTGCTCGCCGACGACCGGCCATTGAGCGTGGGCGGACGAGACCTTGGATATTCGAATTGGACGGGACCTGGACCGACCTTGTGGCCGAGAGCCGTCAAGTGTCCGCAAATCGTACTGATGTTTCTTGCGGACGACCGAAAACCGTACGGATTAGAGAACGTGAAGCAGCGTGGGCGGCGGCCAAGCTAATTGGCGATGCCCACACGGATCGGTATCCAGCTGCCCGTGCAATACTGCTTCAGTCCAGCACATAGCGCCACCTCGATACATCCGCAAGTGCATCGGATCGGCACATCAGTTGCTTTTAAAGGAACGAAATCACTGGCCTTCAACACTTCAACCGAACCAAGGCCATTAACCCGAACAGGGCAGCACGGAGACAAACCATGAAAGACGATACATATTCACTGCGCCGACAGGTGGAGAAATGGTTCGGCTCGTCACAGCCCATCTCGATTGACGTCTCACGAGTGCCCCGAACAATGGCTGCGAGATCCGGCTACAAATGCGTGCGCGTATCGCAACCTTCCATGACCTTCGAAATCATCTTTTTTCGACATGGCGATAAATCATGGCGCGTGTACCCGCCAGGCATCGAACGTCCGACACTAGATGTGCTTGCGCGCGCCGCGTGACCCGGAAGGGCATCGTAACGGCCGCCAATTGCTCGTACGAGCCGCGGCGGCAGTTCCATTCCAACGCCAACGGGCCGGTCAACCCTGACAGTTTATCCGGAGCGCCCCGCCTCGGCCCTAAGCGCCCCTCGCGCCTCGCGCCTGCGCACATCGCTCACCGCAGCAATGAGGTCGTACCGGCGGAGCTTTTCGTAAAGCGTGCTCTTGGCGATGCCCAGTTGAGCAGCCGCTTGCGTCAGGTTCCCCCCGCAGCGGGCCAGGGCGCGACGAATGTATTCGGCTTCCGCGGTCTTGAGCGAATCGCCCGTTGCCATGACCGGTTCGGTCATCTCCCCTTGCGCGAGGTGGACCGCTGTCGCAGCGGCGGCTGCGACCTCGACAGGCAACTTCTCTACGGTAATGGTGGTGCCTTCTGCTAGCAGCAAGGCGCCCTCGATCGCATTGCGCAGCTCGCGCACATTTCCCGGCCACTCGTATTTCAACATACACGCGTACGCTTCCGCGTCAAATGACCTGGGCGTCAACCCGTAGCAATCGCAAAGGTATCCGAGCCAGTACGAGATGAGCGTCGGCAGATCCTCGCCACGCTCGCGCAGACTCGGTATCGACACCGTCGTCACCGCAATCCGGTAGAACAGGTCCATTCGGAACGAGCCTTTGGCAATCGCATCTTTGAGGTCGCGGTGAGTGGCGGCGACGAGCCGGAAATTCACTTTGCGTGGTGTATTTTCCCCAAGCCGGTAAATCTCGTTTTCCTGGAGAACACGCAGCAGATGCGGCTGGATATCGAGTGGCATTTCGCCGATCTCATCGAGGAAAAGCGTGCCGCCATCGGCCGCCTCGATCTTACCGGCCGCCCCCGACTTGCGCGCGCCCGTAAAGGCCCCTTCCGCGTAACCGAACAGTTCGCTCGCCAGCAAGTCTCTCGACAATCCGCCGCAGTTGAGCGCGACAAACGGCCCTTCAGCACGCTCGCTTGCCTGATGGATGCCTTGCGCGAAGAGCTCCTTGCCGACGCCGGTATCGCCGAGCAGAAGAACGGGCACTTTTGACGGTGCAAGTTGCCGCGCCTTGTCAACTGCCGCGCGCAACGTGCGGCTGTCGCCGATAATGCGCTCGAACGCGCCGGCCCCGCTGTGCACGCTGCGCAGCTTGTCTCGCCCACCTGATGGTGAAATCGCGCCGCGCACATTGCCCGTCCCAGGTATCACGACCACGAAACCCAACACCGTAGAGCCTTCGCGCAGCGTTTCGACCTTCGCATAGTGCAACCAGGGCGGCGCATTCGCAGTCAGTGGATGATCGGCTGTCGTGTCCAGTCCGGGCAAGACGAAACCCGCATCGAGATTCACATCGAAGCCAAGGCGACGCAGCGTCGGCACGACCTGGGGGTTCGCCTTGACGAGCCGACCTTTGTCGTCGATAACGAGCATCGCGTCAGAGGCATGTGAGCCGAACCCGGATGCACAGCGATCAAGCAGACGGAGGCGCCGCTCCATCGCATCCTTCGCCAGACGGCTTTCGATCCGTCCCGCCAGCGATACCGTCAACGCAAGGCTGTACCGGCTGTATGTGTCCGCGAGGCCGGACACGTCGATTACGCCAAGCACATGGCCATCCATCGGATCGCGAATCACCGTTGCAGAACAGGTCCAGCGCTTGATGCCGGCGCAAAAATGTTCGGCGCCGTGGATCTGCACAGCCTGCTTCAGCGTGAGCGCGGTCCCTATTGCGTTGGTGCCGCAGTTCAGTTCAGTCCAGTTACAGCCGGGTACCAGTCCGACTTCGCTCGCCGGTTCCAGGATGCGCATGTCGCCTTCATGTTGAAGGATCAGTCCGTCCGGATCGGCGAGCAGCATCACCGTGCCCGTCTGCGATAGCAATTCGCGCGTTTGCTGCATCAGTGGGAGGCTCGCGCTGACAAGCCGGGCATTGGCGTCCCGCCACTGCATCAACTGGGTCTCAGCGACGGCCGGCGGCGCCCTGTCGACACCCGGATTGACATGGCCTACGAGGCAGCGCTGCCAGGAATCGTCGACCACACTGCGCACGTCCGCGGAATGCCATTCGCCTCCGCCTACCAGATGCTCCCATGCTGCCATGATGCTGGCGTCGTGCTGCGGACTGGAAAACCAGTCCATCGGCGTACCTGTCTGTTGCATGCGTGTCTCCTGACGGCTCACATCGATGCGAACCGCGAGGCCGTGCAATCGGCCTTTTCATTAAGTCTTTCAGGATGCCCTGCCATGGCGGTCCGCTAGTTCCACCATGTGTGCAATCGTACTCCGATACTGGCCGCCGTCGAGTTCCCGGCAGTCTGTGAAAAGCAATGCCTGCGCCAACCGCCCTCCCCATTGCCACCGCTTCGACGCTGCAAGGGACGCCCGAAAACAATCCGGCCGTCCGAAAATCGAACGGCCGGAAATCGAACGCCCTGCATTGGGACGCGCCGAAAAGGCCGCCAACAGCGGGCGGCCTCGACGTATCAAACCGCAGACTGATCGACGCGCTCGGGAACGGGCAGCTTCACCCACTCCGTGTAGAAGGCGTCGATATCCGGCTCGAAGTCATGGATCACCGGGTACCACGGCGTGGGCGCTTCCACGTCGTGCATCGTCCCGCACGTCGGACAATAGTACTCGCGGTACACCTGCCATTGCGTGTCGGGCGCCATCAGGCGCGGATACACTTCATCCATCGCCTCTTCGGACTCGCGCACGAATATGTTGGCGTGCAGCTTCCAGTTCTCGCGGTAATCGCAGAACACATGACCGCAGTCGCATTGCGTCACCCACTTCTTCGTCGCCGACTGCTGCACGATGTACAGATGCGGCGCGAGCGGCAGCACAATCCGATCCTTCCAGCCCATCTTCTGCTGTAGCGCGTCGATGTACATCTGGAAACGCTCGCTGTCCTTGGGCATCGAGAGCATGCGCAACGTCGTGTCCCAGTCGAGCTTGCCCTCGACCATGTTCCTGACCTGTTCCTTCGTGTAAGTAGACATCTCAAGCCTCTCTGATGATTTCGGTGGATCGTGCGACCTTACTCTTCGACCAGCACGACGGTATTGACGTCCGGCATCTTCGAAAGGTCCATGCGGAACTTCGAGCCGTACGTCGGCACGTCCAGTTCATCTTCGACGAGCGTCCACGAATCAGGCAGTTCCCAGAATGCGCGGAACTGCTGCTCGAACTTCTTCGACAGGCCGAAGCTCGTCGCGAACATATGCCTCACCTGGGTCGACGCGTGCTTGACAAGGATGCGCTCGCGTTCGCCCTTCATCCATTCGCGGGTGGGTTGCGAGCGCGCGAGGCGCTGGTTGCGTATCTCGACGCGCAGGAGCGCCGTCTCTTTCGCATCGACTTTCCACACACCATGCGTATCCTTCGTCGCAACCGCGCCATAGACCTTCTGCGCATACTCAGGCAACAGCAGCGCATTGTTCAGGTCGCGCTCGATCGCTTCCGTCTCGCGGTCAAGCGGGTCGCCGAAGCCCGGTCCGCCTCGCAGGTAGTTCAGATACAGGTCGTAGTTGCTGTAGCAATCCTCCGTGGTCATGCACTGCTGGTCGCGCTTGACGACCGATCCCGCATTCAGATGGTTCTCGTAGTCGGGGAAATCGGGATTCGTGTCTCCGCCGAGCGGCAGACTTTCGCCCAACGCGATCCGTTCCTTCAATCCTGTGCGGTGTGCCTCGAAACGGTAGCCGGTGGCGGGCGGATAGCCGCCCATCAGGCCCCAGTCGCTGTTCATGTAGCCGTTGCCCATGAAGAACATGGTCCAGTCCTGCGCCTTCCAGACCATCCGCAGCGTTTCGAATCCGCATCCGCCACGGTATTTGCCATAGCCGCCCGAATTCGCCTTCACATTGCGGCCGAGATACAGCAGCGGTTCGGCCATCTCCCAGATTTCGATGTCGCCCATGTCCCCTTCGGGATTCCAGATCGCAGCGGCATGGTTGAGGCCATCCTTGATCGCGCAAGCACCCGTACCGCACGACGACGCCTCGAAACTGTTGACGGCGTGAATGTCGCCGTCCTGGTTGATGCCGCCGCCCTGGAGCCAGTTCGACGTATTCGCGTTCCCCGCGTTGACCTCTTCCAGATAGCCGCGGCTGAAGTACGCCTGCGACAGGCCGCGCCACATCGCGCTCCAGCCTGAAACCAGAAAGTGCCACGCATACGCGTGCCCCGTGCGGCGGTCGTCAGGGTTCATCCATGCGCCCTTGGGCAGATGGAATTCCGTGCCGTAATATGCGCCGTCGTTGATGCGCTGCGTGGGCACGAGCGTCTGCGTCATCATCACCCAGATGCCGCTCGTGAACGCGACCTGATGCGCGTTGTACGAGTGCCAGCCCCAGCGGCTCGCGCCGTCGAAGTCCAGACGCCATGAGCCGTCCTTGCGGATTTCCATTTCCACCGGCGAGTGCATGATCGAATCGAGCTTCGCGAACGCCGACGAGGTCTGCACATCGGGATGGTTATACGGCACGTCGACGAAGGCGACCTTGCGATACTTGCCGGGCAGCGTCATCGCCTTGATGCGGGTCTGCAGGCCTCGACGCCCTTCCTCAATGACCTCGTAGCTGAACTTCTCGTAAGCGTCTAGCCCCTCGTCCTCGATCACTTCTTCGATCAGGTCGCGGATCATGTGACACCCTGCGATACGCGTGCGCTCGTCGAGAATCCAGTACTTCGGCGTGCGCACTGAGCGCTGGCTTTCGTGCAACCAGTCGCGCAGCGGCGTGTCGTTCACACCTGTTTTTCGGCAAGTGATCATGTAGCCGTCGCCGAAACGCTGCACCTGACCCGTCGACATCGAGCCCGGTGTCACCGCGCCCGTGTCGATGACGTGAGTCACGCCGCCCACCCAGCCGACCAGCTTGCCGCCCGAGAAGATCGGCACGATCGTCGCGATGTCGCACGGGTGAACATTGCCGATCGAGCAGTCGTTATTGGTGAACATGTCACCGGGATGGATGCCGGGGTTGGCCTCCCAATTGTTTTCGATCATGTATTTGATCGCCGCGCCCATCGTGCCGACGTGGATGATAATCCCGGTCGACGTGAGCACGCAGTCGCCCGCCGCGTTGTACAGCGTGAAGCACAATTCACCTTCCTGTTCGACAATTGGACTTGCGGCAATTTTCTTTGCGGTTTCGCGTGCGTGCACAAGTCCGCCGCGCAGCTTCGAAAACATCTTCTCGTAGCGGATGGGATCGCTCTCGCGCAATTCGAGCCGTTCGAGGCCGTTGTAGTGCCCGCTCTGCGCCGTGCGCGCGATGATTGCATCGCGGAACTGCTTGAGCGTCTGACCGTTCTTCAGCAGATCGGCAAAGCCGACTTCCTGACTGGACATCATGTTCATCGCATGTCTCCTTGCGTACTTACTTGACTTCTCTGAGATGGAAGAGGCGGTGCTTGTCGAGGGTCGTAGCAAATCCTTTCGGCACGACGAACGTCGTTGCATCGGATTCGATGATGGCGGGCCCGGTGATCTCGTTGCCGGGCTTGAGCGCCTCCATCTTCCACAACTGCGCATCGTGCCATTGCTTGTGCCGATACAGCTTGCGAGTGCCGACCCGCGCTTCCTGGGGCGGAGTCGGACCGCCTTCGGGGTCTTCAGGCAGCACGGGTTTTTGCGTGACCACCATGCCGCGCATGATTGCGCCAGTGACGGAGAAGCCCAGCTCCGGAGAACGTGCGGCACTCGCATAGACACGCCCATATGTATCTTCGAATGCTTCGACGATACGGTCCCAGTCCTGCGCGCTGGATGCGCCAGCAACCGGCGATTCAATCTCGAGGTCGTTTAGCTGACCCATGTACTGCATCCGGAAGCCCGGACGCAGAATCACGTCCTTTTCGCTAAACCCGTTGATGCGGAATTCCTCGATGACCTTCGCGGCGAGCTCTGACCACGCTTTCTGGATCGTTTGCGCAGCGCCGGTTTTGTCATCGTCCGGGGCGGACTGTGGCAGCGCCAGGTCGACACTCTTGTCGTAGCGGTATTCGAAGTCCGCGCAGGCGCAGCCGAATGCCGAGAAGCCGGCGGCCCATGCGGGCACCACGACGTCCTTGAAACCCAGGCCTTCCGTGTAGCCGTATGTATGAACAGGACCCGCACCGCCATATGAGAAGCACACAAACTCCGTCGGGTTATAGCCCTTCGCGCTCACGTTCGAGCGCAGATACTCGCGCAATTGCAGATCGAGCAGTTCGATGACACCCGCGGCTGCATCTTCGACGGAGAGCCCGAGCGGATCAGCAACCTGAGTCTTGATATGCTCGCGAGCCCGGCTCACGTCGAGCTTGATTTGTCCGCCGAGGAAGTTATCGGGGTTCAGATAGCCGAGCACGACGTGACAATCGGACACCGAGACTGTCGTCAGTCCACTGTCGGGCCAGCAGGTGCCGACGCGGTACCCCGCACTGTCCGGTCCGAGCTTGATTGCACCGCTGTACGGATCGAGCCGGACGAAGCTGCCTGCGCCTGCACCAACCGAATCCATCGTCACGAGCGGCAGCGACAGGACGAGGCGCGCCATGTCCGGGTCCGATGCGATCGCGAAGTTGCCCTTTGTGATCAGCGCCATGTCGAACGATGTGCCGCCGATATCCGAACATGCGATGTTGTCGTAGCCGAGCGCTTCGCCGAGCAGTTTCGAGCCGATCACACCGCCGATCGGACCCGACACGATGGTGCGCGCGAGTTCCTTCGCTTTCCAGCTGATCGTGCCGCCGTGTGTCGCCATGACGCGCAGGTCGAACTTCGCGCCGTGCTTGCGGAAGCGGTCGCTGACCTTCTTCAGGGTTTGCCGCGACGGCTCGGCCGCATAGGCTTCGAGCACCGTCGTGTTCATCCGGTGGCTTTCCTTGCGCTGCGGATAGTAGTCCACGGAAGCGAATACTGGGATATCGACACCTAATGCCTTGAGTTCGTCCCGCACCAGGTCGCGCGCCTGCTGCTCGCTCGTTCCGTTCTTGTGCGATTGAAGCAGACAGATGACGATTGCCTTTGACCCGGATGCGACGAGTTCCCGCGTCGCCTGCCGCACCTCGCCTTCACGCAGCGGAATGACGATATCGCCCTGGACGTCGGTGCGCTCGGTGACGCCGCGAGTGCGCGACAGAGGCACGAGCGGCTCGTCGTAGCGGTGCGTGTTCAGGTGAATCCGTTCCTCCAGCGCATAGCCGAGGTAACTCTGGATCGCCCGGCCCATGGAGTGAACATGCTCGAAGCCTTTGTTCACCAGAAGGCCGACGTCGAGGCCTTTGCGCTGTACGACGCGATTTAGCATTGCTGTGCCGGAATAGACGCATGTGACGAGTTGGGGATAGACGTCGTCGACATCGCGTGTCCAGTGAGCCAGCGCATCCTGCGATGAATTGAAGATCGCGAGCGACTCGTCCTCAGGATTGCTCTGCGCCTTGCCCACGACGAACCGTCCGTCGTCGCGCACGAAGAAAGTGTCGGTCATCGTCCCGCCTGCATCGATGCCCAGCACCTGGACTTGGGAATGCCCTTCCATATGCTTGTCTCCAGTAGTCGGATTTGTCGGGAGCCGAAATAAGCTGGCCGAACTTGCTAGCCACGTCTCATGCGACGGCTCGCGGCGAACTTTGCAACTGCTATGCCATGCGAGGGCTCGGTGCAGGCTCAGGCCTATCCAGCAAGGGTGCCCACAAAATTGACGGGAAGGAGGCGACCGTCGGGTTGCACGCCGCAGAGGAAGGTCAATGACCGGTTTTCGATCGCTGGAACGTTCGGATGTCGGACGGCATAAGGCAAATCGCGTAGGCAGGCCGATTACGGCGCACCGCCGCGCAGATGCCGGCGTGCGAGATTCAAGCACCGGGCTCTTGCCTCGGGTGTTCGACGGCAAAGCGAAGGTCGGTCCACGGATGAAGGATTCGAAGGCGTGGGAGCAAGGTATTAGCGATCGCGTTATTCGTTCCCATGTTCTTCCGACTGCATCGATTCAGCGTTCGCCGCCAGAGGTGCACAACGTCGTAACGAAACGTCTCGAGCGGAGTTCGCTGGAACCGCGTGATGCGCAAAGTACCCGCGCACCAACTGCCTTAGCCACTTACCTTGCACGGGTATCGGCTCGTGCGTACGCTTCTGAAGGACATTCTTGACCCGCTAAGTCGCACCCGCCCGCGCTCTCCCCGGGTCTTCCGTGAACACGGAAGGCACTGCGGCGAGACTTGACGCAGATAAAGCTGGAACCCAGAACGGTTGAAGTCCCCGGCCGTTCAAGACCACGGGTTTGACGGTTGGCCGTTGCTTAGCGACCGAATTCGCTTGAAGCCGTGCAATTGGGGCAACCACGGCGGACCTGCTCAGCCGCCGACGTCGCAAAGATGCGCGAGAAGGCCGTACCCGTTGAAGCCCCGTAATTTACCGGGCCGATGCAGTGCGATCTGCGGTGCGCCGAGCCGGGCCGCAGCGCCGAGTCAATAGCATTGCGCAGGCGACGGGCAAGTCCGTCTACGCCGACGACGCAGCGGCGCGCGTCCGGGCAGCGCTCTGAGCGGCTTATGCGGCTTCTGCGCCCTGAGCAGCTTGCGGCGCGTTTTCCGCGAGCGCTTTGATACGCTGTGCCGTGGCGGCATCCAAAGGCGTATAAACGATCAGGCCCAGGTCGGGCCGGCCATCCACCGAGAACGCCGAATACTCGAGTTCGATCGGCCCTAGCGTGGGATGCGATAGACGTTTCACGCCGCCATCGGCATGGTTGTGCAAGCCGTTCTCACGCCACAGAGCTTCGAATTCGGCACTGCGGCTGCAGAGTTCCTCGACGAGTGCACCCGCCTCCGAAACAAGCCCGGCTCGCGCGACATCGGCTCTGAACGCGCCCACCACAAAGCGTGCGACGCTGTGCCAGTCGTGTTGCTTCGCACGCACATGCGGATCAGTGAACAGGAAGCGCAACAGGTTGCGCCCGTCGGGCGGCAGCGCGCCGTAATCGGTCAGCACGACGGTGGCCGCGCGATTCCACGCGACTACGTCCCACACCGGGTTCTTGACGATGGCAGGACTGGATGCCAGCGAATCGAGAAAGCGCTGCAACCGCGGATTGACGTAGCTGACAGCCCTATATCGCACTTCGGGCGGCCTGCCCAACGCGAGCAGGAAAAGATGTTCGCGCTCGGCGTCCGTCAGCATCAGCGCGCTGGCAATGCGTTCCAGCACGCTGGCAGATGGTGCCCCTCCGCGTCCCTGTTCAAGCCATGTGTACCAGGTGGGGCTGATATTCGCGCGTTGAGCCACTTCTTCGCGGCGCAGTCCCGGCGTTCGGCGGCGCCCCGAAAAGCCAAAGCTTGCGGGGTCGAGCCGGGCGCGGCGGCTCTTCAGAAAATCGCCGAGCGATGCAGGCAGACTGACAGGCATGAGCATCCTGTTACTGGTTTTACCATGATAACGTCACTACTTTAACGGAATAAAAAATCGACAGATAGTGCGCAGATCAACACCAGACGGGAGACGGGAGTTAGCAATGCGCATTTTCTTGACGGGTGCGACGGGATTCATCGGCTCGGCCCTTGTCCCTGAGCTGATTCGCGCCGGGCACGAAGTCATCGGCATGACCCGTTCCGACGCCGGTGCATACGCCCTCCGGCAGGCGGGCGCCCAGCCGCATCATGGCACGCTCGAAGATGTGGACAGCCTCAGACGTGGCGCCGCGAACGCCGACGCGGTGATACACCTCGCGTTCGACCACGACTTCTCACGCTTCCAGGAAAACTGCGAGAAGGACAAACACGCGATCGCCGCGCTCGGTTCCGCGCTGCGCGGCTCGGACCGGCCCCTGCTCATCACCTCGGGCACGGGCGTGGGCAGCGGCGAGCACGGCGAACCCGCTCGCGAGGACGTGTTTAACGTGAGCCATCCGAATCCGCGCATCGGCTCGGAACTCGCGGGACAGGCGCTGCTGGACGCCGGCGTCAACGTGTCCGTGCTGCGCCTGCCGCAGGTGCACGACTCGCGCAAGCAGGGGCTGATTACGCCGCTCATCGCGATCGCTCGCGAAAAAGACGCTGTCGCGTATGTCGGCGAAGGACGCAACCGTTGGCCCGCGGGCCATCTATCCGACGTCGTGAAGCTCTACCGGCTCGCTATCGAAAAAGCGGAACCGGGCGCGCGGTATCACGCGGTGGGCGAAGAAGGCGTCAGCAGCCGCGACATTGCAGAAGCGCTCGGACGAGGCCTCGGCCTGCCCGTCGTGTCCATACCTGCCGGGGAGGCGCAAGCTCACTTCGACTGGATGGGTATGTTCGTCGGAATGGACATGCCCGCCTCCAGCGCGCTGACCCAAACGCGGCTCAGCTGGAAACCGACTGGGCCATCGCTTCTGTCTGACCTGGAGCATGCGCAGTATGCCTAAGCTGCGCGCTTTGCGAGATTGTCAAACGGGCACGAGGACCTTGCGGCGTGATGCAACCCTCTGCGAATGGATCGACCGCTGAGCGCAACGGCTATCGCGACCCGAAGACATTGATGGATCTGAAGCAGTGCTGGAGCGGGTATTTTTCGCGCTCCAATGCACAGCTCGTCGCTCTGCTGCTCTGCTGCTCTGCTGCTCTGCTGCTCTGCTGCTCTGCTGCTCTGCTGCTCTGCTGCTCTGCTGCTCTGCAGATTATTCACTGCCCGCAGCAAGCGTGCAAAAGCTGGGGAGACTAACCCTGGCTTTTACCGGCTACCGTTTCGTGAAACCAATCACTCTTGCTGCGCAATGTTCAGTTAGGATTCCTTTTCCTATCGAATTTATGGGCGTTCAGTTACATCCGCTAGCCAGCGCCGGCCTGCCGACACATGTCCATTTGAAGCAATGATGCGTCCGATCTCAAGATCGCTAACTTCGATCGCGCTAATCCGGCCGAAGACATCTTTCAAACCAGCATATCGCTGACCGTTCAACCCTCCACCATTTCGATGTCCGGCGGTCCGGCAAAAGCACGAGGACTCACGCGGGGCGGGCGTCTACCGGCAACTCGTTCAATCGCGGAAAAGCGGCGAAGCAGCGCGCCGGTCAGAACTGTTCAAGGGAGGGAACTGAACTGCGTGGCACGGAAGCCGCGCGCCAAGTTGAACATTCGCTCCTGGCTTCGTTGCATGCATGACACCGTATCCGTCCCGTCGGGTGACAGCACGGATACTGTGTTCAATCAAAACACCTCTTCCCGCCTCCTCCCGCTGCCTGTCTCCCATCAGCAAACTCACGCGCAACATTCGTTGGCCACCGCGCAACACAATTCCGCGCTCGCATGCAGCGCCGTCCTCTCCACGCCCGCCACATAAGGCGCTGTGCACAATGGCACGGTCGATGCGTGATAGATACCCAGTCGTGCACTTACCAACATCGGTTGAATCGAGGTGCGTCATGTCGAGTGTGCAGAGCCAACGTCGGGCAGTGAACTGGCGACGCCGGACTTTTCGCGTGGATGGCCGTTCAAAGCGCCATAGGGCAAGGCGCGACTTCTCGGTGGGGTTCGTGCCGCTCGGATTGCGGGCCGCCGGCTTTATCGGACGAGGCCCGAAACAATTGTGGCCGTATGTCTTGCCGTGGGTTTTCGCGGTGCTCACCATCGGTTTTTTCTGCCTTGTCGTGCGCGGCGTACTCACGCGGCAATTGCTGGTGCCGCCCGTGGAAACGCCGCAGTCGCTGGTGGAACGCGGCTATACGTCGAGCTTTCTCGCGGAACGCATCATGTCTTCGATGCGAGCGATCGGTCAGGACGCCGAGTCGATTCCGCACGACACGATGACAGACAATGACGCACAACCGGACATTCAGATCCCCGGTCAGGAGATGTCGTATGCAACTACCGTGCGCTTCATCAAAGGCGTCATCAACCGCACGGACGTAGTCGTTCATGTCGGCATCACAAAGGTCAACGACCGCGCGGATTCTTACGTGGCGCATGTGCAGATTGAAGGCGGTCCGTTTAATTCCCGCGAAAGCACGGTGTGGTTCGAAGGACGCGATCTGGAGAAGTTCGTGCACGACATTGCAGTCAAAGCCATGCGTCTTGCGGAGCCGAATATTCTCGCCAGTCATCTCTACTCGCAAGTGCAGAAAACCAAGTGTTCGCTCGCGCAATGCGACTACGGCGAGATCGTCGCGATCTACGACGAAGTGCTCGCACTGCCCGCCTCCGAGCAAGGCGAATGGGCGCTCGCCGGCAAAGCGTGGCTGCTTGCCGATCAGGGGCTGTCCAAAGAGGCTGAGCAGCAGACACGCGAAGCGCTGACCGTGTACCAGCATTCAGCAGTGCTGCACGCAAGCCTTGGCATTGCACTCGAACAGCAGCATCGCATCGACGACGCACTCGACGCCTTGCGAGCCGGCGCGAGCGAGAAATCGAAGACAGCGGAAAATTTGCGTCTTCTCGGCGACGTGCTGTTGCATGCGCGTCGCTATTCCGAAGCACTAGATGCGTTCAAGCAGGCAGACAGAATGAAGTCAGACTTTGTCGACAACCTGCACGATTGGGGCGAAGCACTAGTCACTGTCGGCCGCTACGACGAAGCCATCGAAAAACTCTCGCGCGCCGTCGCACTGCGCCCAGATCTAGCGCCCTCCTACGCGGAATGGGGCCGGGCACTGGATCGCAAAGGCGATCTGTCCGGCGCATCGCGCAAATACGCTCAAGCGTTGCAACTCGACGCGGGGACTTTGTCGGTGCGCGAAAGTCATCTGGCGCGGCTTGCCAGAGCGGCGCAGGAAGGCAATCGCCCAGACGCGTCGAAGCCCAATGACGGAGTCAGGCCTGTGGCGATTCCGCCCGCCGCGCTTGCGTTGCAAACCGCGTAACGAATACCCAGCCATGGAGATGGCTTAGTCCCGCAGTACCTACCCGTTGCAGTAACACACCTGGTTGAAGAGGAGATGTACGATGGACGGTTTCGAAGATGCGTTCAGGGCTCTGATTGGCAGTGAGGGCGGTTACTCCTTCAATCCGCATGACCCTGGCGGTGAAACGATGTGGGGAGTCACGGCGCGTGTGGCACGCAGTGCGGGCTATGCCGGCGCCATGAAAGACCTGCCGCTCGATACCGCTAAACAGATCGCCAAACAGAAGTACTGGGACCCGCTGCATCTCGACGAACTCGACCCGCGCGTTGCCTTCCAGATCTTCGACGCCAATTACAACGGCGGCCTGGTGGTGTTGTGGATGCAAAAAGCTTCCGGTGCGAAGGAAGACGGCAAGTTCGGCCCGGACACACTCGATGCAGTCAAAAGCGCGGACCCGCTGAAGTTTGTCATGCGCTTCGCCGCTTATCGCTTGCGTTACCTGCGCAACCTGCATGCATGGCCCAATTTCAGCCGTGGATGGACCGAAAGAATGGCCGCTAATCTTCTCCTGGGAGCAGCATAATGGACTGGTCTAAAGTAGCGTCGAACATCGGCAGCAGCGCACCGCTTCTCGCCGGCCTCGTGGGTGGTCCGATCGGAGTGGGCGTGACCGCCGCCGCCGCAATCATTTCGCATGCGCTCGGCACGCCGAGCGACCCCGGCGTCGTGGAACTCGCGTTGAACGATCCCAGCGCACTCGAGAAGGTCCGGCAAGCCGAGAACGCAAACGCGTTGCAACTGCAACAGTTGATGGTCACTGCCGCCCAGGCGAGCCTCGCGCATGAAAGCGATATGGCGCGCATCCAGGCCGCCGATCGTGCCGACGCGCGCGCAATGGGAATCAGCAACAAGGACTGGGTACCCAAGGTCCTTGCGATGGCGGTCACCGCCGGCTTCTTCGGCATTCTGCTGCTGATGGCCTTCCAGCCGATGCCGGGCACGAACAAGGATCTCGTCAACGTCGTCGTCGGAGCTTTGGGTACGGCGTGGATCAGCATCATCGGCTACTACTTCGGCACATCAGTGGGATCGATGCGAAAGACCGAACTGCTCGCCAAGCCCAGCGTGCCGATCACCGCGGACAGCGCACTTACGCTACGCGAGCCCGCACCGGCTTCAGCGGCGCGGCCACAAGCGGCGCCGGCTCCGTCGCACAGCGAGGCATTCCAGCAATTCACACCGGGTGGACAGGGCCCGGTTTTCTCGGGCAGCTGACGGCGCTTGATTCATGGACCGACGCAGCGCGCGACGAGACAGCGGCTCGACGCGTGCTGCGTCGCGCGTACCTGGCCTCCGGAATCCCGGCGTTTGCCTCAAATTCACCGACAAACATTACATCAAACGGTGATAAACGCAGTGCCGCTAACTCTAGTTATCATCGGTGCCGCTTCCGGATTTTTGCAGCGCCGCAGTCCTGTTCGTCTTCTGTGAAAATCCTGCTGCTTGCTTCTGGTCGGCACCGGCGGACGAAAGTGGGGCAACCGTGCTCCCGACATTGCTGATTGACTTGATGCATAGTCGTTGTCCTCGCGGTTGGATGAGAACAGTTCGCCTAGGCTCACGTTGATCGCGCAGTCGCTGACCCCGGCCGGACGACCGTCGAGCGCGTCCCTTTAAACCCAGTACGTCTTGCCCTTCTCATGACCCCGCCGCCGCAAAGGCGGCGGTGTAATCGCGCCGACCTGGGCAACGACGATCAAGCACGCTGCGCCAATGCGATCTTCCCGTCGACGAGACGATTGATTCGCCAGGGGTTGCCCGTTTCAAAGACTCGGGCAGCAGCGCCTCCGGTATGTCCTGACATTGACTCGCAGAGTGCTGCTCTTCTCTTTCGGCCAGCACTGGGCGCCAACCGTGCCACTGCTAACGCCTGCCAAGGGTCGCAGTGACCGGATAGGGCACTGGGGGGCGTGCTGCCGCCCATCGGGGTTTTGCAGACATCGGGCATCAGATAGACAGCAGTCCAATCACCGTCCTGCCGCGCCATTAATTTGTCTGCCACACCGCCTCCTGTTTCGTCGACAAGCCATCCCGATTGAGCCTCAGTTGCGGTGCTGCAGGATCGGTCTCGAAGC
Organism: Paraburkholderia phymatum STM815; assembly: GCF_000020045.1. Classification (GTDB taxonomy): domain Bacteria; phylum Pseudomonadota; class Gammaproteobacteria; order Burkholderiales; family Burkholderiaceae; genus Paraburkholderia; species Paraburkholderia phymatum. The sequence continues at coordinate 691,448 of NC_010625.1, read as the reverse complement.
GAGCTTCACAAACCCGTACTTCAGGTGTCCGCGGGAATACCGCGCGCCATGTCAGCATCACCTGCATTTCCTCGGCGTCGATCAGAACCGTATCGAGGTGCGTTGTTACCGGCATAGTGGCCCCGCTCGCGTAGCGTAGGGCGAAGACGGCACGGTGCCCTGGCAGACGCGCGCTGAGGCGCCCGGAAAACGTGTGCTCAGGCGCCGCTAGATTCATCAGGTCCAGTCTGAGATCCGAACTCGGCCACGATATCTGCTGGTCAGCGGGCGCGCCGTTCCAGTACCGAAAATCAAAATCCTTCGGCAGGTATGGCCAGAGTTTCTTCAGCCACGCCTCGTCGTACGTACTCGCGTTCTGTAGCCTCGGTGCCCATGCCCGCCCGGTAACGCCGAGCCCGGCCGGCTTGTACTGGTAGGCGCTGGCGATCTCTGCCATCTTTCGTGCGTCAATCTCGCCTGAAGGATGTCCTGCGATGTCCAGAGACGTCACAGGCTTGTCTTCCAGCTCGATCTGCGGCGCCGGGAATTGATCGAGATGTTTGTGTCGGGCCGCCTGAAATTGATTCAGCCCGGCAAGCCGACGCAGAATGCATACATCGAGTCATTCAACGGCAAGTTTCGTGATGAATGCCTCAACGAACATCGAGTGCCCGGCTCGTAAATTCAGGCCCCTGGTCCGTTCGCACAGCCTTTGGATAGCCACGGAAGCGAGCAGCGCGGTCCAATGCCCGAGCGACATACAAGCCCGAAATGCTATGGTCGACGATGATATCGACTGACTCCTTTGTGAAGTCATCGACGATGGTCAAGCACTTCAGGCGGCGCCCATTCGAGAGTGCATCCATGACGAAGTGGATTGACCAGACCTCGTTCGGCGCGCTCGGCAAACTCAACTGCTCGCGTTCAATCATCACGCCGTGGCGTCGGCGACGACGTTGCACAGCCAATCCCGCCTCACGATATAGGCGATGCACGCGCTTATGGTTCGCGCGAATGCCTTCGCGCTCTACCAGTGCATGTAGTCGGCGGTAGCCAAAACCGACGACGCTCATGAGCCAGTTCGACCAGGCGCGCCGCCAACGCCGCATTCTCGACATCTGGCTTCGCTTCGTAATGCAGCACGCTGCGAGAAAGCCCGACAAGCCGGCAGGCGCGGCGTTCGGAGATATTGACCGTCTCCCGAATCGCCACCACTGCTTCGCGCTTGGCTTGTGGGCTCAGTGCTTTCCCTTCATGACCACCTTGAGCGCCTCCATGTCGAGCATCGCGTCAGCCAGTAGCTTCTTGAGCCGCGCGTTCTCGCTCTCCAAGTCCTTGAGCCGGCGGGCTTCCGATACCTCCATGCCGCCGAACTTCGCACGCCAGGTGTAGAACGATGCGTCACTGAATCCGTGCTTCCTGCACAGGTCCTTGACCGGCATGCCAGCCTCGGCTTCCTTCAGATACCCGATGATTTGCTCTTCCGTAAAGCGCGTCTTCATGTTCGTCTCCTTCTCCGAAAACGAACTTTACTAGGTTCCGGCTGGCACTGTTTGCTGGGGCAGGTCAATGACCCAACCGTCGTCACCCTCTATTAGCGTGCCACCGTGACTGGTTGTGTCGCCCTTCCGGGCGACACCGCTACCGCCAAAAGTAGCAGAGGAACCAGTGGCGATGATCGCACCGCAACTGGTGGTGTCACCAATACGAGCTACTTGACGGCCGCTGACCGTCACCCCGGCTGTGCCACTAATGACAGTTCCCATACCGTGGACAGGACAGGAATGACGATGACCTACTAGAACAACTGGACGCATGAGAACCTCAGTTGGAGAGTTAAATAATTACATTTCTAGTGTGATTGCGGCAGAAACTTAATAGACCTTATAAATTAGCGAACCCAAAATATTTGCTTGGATTGATCGCCAGACTTCAAGTATCTTGTCGAGATAAAAGTGGCAGTTGAGCTCGAACCTGTTGGTTTATAACGAGCAGCGGAGAAATAGCAATCGTCGCCTTGATCCGGCCCCGAAAGGGGGGGGGAGCATCATGACACAGTGCACGATCCGCTTCATAAACATCGAAATCACCGATTTCGATGTTGTGGGTTGGATAGGTCCAGTTTCCGCTGACATAGACAAGTGCATTGTCAGGAAGGTCTTCCCCAACCATTTCTTTATTCTCTTGGGACAGTGAGCCGTATTGGAGAAATCCTTCTGCATGAGCAGCGTTGTCGAAAGCCTTGTCGTAAAAACAAGCGGTCAATCTCCATCTGTCCTTTTTCGCGTCCACACAGGTTCCGCCGTTGGGGATGTTCCAAACGTATTTGATCGTATACTTCGGTGATGGAAATCACTGAAGCCCAATATCAGCGGATTGAGCATTGCCTGCCGCGACAGCGCGGCAATGTCAGCCTGACAAACCTGCAGGTGCTCAATGCGATTCTTTATGTGGCCGAGCACGGCTGCAAATGGCGGGGACTGCCCAAGCGTTTTGGCCGATGGCACACGATCTACACGCGAATGAACCGCTGGTCCAGGAATGGCGTGCTGGATCGTGTTTTCACCGAATTGCAGCGTGAGCAGATCGTTCGCATCAGGATCGAGGCAGTCTCGCTGGATAGCACAATGGTAAAGGTTCATCCTGACGGCACCGGTGCATTAAAAAAAACGGACCTCAAGCAATCGGAAAATCCCGAGGTGGATGGACCACCAAGATTCATATGGTTGCCGCGGATGCTCGAACAGCCATAACGTTCGCCCTGTCTCCTGGTCAGGCGGGTGATGCGCCAGAGGGGCGAGCCCTATTGCAAAGCCTTGGCTCGCCCAATAGGCCACTGCATCTGCTGATGGACAAGGCGTATGAAGGCGATGAGACGCGACAACTCGCGCTCGACCTGGGTTTCATTCCAGTTGTTCCGCCGAAAAGCAACCGGCTTGAACCGTGGGAATACGATCGCGAAATGTACAAGCGCAGAAACGAAGTGGAACGCCTGTTTCGCCGCCTCAAAGGCTTTCGCCGCATCTTTTCCCGCTTCGACAAGCTGGACGTGATGTTCCTTGCCTTCATCAATTTCGCCCTCATTGTCGATGGGCTCAAATAGTGTGAACAGACCCTAGCAGGCTGTTGAAAAACACCTTGCCGGCTTTGAGCACTTCGTTTCATTGAGTCGCTGCGCCGATTTGATTGATGTCGGTTTAATGCTCGAAGCCTTTCATTCAAGTGGATGCAATGCCATTCCCTCGCTGCCTGTCGCTCCTATGCCGCTTTCGCGGCGAGCGTGCGCATGCGAGTCAGGTTGTAGGCCGCCTGAGTCAACAGGAAGATCTGGTCAACTCGTTGCAGGCCCCGAAACATCGCCTGCCGAATTCTTCCAACCGTCTTGCTCCAGCCAAAGACCTGCTCAATGCATTTGCGCTTGCGCTGACTGACCGCATAGCCGGCCCAGCGCGTTGTGCGTCCGTCGATGGCGGAGCCACCCGCGCGGCCATTGTTTTGCGCAACATGTGGCGTCACGCCGTGTGCGCGGCACGTCGCCACGAAGCCGGCCGTGTCGTAGTTCTTGTCTGCACCTACCGTAATCGACGTATCGGCAAACTGCGCGGCGTCCGCAAGCATTTCGGCTGCTGTGTCCCGCTCGGCTGTGCCATTAGCCTGCGTCACCTGTGCGTTCACCACGAGGCCGTGTCGGTTATCAGTCAGCACGTGCCCCATGTAGCAAAGCATCGCGCCCGTGCCACGACTCTTGCGAAACAGCCGGGCCTGACTGTCCGTGCTGGACTCATGCGTGTCGTTGCTACGCTTCTCGCCATGCCAGTTCTCGTGAGAGCCGGCACCGCCGTCAGGCGGCGAGTCGTCATCCGACTTCACCTTCGGTACAAAGCTCTTGTGTCCGGCCCAAGCCTGAATGAGTGTGCCGTCGACGCTGAAATGCTCGCCCGACAGGTGGCCACGCACGCGTGCTGTCTCGACCGTCTCATTGAACAGACTGACCATGACATCATGAGCCATCAGTCGGTCGCGGTTCTTACTGAAGGTGGAGTGGTCCCAAACAACATCGTCCATCGCCAGTCCGACGAACCAGCGGAACAGCATGTTGTAGGAGATTTGCTCCATCAGCATGCGTTCGCTGCGAATCGAATACAGCACTTGCAACAGCAGTGCGCGAATCAGCTTCTCCGGCGCGATACTTGGGCGTCCGCCCTTCGCGTCGCTCTCGTACATGCGCGAAAAGACCGAATCCATGCGAGTGAGCGCTTCGTTCAACCACAGCCGAATCGGTCGCAACGGGTGATTGGCCGGAACGAAGTCATCGAGCCTGGACATCGTGAACATCGATTCTGTATAGCCGTCCGCTCCGCGCATCGCTTCCGTCTCAGTGTTGTTCGATCCTTCATTTCAACGTTTACCCCTCCCGCGCGGATGACGTGCGCTGGAGGTATTTCAACAGCCTGCTAGAACACATGCTAACAGCCAGATTCCATTTACGATAGACTTTTTCATGGCTTGTGCTGGTCGCGGTGCGTCACTGCATGTCACGGAGTTGCGGATGCGTCGGAAACCGCATTGGCGGGGCCGGCAGGTTTCGCAGTGTCCGGATCTATGAATTCGACTGTACGCAGAACATCCAACTCGTAAGGCAGTAGATTACCCTTTGGGTCCGATAGCTTCATGTCTTTGCCATCGCCGCACAAGGCTTTCGCGCCATGAAAGATGCAATACGAGAAGAAGCGAATCCGTTGATTCGGATCTCCAGTAATTTCATCGGTTGTCCGCGCAAACCCGCTGCCGTTGACGGTTTTCAATGGATATACATGCGTCACTCGCGAAAGTAACTGCCTGTCACTTGCATCGTCGTAGTGGGCGACCCATTTTTTTGTTTTAGCGTCGTAACTCCCATCATGCTGATTTGCCACAGCATCGGTACTTGCGATATCGCTATCGCAGCCAATGGAAAATCCGAAGTCTCGCGATTTTCCATCGGTGGTGATAGTTGTACTATAGCCGGCAAATTTGAAGTCATTTTCCGCTCGTGGCGTCAAGATCGATCCGTGATATTTATCGGTGATCCGAAATTGGCACGACTGTACAGTAACGAGTTCCGGAAATCCATGCCCGGCAGTCGCCAACGCAGATTCATCCGCTAAAGCACCGACAGAAGCGACGCCAAAGAGAAAAGTTAATAGAAATTTGAAGACCATCTCATACTCTCCCCGGTACCCGGTTTTCCGGGAGGGTTAAACGTGAAAGAGCCTTACACGTCCAGTGGGCCAATGGCACTCGGGAGAGTAGTGGGCGCAGATGCATACTTACGCAACTGACCGATGTCATTGAGTTGTCGCAGAAGCGGCATCGTCAAGACTGGCCGGTTTGACAGTGGCAGGATCTACGAACTCGACGGTACGCAAGATGTCCAGTACATATGGCAAGAGATTACCCTTCGGCTCGGAGAGCCTCATGACCTGTCCGCTTCCACATATGGCTAGGGAATCATGAAAGAGGCAGTAGGAGAAAAAACGAACGCGCTGCTTTGGATCGCCATCCACATCATCCTGGGTTGTATAGAAGCCGCTGCTGTTGAGCGCCTTGATGATGTGGATATGGGTTACAGGCGAAAGCATATGCCTATCCCTTGCACTCTCAAAATACAAGGTCCACCTGTTGGCGCTGTTGTCGTAGGTGGCGCCATGCTGGTTGGCAACTTGCTCTTTCGATGTCTCTGTCGCGTGTGAGCAAACAAAGTTGACAGCGAAGTCACCAATAGTGGTCTTAACTGGAGGCCTGTCAGTCCAGTAGGAAGCATTCATCGCCATCCCGCTGGCCAGATGGCCAGCAAATAGGTCGGCCACGCTTATTGCGCAGCCTTCGCCCATGTTCACCGCAAGCTTTGCCCCCGCAGTTGCTGGCTTCTCCGTTGCCGTAGTAGAAGCAAATGAGGGTGGACATATGAGGCAGGATAAAAGCATGGTTGCGCAGATTTGCTTGTACATATTAGGATCTTCTTCGCTGACGCCCTTCCTGGAAACTTGTACTCAGCCAGCACGAACTCACTGATTTCACTGATCCGTTGCGGACGCTGGATTGGCGGGACCAGCTGGTAGTACGGCGGCCGGATCTACGAAATCCACGCTACGCAGGAAACCCAGCGCATATGGCAATAGGGTGACCTTGGGATCACGGAGTTTTAGCACCTGCCCGTCACCGCAAAGGGCGTCTGAACCGTGAAAGAGGCAATAGGAAAAGAAGCGAACCCGTTGATCTGGATCGCCAATCACCTCATCAGTCGTCCGAGCAAACCCACTATTGTTGCCATTGTTGATGGGATAGATATGCGTTACCGGCGCGAGCAGCCTCTTATCGCGGTCGTCAACGTAATACGCAGTCCATTTTTTAGTGCTTTCGTTATAGGAGCCGCCGTATCGATTTGAAATAGCTTCCTTTTGTTGATCGATATCTATATCAAAGCAAATTGAATTTAAGGTGAATCTGCTCGATATCGATTGTGGTATTTTTTGATCTGCGTAGTGCACGTGGCATTCTTTCGTCACCGCCATTTTTCCGTCGGAAAATCCATCAATCTGGTTTTGGAGGACGGAGGTCACCAACTCCTTGGTTCCACTTTTGACTGGCGAACTATCTCCGGCGATAGCCCAGAGCGACGCAAGAGATATCGCTACCAGCAGAAAGCATTGGAATACGAACCGGAAGCATGAACTCGAACGCATATTAAACTCTCCTCGGTACCCGGTTTTCCGGGAAGGCCAACGTGAAAGAGCCTGACGCATCAGGAAACTTGTACTCTCCCAGCACGGCACAGAACTTGTGCAAAACCCACGCAACGAGCGATGTACCCATTGAAGTGGGAGTTCGGGTGGCCTACGGCGCTTGGTAGGTTGACGGTCGCGGATGCATCCCGAAAGTTTTCGCTGTGATAGTAAACCTTGTTGAGAACAGGATTTGGCGCATTGGGGTGATGATGGTCAACTGGATGGATTGCCCCAACCGTTCGACGTTCCAGCGTGATTGCCTGATCGGCATAGCGCGCCATTGCAGACTGTGCCCAGTAGAACCCTGCGCTGTCCGACGGACATAGCAGATCCTCTGCGGTTAATGATCCGAAGGTCTGATTTTCGGCGCTGATTTGTGGGCGCCATCCGAGCATCACCGCAGTTACACCGCTAACCGTATCGGCGATGTATGTCTGTGCATGTGGACGGTCATGGTTTGCCTGATCGTAGGCACGTAAAAGCCTATCGCGCGTGGCTTGAGACATTTGCGCCGCGCGGCCGCGGAAATCCCAATACCTGATGTAGTTGCCAGGTCCTGTCAATTGCAGAAATCCGCGACCGTCCCACGGGTAGTACCAGTGATTTTGGTTATCTTCATGCAGTTTGCCGAGCCACTGGGTTTCCTCCAGCGCATTGCCAAAAAACGCAGCCATGCGCTCGGCTGTATTAATGCGATATTTGCGCAAAGATTTGTTCAGCGGAACGCGATGATTGGTGGCAACCGGGCCCGTAGCGTTTGAATTTGAGACCGATTCGTAGTACGTCGTCTGACCAGCCTCACGCAGTACCTCCATCGGGAGGAGTTGTTTGAATTCCTTTTCACTGAGCCACATACACTTCCGGAATGTCTGGATAAACCGCCCCGGATGAAAATGGTAGTGCAGCTTGTTGAGCGTCAAGCCCTGGGCCTGCGCATCCTCCCAGAAGGCCAGAGCCGAGTGGTGCTGTTTAAATTTCGTATAAGCTTCTTCGCTCATGCATGTGGTCAGCAATACGTTGGCTGGCAGATCATTCGGATCGGTGCCCTTGATCCAGCCCCAGCGCGTGTCAAAGTCATCGCGTGACCAATCGGTTGGCATCTTTACCACGCAGTAACTGAGCCGTTCCCGCATCGGGCCATCGAACTACGCGCGTAGGCTCGCGCGATGCGTTCGCGTCGTTTCTGTGCCTGCTGTCGGGCAGGTGTCTGCGCAACAGCTCCGCTTGCGGGCGCCGGCTGACCCGCAGCCGGCGGTGCGCCTGGATCGAGCATATCGATCAGTACATCGGAGTCACACCTGCTGTTGCCGTCAGTATCGTCGTCAACAAAGGTCCAGCCCAGCCAGTCAGGGAAGTCCGCGTCGCTGTAGACCCTGACGCCGGCGCCGTTCAGATCTGCATAGACCGCCGTATGATCGACCGGCGAGCGAATCTGCCGGATGTGTGGCAGGCGTCCCTGATATAGATCGCTGGTAGCGGGGGCATCCGGCCCGATCACCCGGCCAAAGCGCAGCATTTCGTAGCCCGCGCTCGCGCAGCCAGGGTAGCGTTGCACGGCTCGCTGGTAAAGACCATAGCCGTCTTCCGGTGTAGCGGTACCCAACACCGTTCCCCGGATGCTGCGCGTGGTCAGCATAATCAGCCCAGCGGCCTCGTTGATCGTCACAATCATCGGGGCGGTGGTCGTTGCCTGCACAGGCACCTGCCAGGCGGGATGGCCACCAGTCGCGACCGACGGGTCGGTAGCATAGAGTGGCGTACCGGCGGGCAACACGATATGCGTATCACCCCACAGGCTGGTGGTACGCCCTTGCGAAGCGGTGAGAGGTCCCGAGCTACGCCCCATCAGCGCCGCAACATTGGCTGCATCCGCGACAATCTCGAAGTGAATGCGATTGGGCTGGCCGTAGATCGCGCCGGGCGAACCGATCCTATCCTTGCGGTACACCTTCTGGCCGCGCGACACGTTGACCTTGTGCATGTGCTGGTAGATCGAGTAGAACTCGACGTTCACCCTATCGCCGATCTCTGTGGTGTGCTTCAGGATCACCACGCCATTGCTGGTCCAGCCCGCGTAGTACAGCAACGGGTGGGCGCGATTACCGTCGGATCATCGCTGTGCTGCGGGATCTCATCACTGTTGCGGGCGAACACGACCTGGCCGTCGGCTATCGCGCGTACGGGCTCTACATTGTCCCCACTCCCCGGCGCGTCCAGATGGATACCTCCGTGCCAGCTAAATTCACGACTGACCGGGAATGCACCCTTCCCGGCGCGCTCGCCCAGGGTCGTGACAGGTTGAGTGGGATCGTCCTCCTGCGCGCCGGCGCGGAGAAACGGATCGAATATGGCCAACCGGTCGTAATCCCCGTCCTCGCAGAGTTGGAGCGACATCGAAGCCTGCACGACAGACTGCAGAATACGCGATGCATCCCACGTCGCGACGTTTTCAGATGTTTCCTGCCACGCGAACAGTCCAGCGTGTTCGTACAGGTGAGCAATCTCCGCAGTCGCGGCTGAGTCCACCGAAAATACAGATGGTGCCGCAATTTCCTGTCGAAGCCGCCTGATGAATCCCAACGGCCGACCATCCGGTCCTGCAAGTAGTTGGCCCTGACGGGCGGCAAATGCCGTTTGCAGATAAACATTGAACCCGTGCCTGTCGTGATTCCTGAACGTTTCCGGAACCAATTCGTTTGCCGCAATGACCTGATAGGTCACGTCAGGTTTGCCTGCTTTTCTGCTCCTCCAGTTAGTCCAGGAGCCAGCCATCATCGCCATCGATCAGGGTACCGCCATGGCTGGTGGTGTCGCCCTTACGGGCGGCACCCGCGCCGCCGAATGTTGAGGCAGAGCCAGTGGATATAGTCGCTCCACAACTCGTTCCGTCTCCGATACGAGCCACGGCGCGGCCATTGACCGTTACTCCGCTCGTGCCATTGGTGACGGTGCCCATACCGTGTATAGGACAAGAATGGCGATGACCTACTAGAACAACTGGACGCATAAGAACCTCAATTGGAGAGTTATGTAAATGACTAAATTTCTAGTGTGATTGCGGCAGAAACTTAATAGACCTTATAAATTCGCGAATCCAAAGTATTTGCTTGGATTGATCGCCAGACTTCAAGTATCTTGTCGAAATAAAAGTGGCAATTGAGCTCGAACCTGTTGGTTTATAACGAGCAGCGGAGAAATAGCAATCGTCGCCTTGATCCGGCCCCGAAGGGGGGTCATCATGACACAGTACACGATCCGCTTCATAAACATCGAAATCACCGATTTCGATGTTGTGGGTTGGATAGGTCCAGTTTCCGCTGACATAGACAAGTGCATTGTCAGGAAGGTCTTCCCCAACCATTTCTTTATTCTCTTGGGACAGTGAGCCGTATTGGAGAAATCCTTCTGCATGAGCAGCGTTGTCGAAAGCCTTGTCGTAAAAACAAGCGGTCAATCTCCATCTGTCCTTCTTCGCATCCACACAGGTTCCGCGGTTGGGGATGTTCCAAGAGGATGAGAAACCGCTGGTTTTTATCCTCATACCGCTTTTCAACTCGACTATGGTTTTCGTGTACGCACTGCCGCTCACGGCTAGAACACATGTCAACAGCCAGATTCCATTTACGATAAGCTTCTTCATGGTTTGTCCACAATGATTTTCGAGATGCGCAAAGTCTGGTTTTCGCGATCGCCGAGTCCGTTAGGTTCGTGAGTGTGCGAATTTATACCGTTTATTGCAGCTGACACATCAAAAACGGCCTGATGGGAAAGCTCGCCTTCCGAGATGACGCTATTGATCGTCTTATTTTGCAGTCGAGTAGCACCAGCGGTCCAATACCACCCCCCCGTATCGATACAATTGTACGGGTCAGTACTAACGCGTTGTGGATCGGCGATGTTTGGTTTTCGGATATGCCCGTGGGTTTTAAGCCACCACGACGGATCATACGTAGATTTATCCAGCCACCCCCGATAAACCCAATATGACGCATAATTCGCTAGACCGGTGAGTTGCTTCATTCCACGGCCTCGGTACTTTATGCCATCACCAGTGTCCACGTTTCCAAGTCTATTTTCCAAATAGTTAAAATACGTGTCATGCAAATCGTTGTAGTAACCGTCGGTTTCTGGTTGAATGCTTGCATGGAAGTGCGTGGTGGATGCCTCGACCATGCGTGCAAGACTGAAAGATTCCACGGCGCCTTGGCCGAGAAAATGTGTCAATCGTGTTGCTGTATTAATGAAATATTTTCGAGTCACCTGATTAAGTTGCTTTCTATACCTCTCTCGAAGCCCGCTTGGATCGGGCGTTTCACGGTGGTTGTACTGGTTATCAGGGTAGACGCGTGAAAGCTCTGCTTCTGATAGCCACATGCACTTCCGGAATGTCTGGATAAACCGTCCCGGATGAAAATGGTAGTGCAGCTTGTCTAGTGCTAGGCCCTGCGCCTGCGCATCCTCCCAGAAGGCCAGCGCCGAGTGATGCTGCTTAAACTTCGTATAAGCTTCGTCGCTCATGCACGTGGTCAACAATACGTTGGCCGGCAGATCATTCGGATCGGTGCCCTTGACCCAGCCCCAGCGCGTATCGAAGTCATCGCGTGACCAATCAGTCGGCATCTTTACCACGCAGTAACTGAGCCGTTCACGCATTGGACCATCGAGACTACGCGCGTAGGCTCGCGCGATGCGTTCGCGTCGTTTCTGTGCCTGCTGTCGGGCAGGTGTCTGCGCAACAGCTCCGCTTGCGGGCGCCGGCTGACCCGCAGCCGGCGGTGCGCTTGGATCGAGCATATCGATCAGTACATCTGAGTCACATCTACTGTTGCCGTCAGTGTCGTCGTCAATATAGGTCCAGCCGAGCCAGTCGGGGAAGTCCGCGTCGCTGTAGACTCTGACGCCGGGACCATTCAGATCCGCATAAACCGCCGTATGATCGACTGGCGAACGTATCTGGCGGATGTGCGGCAGACGCCCCTGATGTAAATCGCCAGCGGCAGGTGCATCCGGTCCGATCACTCGGCCAAAGCGCAGCATCTCGTAGCCGGCGCTCGGGCAGCCGGGGTAGCGCTGCAAGGCTCGCTGGTAAAGCCCGTAGCCGTCTTCCGGTGTGGCGGTACCCAGCACCGTTCCACGGGTGCTACGCGTGGTTAGCGTAATCAGGCCGGCGGCCTCGCTAATAGTTACAATCGCCGGTGCAGTCGTCGTCGCCTGCACCGGCACTTGCCAGGCGGGGTGCCCCGCTGTGATAGCGGATGGGTCTGTTGCATAGAGCGGCGTGCCGGCGGGTAACACGATATGCGTATCACCCCACAGGCTGTTGGTGCGCCCCTGCGGCGCGGTGAGTGGCCCCGAGCTACGCCCCATCAGCGCCGCAACATTGGCTGCATCCGCGACAATCTCGAAGTGAATGCGATTGGGCTGGCCGTAGATCGCGCCGGGCGAACCGATCCTATCCTTGCGGTACACCTTCTGGCCGCGCGACACGTTGACCTTGTGCATGTGCTGGTAGATCGAGTAGAACTCGACGTTCACCCTATCGCCGATCTCTGTGGTGTGCTTCAGGATCACCACGCCATTGCTGGTCCAGCCCGCGTAGTACAGCAACGGGTGGGCTGCGATTACCGTCGGATCATCGCTGTGCTGCGGGATCTCATCACTGTTGCGGGCGAACACGACCTGGCCATCGGCTATCGCGCGTACGGGCTCTACATTGTCCCCACTCCCCGGCGCGTCCAGATGGATACCTCCGTGCCAGCTAAATTCACGACTGACCGGAAATGCACCCTTCCCGGCGCGCTCGCCCAAGGTCGTGACAGGTTGAGTGGGATCGTCTTCCTGCGTGCCGGCGCGGAGAAACGGTAGACTGATCAGCATGACATTTCCTTGCAGGTTTTCTGGGTTCGATTGGGAGAGGGTTTAGTCAGACAGCGGCAGATGGGTCGGATCAGGCAACTGCGCTGGCACCGGAATGCCATTAAGGGTTGGTGCCCCGCCCGTTCCGTTCTCCTGGGTCACCGCGCCCTTGAGATGGATGGAGATGCCGTTCAGGGTAATACCCGAGCTGTCGATGGTGAGGCTACCGCCAGGTGCCTTCAGAACAAGCCGCTCTCCCGCCACCAGTTCATAGACCTGGGTCTTGCGAGCGATGCCTTGTCCAGCCTGAAGCTGGTGGCGCCCCTGCACCGTGTGCTGAACGTTTCCACCGGTCTGGATCTGGTAGTCGGCGGCGACTTTCTCGGTGCGATTGTTACCAACGTTGCCGGTGTAGTCCTTGCTCACCGTCAGGGTGAGACTGCGGCCGACAGCAAGCGAGTCGTCCTGGGTAATGCGGTGGGTGCGGTCGTGACCGATATCGACCTGTTCATCGTTGCCCACGTGCTTTGTGTGGTCGTGGTTTATCGTAATGGTCTGGTCATGTTCCACCGCGTGCACCTCGTCGTTTTCCACCTCGGTGCGCATGTCCTTTTCAGCGTGAATCCATACCTCTTCGCGTCCCTTTTTGTCCTCAAAGCGGATCGCGTTCGCCGTCTCGTAGTTACCGTCTTCCGAACGTGACAGCGTCCCGCTTTGTGTGGCATTATCAGGAAGCGGCCACGGCGGCATATTCGCGCCGTTATAGACGCGCCCCGTCACGATCGGCCGATCGGGATCTCCGTTCTCGAAGTCCACAATGACTTCCTGCCCGATGCGGGGAATGTTGATCGTGCCGAAGTTGTTCCCCGCCCACGGATACGCGACACGTACCCAGCAGGATGATTTCTGGTTGCGCACGGGCGAGCGATCCCAGTGGAATTTCAACTTGACGCGGCCATACTGGTCAGTCCAGATTTCCTGTCCATCCGGCCCAGTGACGATGGCGGTTTGAGGCCCAGTCGTGCGGGGTTTCGGAACAGTGCGCGGAGGACGGAAAACGACGGTCGCCGGTTGCACGACGAACGACGAGCGGACACTGAACTCACCCGCACCAGTGGATTCACCCAGCTCCGAAGCTGCAAACGATGCGCTGACAACCAGGTACTCGCAATTTGCACTTTGCTGCGGGTAGCCTGCGAGCGTGAACGTTGTGCCACAAACCACGTCGCGCAGATTGCCACTCCCCCAAGCACGAGTGCCTGGCGCGTAAAGCTCCTGCATTCGTATCCGCGCGAAGTCTTCTCCGACGGCTGTGTCGCTATAGTCGCCCGGCCATTCGTAGCGTTCCAGTTCATTGAACTCGGTATCACGCGGCAACGCGTTTTCGGTTCCGAGTCGTGCCCTCGGCTTCTTGAAATTGAAGTCGCTCGTTGTCCACCGACCCGACTGAATGCTTTCGCTCGCGTCGAAGCTGTCAATATATTCCATATCGATCTTGTGGCCGGGCGGGTAATACTGCAGAGTCTGATATGCTGCACTATCAACCGGCTTGTGGGCACCAAGCTGATCGACAAGAACCATCCGGTGGATCTTGTTAGAGTGCTCAAAGAACCAGTAAATGCCATGCTCCTGCATGAGCCTCTGGGCAAATATAAAGTCCGTTTCACCATACTGGACCTGGTATTCGAGTTCCTTGTATTCTGCACTCAGGCGCTTGTCCCAGGAGAACATGTAGGAACCAAATACCTGATCGACGATTTCGACGACCGTCTTATTCTGGAAAATTCTGTAAGTCGATTGCTGATCCGCAAGCGTGATCCACGGCTGGAGGAGCAGACGATAGTGGCCCTGTCGGTTTGACTGACCGACAAATCGTGCTTCCGTAACAATGCCGCTGATCTCCCGGATGCCTTTGCCGATATTGGCGGCACCAGACAGTCCCGTCATTCCCGGCACGAAGGAACCCATGCCATCCAGCTGCACCGTGACGGTCAACTCCTTGCCGATCATCGATTTCAGATCGAGGCTGGCAGCATCGGTCATCAACAGATCAGAGACAGTGACGCAATCCAGCACATACCTGTAGATCCTGGAGAGAATTTCTGTACCCGCGATCGACTGAAGTTGCAGCACTGGATCGCCAGTGGACGAAAGGGGGATGGCAGGACCGTCAATCGTCAATGTACGGTTTGTCAGAAATTGCAGCATAACGAACTCCTCACGCAAGGCTCTTCGCCAAATTTTGTGGCTTGCGGCCCATTGCTTTGCCGCACGCCAGATTTCTATCTTCCGGGGAACAGTCGCGCTTTCCCATCGAAGCTGGTTCCGATGACAGATGAGAGTTATCTCTCAGTTGAGTCGGAATACCGATCATCTAATTTTGAAATCTCGTCAGTTCGATGAAGTGAATGGAGACGTCAACGAACATTCGAGATCGGGGGAGTGGATGCCGTACCTCTGCCGCAATTCCCTTGCGAATAGAACTCCGGCGTGGATCGATTTGACATTGTTCGGATTGTTGCCGTCCACTCCACGGGTGTCGGGTAAAGGTGTGGGCCCGTATTTAGCTCCAAACCGATCTGCCAAATTTATGAATCCATTCTTTATCGTGTTAAGGTATAGATGAGACCTATTAAGCGCACCGCCACCATGCAGGGCAGTATCCTCTCCGATTCCGGATAACTCGGAGACAAGTCCAAAATGAAATGACGCAGCGTTAGTGAACGCTGGCACGAAGGCTTGCCCTGCATCCAGGCCATCATTCCCTGGATAAGTGCGCTGCAGGTCCTGCGACCCCTTAGGCCAGAATGCGCCCGTCATTATTCCAAAAGCAGAGCTCATGCCATTACAGACAAACATGGCTGCAATCGCGTTTGAAAAATCGATCGCCTTGTCGATGGAATAGTTCGCAGGGACAATAAAATATGCATTCGGATTTGCATTGTCTAACACTACGCTGCCCGCAGTATCAGAAAAAATTCCTGCCTCCCGAGCTATTGCCGTATTTGGATCAGAAAGATATCTCCCGCGATAAGATAGAAAGCATGCTCGGACTACCTTCCGTGCTCTATTTTTCACGTAAAACACATCGATCATGGATACTCCTACACTCCGGAATCAATTCATCACTAAGATCGTCATAGAAAGTGATCAGGTAAAAATCGCCTGTCAGACGACGCGCTTCAAATCCAACGACTCCAAATGGAGCATGAATGTTTGGTGACAGCGCGGCATTAAGCCAGTCATCGCTATGGGGAGGATGTTCTCGCAAGATCTGCCCGCTTGAATCGTAGACAATTGCCTCCGTGAATCCGGCGCGCCACCATTTATCGTTTGTATCGCAAACCGATAGGCGATTGCCGTCGAAGGCAACGCCGGAGTTTTTGCAGGCATCATATTTTTTTGTATCGAGCTTGATTGCGAGAATGTCGGTCCAACCGCCCGCGTGATTGAACACCAACAGCGCTTCCCACAGGAAGACGCATATGGCAATCGCAAGATGACGCACCAGTCTTCTTCCATGCGTCGCCCGTTTTTGTTTCGATATCAGAATGAAACATGCACCCACAAGCAACGTAACAAGATATCCGGCGAAGATGACAGACACGATGAAGAACAGTATCGGGTGATACTGCGCCAACACCATCACGTACGCAATGAAGATCGCCAGAATGATGTATCTGAGTGCCTTGTTCTTGAAACAGGAGAAGATTTGCCAGTTCATCGGTTATTCCTCCTGCTCCCATTGGGCCAGGAGCTCGGCGGGAATTGCCTTGACCACGTCGACGTATCGCTTGCCAACAAACTGCTCAGCGCGCTTGAGCAATACCGGAATCGGGCTGCTTGGCTCATGCTGCTCGAACCACTGACGGGCTTCACGGATCAGGTTGAGCGCAGCGTGGCGATCATACGCCTTGCCGGTCGTACGGGGTGTCGAAGGTTCGGACAACGTGCTTGCCTCGCTTTCATCAGGGGCGGTCGGTAACTCGGCCAATGCTGCGCTCTCCTCGCTATCTGGTTGGGCGTCACTCGCCTCCTCGGGGACGTCGTCCGTCTGGCGGCTGCCTGGTGGAATGGCCACGTGACGAAGGAGTCGCTTGAGCGCGGTGAGGTCCGGCGCGTACACGCTCAGGTGCTCGCGACACCAGCCTTCGATTGCAGTCAGACTTTCAAGCGCATCATCAAATCCGGAGAGAACCGAAGGACGCTGCATGCGCAGTTCTTCGAGCTGCCGGGTTACGGAATCCGGCGTCAGCGCGTCACTCGGCCGCGGGTGCGCGAACGCCCGCTCGACATCCCGCAGTTGTAGACGCGTTGCCGTCGACCGGGTCAGCGCGATTTCCCTCAAATCGGAGATCAGCCCATCGGTGTCCGTCAGCGACTGCAGCGCGTTCATGCGTATCTCGAGCGCGGCCGAGCGATCTTCGTCCACGCCCAGTTGGGGGTGAACCAGATCAGGGAAGGTCATCAACCAGCCGGCCAGCAGGCCAAGACCCTCCGCGAAGCCGGTGGCGGCCGCGAGCCGCGTGCGACACCGGATAAAAAGCACCGCCAGGCGCACGTCCTTGCTGCGCACCATCAGGCGCCGGCAGTCGCGGTCCACGTCGCTCCAGTTCACCGGCTCCGGCGTGCCGACGAAATCGCCATACTGAGCCGTCGCTTTTGCGGCAACGCTTGCACTCAGCACGACGAATTCCGGGTCGTATTCGAGATCGCTACCACAAGGCGATTCGGTCGAAATCAGCGCCATCCAGTCGTGTGTCGTGCCGCGGTTCTCAGGCTTGTCCTGACTTTTCTTTCGGTTATTGCTCATGGTTCGATCTGCTTCACTCTGGCCGCGCGGGTTTCGGCATCCTGTTTGAGCTGGGGAACGTAGCGCTCGGGCTCAAAAATCATCCCGGTGACAGGTTCAGGTGACGGAGACTGTCCGAGCCACCCGGACCAGCCCAGCTGCTGGGGACCGCCCACGACAGCCGGTGGTGCGCTGTGCGGGCGAATCTTCAGTTCCAGTTCCCAGTGGATTTCCTGACCAACAAACGCGCGTACCCATTCAACCAGGCGCAGCAGATCGGAGCCCTGCGGCGTGAACCGCTGATAGTCTTCCATGTCAACGGGGCCAATGACGATGCGGAACCGGTACTGACGATCCGGTATCCTGTCTCCCAGAAAGCCATCGACGGCCATCGTCGTGGCGGCTCCGGGTACCCCCAGCCTGCTGCGTTTGCCGGGCTTGCGTTCAAGCCAGTGAAAGACGAACTCATCGATCTTGACCGGTACCCCGAAATAGTGGGAGAGCGTGGCAGCCAGCCCGTCCGGGTTGCGTGATTCGCGGATCAGGTGTGGCGCGGCGGAGAGCCTCGCGTGGGCCGGCAACGGTCCCTGCTCAATCTCCTTGACCTCGTGCCCTGTCAGGCTGGCAATGTAGAACGTGAACCGCTCGTTCCCGGGCCGATCCAGACTCGCTGCGGATTGCGCCGACGCCCACACGCGGTAGAGCATCGTGAGATATCGATGATGGAAGATGTCGAGGAAATTGCTGAGCGTCGGATCGCGTCGATGCTCCTTGCGTTCGCGTGCAATCTCGGTGATGTGGATCGGCAGTGGGCCATTGGGACCAAGCATGCCCAGTCCAAAGAGCAGGACTCTCAGACGCTCGTGATCCACGCTGACACTTGCGATCTCGCGCGGCGCAAAGATGAGGCTCGCCTGCTGGCCGAGCCTGAAGGGCTCAGCCTGCGGGAGCCTGGCCGTACCGATCGGGTCAATCGCCGGGTTGGCGCCGATACGGCGCATCAACGCAAAAAAGCCATGGCGCCACGGCTCGGCCTGCAGGTGGTCGAGCAGCGATTGCGACAGCGCGATATCCTGGATCAGCGCCTTGAACGGAGCACGTTGCATCAGGCCACTCCACGCGTACCCATGCGTACCGGCCAACGGGCGACCAACCCCCGTTGCATTGAATGCAGCTCGGTTTGCGTGAACGAATTGATCGACACGTGCCGGGCCATGTAGTGTTCGAGAATCAGGCCGAGCAGGTAGGGGCTGACGCCCGAGAAGCCCGTCTCATCGACCGTGAGCACGCACTCGATACCACGCCCGAACACGAGTGGACCGTTGCCCGGCAGCATGTCGTTGACGGGTTCCGTCTTCACGCCAATGAGAGCTTCGACCTGACGCTGGCGTTCGGTATCATCGCTGGCAAGGAACAGTCTGAGCAGATCGCGCAGGCCCTGCCCACCCTCGCGGTGATCCATGTCACTGAACGGCAGGTAGTTGAAGTTCAGTTGCCGGATCAGGCGCCAAGCCATCTCGCGTTCCGCGTAAGGCGGCCGCGGAGGGCTGGGTGGCCGGATCAGACCGATCGACTGGATCGAGTCCTCGTCGTTGCCGTCGAGGTCATCCACGCCGTTGCGAGGCACGAGCAGTGGCAGGTCGCGGTTGGTCACCCAGGCATCGGCCGACAGATAGCGGATGTCCCCGTTGTAGGGCGCTTCGGTCTGGTCGACCAGCGTGACGAACATCTCAGTACCGATGTAGGGCGTGCGCGTGCCGTATCGCCGACTGTTGTCCGACGCCAGGCGGCGCTCGCGGCGGCTCGAAAAGTACCGCCCGTAATTGCCCTCGTCGTTGTTCAGCGTCTGGAACAGCGGCCGGAACTCCAGTTCAGCCGAATTCGACGTCTTCTGGCCGCACAGCTTCTGGATCGCGAAGACCTCATAGTCAAGCGGCTCCAGCTTCGATGGAACGAGCCGGACCTCGGACTCGCCCTGCGGGATTTCGATCTGGTCGGTCCGCTTCTCGAACAGATTGACGACCGGAGTGCAAAAAAGTGCAAAACGCGACGCATCCACCAGGTTCGCGAGCCGTTCGGTGGGTTGATCCAGCAGCACAATCACCTCGACTTCGGGCCCGTTGATCCGGCTAAATCCTTGCGCGAGACCCGTCAGCGCAAAGAAATAGAACCGGCTCGGGCACGCAAAGTACTCGTGCAGAAGATTGTGGCCATGGAATTTCGACCAGGTGAGCGGCAGCAGCCCTTCACCAATACCAATACCCTCATGGGCAACAGGATTCGACGTGACGACCGAGAGCGGCTTGTCGCCCGAACCGAACTGCCCTGGTTCACCAATGACCAGAGCCACATTGGCCGCGTGCAGCAGTTCGAACAGGTGCGAAGCGACCTGCTCGTCACCTGCAAGGTAGATTGGCAAATGGTTGAGGCCCTGCAGATCCGAAATTCGCGAACCGTTCGTGGTACGGAACCGGATGCGCAAGGCGCCCCGGACCTGGCGATCCGGCGGAATATACCGGTCGAGTCCGACAACATCGGGTGGAATGGCCGTGAGTTTCGCTTCGGAAATGCCGAGCGGATACAGCGTGACGTCCAGCCCGCTGCGGAACTGGCACAGGGTTTTCTCGCCCGCTGGCTTGCGTGCCTTGAACATCGTGCCACGTGGCAGCTGGAAACCGCGGTTCAGGTTCCCTTCCTTCGGACTGGGATAGATGCGGGCGACCGATATGGATGGAGTCGGCGCGACATAGTTCGGGTAGATGACTTCAAGGAGCCGCCCGGTAAACTTCGGGAACTCCGCGTCGATCTTGATCTGCATACGGGCCGCCATGAAGCAGAACGACTCGAGGAGCCGTTCGACATAGGGGTCGCCGATCTCACCCGCCTGCATGCCCAGACGCGCCCCGATCTTGGGGTGGTGCCGGCCGAATTCGCTGGCAAGCTCCCGCATATAGATCAATTCGTGGTTGTAATATTCGAGCAGTCGTGGATCCATTGCCTCACCGCATTCATTGTTGTGGTTCAGACGGCGCGTGCACCGCTGACGTTAAGCTGGCTGGTCTCCAGGTCAAGTGAACTCTGCACCAGGAATTCCAGGGGGTAGGGATCCATGCTGATCAGTCCGCGCACCTCAAACGCGAGCGCGTTGTACTGAACTTCGCCATCCTTGTCCGGTAGCGGCGCCACGCTGAGGCTGCCCGGTACGAGACGCGGCTCGAAATCCGTAATTGCCTGTTTGATGATGATTTCGATGTCGGCCCATTGACGGGTGGCCGTGAACTTACCGGCCAGCGGCGGCACCCCGAAATTCACGGTCGATGCTGCGGCCTCGGGGTAACGTGCCCGATCAACCTGCTCCTCGATGTTGGTCGTGTTGAGCAGGTACGCCAGATCGCGCTGGACGATGTCGCGCATCTGCGCGCGCGTCACGGCATACTCGCCGGGCGCCTCGTGCTGCCGGTGTGGTGCGTCATCCCGCAGCCGGTCCAGCAGCGTGGGCATTAGAAAAGTATCGTGCCGCCGGGGCGTGCTGGCGGTCTGCGTGCCGTCGGCTTTGCGTCTACGCCGCTCCATCGACGCCCCCTTCATCCTGCATTGCCATCCCGTCAACGCTGTCGACCGACCCACGGTCCGCGTCACAGCCAAACGTACAGACATCCAGCTCGAACAGTCCCACATCGCCGGCACTGGTTGCCCACGTCTTGCGGCCTTCCGCGAGCACACCGGTGAGGCCCGCATCCGTCCAGATCGTCATATTGCCGAGGCGCAGCGCATCGAGAACGGCGCTGTCGTACGTCGCGTCCGCGACGGACGGGAAACGCGCGGGCATAAACCCACGAACCGTGGCACCGTCGACGAGCGTGAGCAGGCACGGTGCCCAGACGAAATCAACCATCGTCGCCGGACGCCCGATTTCCCAAGCCGCAATATCGGAAAAAGGCAGCCAGCGGTAGCGTCCTGCCGTGATGATTTCGCAGACAGGGCCGAGACGTGAATCGCTGTCGGCGATCCACTCAAACGAATGATTTGCTCCGCCGCCGCGCACGAGCGGCGCTTGATCCAGCGCTGATTCACGAATGGCGTCGGCGGCATCACTTTGCCCAGCCGCCGTCAGACGCAGCGCCTCAGCGAGATTTTCGACCCACGATGGGGGACCGATAACAAAACCAGGCTGCGCAAGTCCATCCAGGACCTTCGTGCGCCACCGTTCGGCGCGGATCAGGTCGCGGTACGCCTGTGCAGCCTGCACCTGCTGGGGATTCAATTGCGCGAAAACCTGCAGTTGCTGGACCGCCCGCTCCCACTGCTGCGTCACGCAGAGCAGCTGGAACAAGGTCCAGCGGTGACCTGCAGCGGTGGGTTCCCGGCGAATCATGCCCTGCACGTCATCCAGGCGTGTGGCGAGCGATACGCGCGACATCGTCATGATGCATCCCCGGTCTGGCTTACTTCTGGCATAGGTAGTGGACTGTCGATACCCAGTGAATGGTGTTCGCGACGCGCGAGTGTAGGCGGTAGCAACGCCATCGAACGGAAAGCTGAAGCCAGATATTCGGGTGGGGCAAAGAGGCGCAGGATCTCCGGCACCGGTTCGGATTCCGGCAGGCTTCCCAGGTCGCTCTCCCTAAGCGGACCAAAGGCATGATCCAGCAATTGCGCACCTGATAGCAGCGCTTCGATGGAGTCATGGCCGGCGTTGTAAAAATGCGGGTCAACCGGCAGACCGGACTCGCTGTGCACGTGGTGGCCAGACGGTTCAGCCAGGGTTTCCCAATCAGCGGCAGGTGCCAGGCCAAACGGATTGGCCAGCGCCTGGCAGTACTGTCTATGCAGGATGGAGATCAGATCGTCTGTATCGGTTTGCGCCGACGTCCGGGATACTGCGTCGGCCTCCAGCGCGGGACGGGAGCCAATGAGGCCAAAGATGGCTGTACTGCCTCGCAGATAGTCTTCCGGTTGCTTTTCATCAAACATAGCAAGCGGATCGCTATCCGCTTCCGGCGTGCCAGTGCCCTTCCGGGTGAACGCGTGCGCTGCCGTGAACGCCTCGGGTTCAGCGCGGGTCGCGGGCGATTGGTGACGACGGAGCAGCCGGAAGAAATGCATGAGACAGTGACCTGAATATGCTTGAAGACCCGCATTTTAAACACAAAAAACTTTGATTCGTCCACTGTGATCTTTCAATTAAAGGCTGCAGCATTTCTCCTAACGCGCACCAATATCTTTAAATATTTGTTAATTTCATTTCACATAACTGACCATAATCAGCAAATAGATGATTCTTAACAACAATTCAGATTTATCCGATTGACGGTGATAAGTCAATCACGATATGCGTTGAGCGGATTAATTTTGAGATATCCGGAATGAAGAGTCAGCACTTATCCTGGATAGATTACGTTGACGAGTGCGGACTTCTGGAATTAAAGTGCGACGTGTAAATAGTCCACGATGGCAGACTGCGCATGCATTTTCAGAAAATAGCAGAGCGCGTCAAGAAAGAAGATAACGACAATCCTGGAAGAAACTCATGACGATTTCCCGTCAGTCCCTGTTCAGCAAGCTGGGAGTCACGTTGTTCAGGAGTGCTGAATCTGCAACGGCGTACTGTAAACTCAGAGGCAATCCCTACGTCGAGCTGGTGCACTGGTTGCACCAGCTTATGCAGCAGCCTGATTCTGACCTGCATCGTGTGCTGCGTCATTGTGAAATTGATCAGGACACGCTGGATCGTGACATGGCCCGTGCACTTGCGGGGTTGCCGGCAGGTGCCAGTTCCATTATCGATTTTTCGCACGATGTCGATCACGCCATCGAGCGTGGCTGGCTCATCACATCGCTCGACAGGAATGAACGGCGTATTCGCGGCGCCTGGTTGCTGGTCGCCCTTCTGACGACGCCCGAACTGCGGCGTGCGCTGCTTTCCATTTCACCGGCCTTCGCCAAGATTCCCGTAGACGGATTGAGCGATGTGCTGCCGGCGTGGATTGATGGTTCGCCCGAAATGGGCGAAGCCCCGCACGATAGCAGCGACTACTCCCCCGCCCTTCCCGGCGAAGCCTCCCAGGCCATGCCGCGTACTTCAAAAGGCTCGCCACTTGAACAGTACTGCACCGACCTGACGGCACGCGCACGTGCTGGCGAGATCGACCCCGTGGTGGGGCGCGAACTCGAGATCCGCACGATGATCGATGTGCTGCTGCGTCGCCGCCAGAACAACCCGCTGCTCACGGGTGAAGCCGGCGTTGGCAAAACCGCTGTTGTAGAAGGGTTCGCACTCGCAGTCGCCAACGGTGAAGTCCCCCCCAAACTCGCCAGTGTGCGCTTGCTGAGCCTCGACGTCGGTGCCCTCCTTGCCGGCGCCAGCATGAAGGGCGAATTCGAGGCGCGCCTGAAAGGCGTGCTTGAAGCTGCCGCAAAGTCGCAGGTTTCGGTGATTCTTTTCGTGGATGAAATCCATACGCTGATCGGTGCAGGTGGTCAGGCAGGCACGGGCGACGCCGCCAACCTCCTCAAGCCGGCGCTCGCACGCGGTACGATTCGCACCATCGGCGCGACAACGTGGGCCGAGTACAAGCGGCACATTGAGAAGGATCCTGCGCTCACCCGCCGCTTCCAGGTCCTTCAGGTTCCGGAGCCGGAGGAAGTGGCCGCCATCGACATGGTGCGCGGTCTCGCGCCAACGTTTGCCCGGCATCATGGTGTCGTCATTCTCGACGAAGCGATTCGTGCCGCGGTGAGGTTTTCGCATCGCTACATTCCCTCGCGGCAGTTGCCCGACAAGGCGATCAGCCTGTTCGATACGGCCTGCGCCCGCGTGGCGCTCTCGCAGCATACGCCACCGCGCGAACTGCAAAACCTGTCCGAGCGTCTGCGTGCGGCCACGGTCGAGCGCGACCTGCTCCAGCAGGAAGCGCTCATCGGTCTGGATGCGGATCAGGCCATCGCCTCTGCGAACGCGCGCATCGAAGCCCTGACAAACGACATGGCCGTTGTCGAAGGACACTGGCGCGCCCAGCTCGACGCCATGCAGGCGCTTGCGAGCGCGCGTGAGGCAGCGCTCGCCGGCGATCAGCAGGCAGCAGGTTCCTTGCGTGATCTTGAGCAACAGCTCACATTCCTCCGGGGCGAGACGCCTTATGTATTCCCGGAAGTCGATGAAGCCATTGTCGCGGAAATCGTGTCGGACTGGACCGGCGTCCCCGTCGGGCGCATGGTGACTGACGAGATCACGGCCGTTCGCACACTGCCCTCAACGCTCGAAGCGAGGGTCATCGGCCAACCCGATGCGCTCCACCAGATCGGCGAGCGCGTGCAGACGGCGCGTGCCGGCCTCACGAACCCGAAGAAGCCCCTTGGCGTGTTCCTGCTCGCGGGCCCTTCCGGTGTCGGCAAGACCGAGACGGCGCTCGCCCTTGCTGAAGCGCTGTATGGCGGCGAGCAGAACCTGATCACCCTCAACATGAGCGAGTATCAGGAAGCTCACACGGTCTCGGGGCTCAAGGGCGCGCCACCGGGTTACGTCGGTTACGGCGAGGGCGGCGTACTGACCGAAGCCGTGCGACGCCGCCCGTATTCGGTGGTGCTGCTCGACGAGATCGAGAAGGCGCATCGCGACGTCCACGAAATGTTCTTCCAGGTGTTCGACAAGGGCTACATGGAAGATGGTGACGGGCGGTATATCGACTTCCGCAATACCACGATCCTGCTTACCAGCAACGTGGGCTCGGAGCTGACGGCAAGCCTGTGTGCGGACCCGGCGCTTGCACCGGATACAGAGGCCTTGCGTGCTGCGCTCGCCCCCGAACTGCTCAAGGTGTTCCCGGCCGCATTCCTTGGTCGCATCACCGTCGTGCCATACCGGCCGCTCGCCAGCATGTCACTCGCGCGCATCGTCAGGCTGCACCTGGAGCGCGTCGTGCGCCGCATGGCCGAGACACACCAGATCGTACTGAACTACGAGGAGGCTGTCGTCGATTACATCGTCGGTCGATGTCTCGTGCAGGAGACGGGTGCACGTGTGCTGATCGGCTTCATCGAGCAGCACGTCCTGCCGCGTCTTTCTACCCTGTGGCTCGATGCCTTTTCGTCGAAGCAGCCGCTCTCACGCATCGATATTGTCCTGGGCGATCGTGACGCTCCGCCTGCTACCGCGCTGCTGTTCCGGTTCCCGGCTGCGCAGCAGCAGGCCAGCCAGACCGATGGCGTCAACGCTGACGCCGAGGAATCCATCGTCGGGCAGGCTCTCTGACGCTGCCGACCCTTTACCACACCCACCACCGCTCACGGGAGTTTCCCCCATGTCTTCCAGCAGTTCGCAGAAGTTCATCGCACGCAACCGCGCACCACGTGTGCAGATCGAGTATGACGTCGAGGTCTATGGCTCCGAAAAGAAGGTCGAACTCCCGTTCGTGATGGGCGTGCTCGCCGATCTCTCGGGCAAGCCGGTCGACCCTCTGCCCGCTGTGGCAGACCGCCGCTTCCTCGATATTGATATTGACAATTTTGATGAACGCATGAAAGCCATCCGGCCGCGCGTCGCGTTTGCCGTGCCGAGCACGCTCACCGGCGAAGGCCAGATGATGGTCGACATGACCTTCGAAAGCATCGAGGACTTCTCGCCTGCGGCCATCGCGCGCAAGGTCGAACCGCTTCGACAACTGCTTGAGGCGCGCACGCAACTCGCGAACCTGCAAACGTACATGGACGGCAAGTCGGGCGCGGAATCGCTCGTGAACCAGCTGCTTCAGGATCCCTCGCTTCTGAAGTCACTGGCCGCCGCACCGAAACCGCAGGCCGCCGTTGACACTCCGGAAGCCAGCGACACGAACTGATCGACAGGATACCTTAGAGACACCATGGCAAAACAGCATGCACAGACAGCGGTGGCCGGCGTCGCAACCGGTTCGGACTTCACCCAGTTGCTCAACCAGGAATTCCGGCCGAAGACCCAACAGGCACGCGAAGCCGTCGAACTCGCCGTCCAGACGCTCGCCGAACAGGCGCTCCGTCAATCAGCCACCATCAGCGACGATGCGTACAAGAGCATCGCGGCCATCATTGCACAGATCGATCACAAGCTCTCCGAGCAGATCAACCTGATCCTGCACCACGACGATTACCAGAAGCTGGAATCGGCCTGGCGTGGTCTGCATCACCTCGTCTCCAATACGGAAACGGATGAGCGCCTGAAGATCCGCTTCATGGACATCTCGAAGGACGAGCTGCGCCGCACGATGAAGCGCTACAAGGGCCTCGCATGGGACCAGAGCCCGCTCTTCAAGCAGATCTACGAAGAAGAGTACGGCCAGCTCGGTGGCGAGCCGTACGGCTGTCTCGTCGCGGACTACTACTTCGACCACACACCGCCGGACGTCGACCTGCTCGGCTCGATCGCCAAGATCTCGGCCGCAGCCCACACCCCGTTCATCTCGGGCGCGTCGCCCGCCGTGCTGCAGATGGAATCGTGGCAGGAGCTCGCCAATCCGCGCGACCTCACGAAGATCTTCACGCAGAACCTCGAATATGCCCCGTGGAACTCGCTACGCAACACCGAGGACGCGCGCTATATCGGTCTTGCGATGCCGCGCTTCCTGGCGCGCCTGCCGTATGGGGCAAAAACGAACCCGGTCGACGAATTCGACTTCGAGGAAGACACCGCGGGCTCGGATCACCGTCACTACGCATGGTCCAACGCGGCCTACGCGATGGGCGTGAACATCAACCGCTCGTTCAAGCTGTACGGCTGGTGCTCGCTGATCCGCGGCGTGGAATCGGGTGGCACGGTCGAAAACCTGCCCTGCCACACGTTCCCGACGGACGATGGCGGCGTCGACATGAAGTGCCCGACCGAAATCGCCATCTCGGATCGCCGCGAGGCGGAGCTGTCGAAGAACGGTTTCATCCCGCTCATTCACCGCAAGAACACCGACCACGCGACCTTCATCGGTGCGCAGTCGATGCAGAAGCCGGCCGAGTACCACGATGCTGACGCAACCGCTAACGCGAACCTGTCCGCGCGCCTGCCGTACCTGTTCGCCTGCTCGCGTTTCGCGCATTACTTGAAGTGCATCGTGCGAGACAAGATCGGTGCGTTCAAGGAGCGTGAGGACATGCAGCGCTGGCTCAACGAATGGATCATGAACTACGTTGACGCCGACCCGGCCAACTCGTCGCAGGAAACCAAGGCCCGTCGTCCGCTCGCCGCAGCCGAGGTGCTCGTCGAGGAAGTGGAAGGCAACCCTGGCTACTACCAGGCGAAGTTCTTCCTGCGTCCGCACTTCCAGCTCGAAGGCCTGACCGTGTCACTGCGCTTGGTCGCGAAGCTGCCGTCGATCAAGGAAGCCGCCTGATTCCGGCGGATCCTCGTCCGGTCGGGCCTCATGACATGAGCCCGGCCTCTTTCATCAGCAACAAAACGGAGTGAACAGATGGCACAGGATATTTTCCTGAAGATTGATGGCATCGACGGTGAGTCGCAGGACGACAAGCACAAGAACGAGATCGAAGTACTGAACTGGAACTGGGAAATCAGCCAGGAATCGTCGATGCATTCGGGCAGCGGCGGCGGCGCCGGCAAGGCGACGGTTGGCGACCTGTGGTTCCAGCACGGCATCGACCGTGCGAGCCCGAACCTCATGAAGTACGCGCTCACGGGCAAGCACATCGACCAGGCTGTGCTCGTCATGCGCAAGGCCGGCGGCAACCCGCTCGAATACCTCAAGATCACGATGAGCGACGTGCTGGTCACGCGCGTGAAGCCGTCGGGCAGCAAGAACGGCGAAGAAAAGAGCCTCGAGGAAGTGTCGCTGTCGTTCGCGAAGGTCAAGCAGGAATACGTCGTCCAGAACGCCCAGGGCGGCAGCGGCGGCGCCGTGACGGCCAGCTACGACATCAAGGGCAACAAGGAGGCGTAAGCCTCGCCTGGCTGTCGCGCAGGCAGTCCTGATGTAGTCTGCCCGGTAAGTGAGCCGCACGAATGCTACGGCTCACTTACCGGGCGTTTCGAGTCTTATACCGATGTGCCCCAACACATGCGCCTGATTCCTCTCGCGACCGCCTGCACACTTGTGCTGCTGCTCGCCGCCTGCGCGAGCAGCGATCCCAAACTGCATGATCCACTGCGGCTGGACCTGACGGTCAGTGCCGCCACAACGGTCAATCCTGATGGTCAGGGACGGGCCGCGCCCATCGTGGTGCGTGTCTATGAACTGAAGACCGATAACGCGTTCAAGGCAGCGGACTATTTCTCCGTGCAGGACAGGGACAAGACGGTGCTCGCGGATGATCTCGTCAAACGCGACGAGTTCCAGTTGCGGCCCGGCGAGCATCAGACGATCCGGCGCATCGCCGATCCGGGCACGACCACGCTGGGTGTGCTCGCCGAATACCGCGATCTGCCGCATGCCGTCTGGCGCACCGTGTATCCGTTACCCGCGACACCGGAGAAGGCGTGGTACCGCTTCTCGTCGCCGAAGCTGAATCTGACCATCAATCTTGACGCGGGTGCGATCAGGATTACTGATAACACGAAGAAGTAAAACGCAAGGCGAACACTGACATCATGAGCTGGCACAACAAGGTCGTCTGGAATGAGGGGCTCTTCATGCGCCCGCAACTATTCCAGCAGCAGGAGCGTTATCTCGAGCATTTCGCGCACAAGCGCGCGGCCCCCCTTTCGCCCTTCTTCTTTGGCTTTACGCACTACACCCTCGACACCGAGGCGCTCGCGCTCGGCAAGGTGATCGTGAAGTCCGTGGCCGGCGTTTTTCCGGATGGCACCCCTTTCGATGCACCAGGCAGCACGCCCCCGCCCGCGCCGCTCACGATCCGGCCCGAGCATCTGGAGCAGCTCATCTATCTCGCTGTGCCGATCCGTGTCCCCAACGGCGAGGAAACGACTTTCGACAACGCGTCGGACTCTCTCGCACGCTACGCTGTGTTCAACACGGACCTGCGCGACACCAACTCGGTCGGTCAAGGTTCACAGAAAATCCAGCTGTCGAACCTGCGGCTGCGTCTCGTGCCCGAGAAGGAGATGACCGATGCGTGGATTGGCCTTGCGCTCACGCGCGTCAAGACCATTCGCGCCGACGGCAGCATTGTGCTCGACGACACCCTCGTGCCGCCTGTCTCAGCCTACGGCGCAAGCAGCCTGCTCGAGAGCTGGCTTGCGAAAATCCATGACCTCACCCGCCTGCGCGCCACGGCGCTCGCGCAGCGTCTGACCGGTGCAGACGGCAAGGCCGGCACCGCGGCCGAGGTGTCGGACTACCTGCTGCTGCAGACACTCAACCGCTACGAACCGCTATTACAGCATCTGCGGCGGGTGCCGACCACCTCGCCTGCGGACCTGTACGCCCTGCTCATCAGCATGGCGGGCGAGCTGTCAACCTATGTCCGCACCACGACGCGGCGGCCGCTTGATTCGCATCCGGCGTACCAGCACACGGCGCCCCATGTATGCCTGAAGCCCGTCGTCGACGACACCCACCAGTTGCTCAACGCCGTGCTTGTGCGCAGTGCGCAGAGCATCGAACTGACGGATACCGGCTACGGCATGCGCAATGCCGTGGTGGATCCGGCGGAAATGCATGGGTTCACCTCGGTCGTGCTCGGGGTCAGCGCCGCGATGCCGCCCGATACGCTGCAGCAGCAGTTCGCTGCACAGGCCAAGGTCGGTCCTTCCGAACGCCTGCCTGATCTCGTGCGGGGTCACCTGCCAGGTATCACGCTGCAGGCATTGCCGGTGCCACCGCGGCAGATCCCGTTCAATGCGGGCTACATCTACTACGAACTCTCACGCGCCGGTCAGCTCTGGGAAGACGTCGAACGCCGTGGCGGTCTGGCACTGCACATCGCGGGGGACTTCCCGTCGCTGAAGCTCGAATTGTGGGGCATTCGCGGGTAACGAAGGGCATGACAAAGGGCAACAGCGTGCCCGGCCCGACCTGAAAAGCAGACAAGGAAATGCAGGAATGCCACAGGCAACGATAGATCCCGTGAAGCAAGCCCCGGACGTCAACGAAATCCAGGCAACGCCCCGCCGCGAATTGCCGCACGGCGAGTCTCTCACAACACGTCTTGCGGCCATCAAGGCCGCGGACAATCCGTTGCTTGAAGCCGCGCGTCCCCTGCTGCGGGCTCTGGCCGACATGCCGGAGTATCTCG
The DNA here is from genome assembly GCF_000020045.1 of Paraburkholderia phymatum STM815. GTDB lineage: Bacteria > Pseudomonadota > Gammaproteobacteria > Burkholderiales > Burkholderiaceae > Paraburkholderia > Paraburkholderia phymatum. Next base: position 660,884 of record NC_010625.1, on the reverse strand, counting down.
ATCATGAGCGGGTCGAGCAACTGCGCGACCTGCTGGAGCAGGAGGTACGTGCCTTCCAGAAGCTGTGCGAGCAGACCAGCATCCGGCGGGACCACATGCTCGGCACCCGCTACTGCCTATGTACGGCCATCGACGAGGCGGCCATGCAGACCGCGTGGGGCAAGAACAGCAAGGTGCCCGTACAGCCAGGACAGAGTCCGCGCGGAAAGGATGCGGGTGCGGCAGCCTCGGATATCAACAACCACGACGCGGGCGTCGAATGGGTAACCCGTGGGATGGCCACGATCTTCCATGAAGATCGGCAAGGCGGCGACAAGGTGTACCTCCTCATCGGCCGGCTGATGTCCGATCCGCAGGAGCATCTTGACCTGCTCGAAGTGATCTATCGCATCCTGAGTCTGGGCTTCGAAGGCCGCTACCGCTTTGAAGCGGGTGGCCACCGCAAGCACGAAGCGGTGCGTCAGCGCATCTACAACGAAATCATGGCGAGACGCGGCATCGTGCCCGTCGCCCTGTCGCCGCACTGGCAGTCCGACGTCAAGGGCCGGCGTGCGTCGTTCTACGACTTTCCGGTATGGATCACGGTCACGCTGCTTTCGGTCATCCTGCTCGGCTGCTTTGGGTGGTTCAAGTACGAGCTGCTCGGTCGCAGCGCTGAGGTCCAGAAGCAGATTGCCGACATTGGACACATGACGCCACCGCCGGCGCCTCCAGTCCTGCACCTGAAGGCGTTGCTCAAGGACGAAATTGCCGCGGGCACGGTCAGTGTCGACGAAGACGCGCATCACAGTTCGGTGACGTTCCGCGGCGATTCGATGTTCCCGCCAGGTGGTGCTTCCGTGAAGGCAACGATGGGCCCGCTCATCGCGAAGATTGCTGCCGAGATTGCCAGGGTACCCGGCAAGGTTTCGGTGCTGGGCTATACGGACAATGTGCCGATCAGAAGCCGCCAGTTCGCATCGAATGACGCACTGTCCGAAGAGCGCGCTACGCAGGTCATGCAGATTCTGCAGGCTGCCGGCGTGCCGGCAAGCCGCCTGGAGGCCGTTGGCAAGGGCGACGCCGATCCGGTCGCTGATAACAGCACGCCCCAGGGCCGCGCACAGAATCGACGTGTCGAAATCACGGTCGCGGAATATACGAGACCATAACGGAACCATGAAAGCAGTCTGCATCCAGGCATGAAAAAATTCCTGTCGTTTCTGGTCTCGCGCCAGTTCCTCGCCTTTCTCGCGCTGATTGTTGTCGCGCTGGTGATCTGGTATGTCGGACCCTTTGTCGCATTCGGCGGCCTGAAGCCGCTCGCAGGCGCAGGCATGCGTGTGCTCGTCATCGCCCTGCTGCTCGCGGGCGTTCTGCTCTGGCTGGTCCGCTGGTCGACCAGCCCCGTCATCGTGGCGTTGCTGTGCCTGCTGATCTGGTACGCGACGCCGCTGCTCACGTTTGGCAAGGCCCAGCCCTTCGCGCCGGAGTCGGCACGCATCATCGCCATCGCGGTCGCGCTGTTCATTTTCGCCGTGTACTGGCTCTTCCGCCTCTGGCAGGAGATGAAGAGCAACCGCTCGCTGGTCGACCGGATGCTGACGTTCGGTGGCAAGAAGGAACCGTCGCCTGCCGCAGTACAGCTGAAAGAGGTCGGCGTCATTGTGTCAAGCGCCCTCGCCCGCCTGAAGGCGATGCGAACCGGCGCGCGTGGCATAGGACGTCTTTTCCAGGGCAAACGCTACCTGTATGAATTGCCGTGGTATATCGCGCTCGGCTCGAAGTCTTCGGGCAAGACAAGCGCCCTGCTGAACGCGGGTCTCGCGTTCCCTGTTGCCGAACAGATGCAGCGTGCCGCAGGCGCCGCGCAGAAGCCAACTGCCAACGTCGACTGGTGGCTCACCAACGATGCGGTGCTGATCGACACGGCTGGCTACTACACCCGTCACGGCACATCCGGACACGCTTTGCCGCCGCCTCCGGAAAGCAACAATCCCACGGAGCGCAAGGCTACCGACACAAGGACGGAGAACGAAAAATCTGGGCATGGGAAAGCCCTCGACGCGCCGAAAGCATCGACCGCGTCAACCACGTGGGCCGATCCCGCGCAGGCTCGCCAGCGAATGGACTCGGAGGAATGGCTCGGCTTCCTCGGCATGCTTCGGACGCACCGGCCGCGCGCACCCATCAACGGTGCGCTGCTCGCGGTCAACCTCGGCGAACTGACGAGCCAGGACGACAGCAGCCGCATGGCCGAAGCGGCCGCGTTGCGTGCGCGCCTGGCCGAACTGCGTGGCGAGCTCGGTATCCGCTTTCCGGTCTATCTGGTCGTGACCGGCATGGACCAGCTCACCGGCTTCGCCGAATACTTTTCGTCGCTAACGGCAGAGGGCCGTGCCCAGCCATGGGGTTTTACGCTTCCCTACGGCAAGGAAACCATCGCGAAAGAAGGCGTCACCGCACGGTGCCGCTCGGAGCTGGGCCAGCTCGCACAACGCCTCGAACGTGGCATCGATACCCGCCTGCAGGACGAATACGATCCGCTCCACCGTCGCAAGCTCGCCGCGCTGTCACAGGAGTTTGCCGCCCTGAGCGCGCCGCTCATCGAACTGATCGAGCGGGTGTTTCTCGATTCACGCTACGATGACACGCAGCTGTACTCGACGCTGCGCGGCGTGTACTTCACGAGCGCAGAACAGGCTGGCAACGAGAGGGTGGCCGAGCGGCGCACCATCGTGCAACGGGTGATCGCGGGCATGAAGGCGCCGGCAACATCGCTGCGCGAGGCAACCAGCGAAGGCTTCTTCCTGCACGACCTCTTCACGAAGGTTGTCATTCCCGAGGCGCATCTCGTGCGCCCGAACCTGCGCTGGGAGTTCCGCTTCCGTCTGCTACGCCTGGTTGGCCACGCGCTCGCCCTGCTGCTCTTCGTCTGGCTCGCCATTGGACTGTGCGTGAGCTTCGGCAACAACAGCGATTACCTTGGTGCCATTGCGCGCAAGACGCAGGCGCTCGCGGCGCGTGTGGCGCAGCTGTACCACGACCCGAAGGCGGAAGCCGTGCCCGATACGCTGAGCGCCGCGCGCTATCTGCCGACGTATCAGGGGCTCGACCTGTCGGACCCCGACAGCACCTTCCGCTACGGTCTCTACACGGCCCCCGATATCGTCACGGAAAGCCGCCACATCTATGACGCGCTTGAGGACAACCTGCTGGTACCGCAGATCGTGCACCGGATGGAAGACGTGATCTCGCAGTCGATCACGAACAAGGATCCGAAGGCGACTTACGAGGCACTGCGCGTCTATCTCATGCTTTATGACAAGGCGAAATTCAACGCCGATGACGTCAAGGCGTGGGTACTCGACGACTGGGCGAAGACCGACAGCGCATCCGTATTCGGCGGTCGCGCCTCGATGATCGATCACGTCCAGCAATTGTTCTCCGGCACCCGGGTAGTCCAGTCGCCGCTCATCCGCAACGACGCTCTGATCCAGCAGGCCCGGGCCTTCCTCGACGGCAGCAATGCGACCGACCGGCTCTACGAGCGGGCCAAGGCCGCCATGATGAAGGAGGCGCCTGACGAGTTCACGCTGATCCGCGCGGTGGGCCCCCAGGCGGGGACTGTCTTCACGCGTGCAAGCGGTGCGCCCCTCTCGCGCGGCGTGCCGGGCCTTTTCACGTTCGACGGCTACCGCAATCTTTTCGACAAACACCTGCCCGAGTTCGTCCAGGTCGCGCGCGATGACGATGCGTGGGTGATGGGGCGCTCTTATCTCGGGGGGCTCTCCGACCAGGCTCAAAAAAAAACTGCGGAGCTTGTAAGGATGGCCACTGGTGCCGACGATCCACTGACCGAAGCGATCCGGCGGGAGTACCTCACGGAGTATGCCCAGCAATGGGACGCATTTCTTGGCGACATCCGCACGGTGAGAGGGACGAGTCTTGCGTTCAACCTGCAGGTGCTGCGCAGTTTTGCTGCACCTGATTCCCCTCTCGCGCGGCTAGCGCGCGCGGCCGTGCACGAAACGACGCTCACGCAGCCAGTCGCCGCAACCGGTGGATCACTGCTCCAGAAGGCGACCGACCAGATCAGCCAGAAGGCTGACTCCGCGCTGGGCATCCGTGCGTCGGAACAGGTCGAGCGCGAACTGGTCGACAGCCGTTTCGCTGCGCTGCGTGAGGTCGTGACCGGCAACGCAGAGGGTCAGGCCACGGGCGACGCGGCCGCACAGCCCGGGAAAACCGGGCTGGACGGTGTGACCAACCTGCTGAACGACTACTACACTGCGCTCACGGTGGCGGATAACGCCATCAGCAACAACAGCATGCCGCCGGCGAGTGACACGGCCGCGAAGCTGAAAATGACGGCGAACACCATGCCGCCTCCCTTCCGTGCCGTGCTGCTGCAACTCGCCCAGCAGGGGTCGCAGGAGGTCAATCAGGGCATCGGTCAGCTGCTTTCACGTCAGATGGGTGCGGTGATCGGCGATACGTGCCGCCTTACGATCGAGGGCAACTACCCGTTCACACCAGGTAGCACGCGCGACGTGAGCATTGACGACTTTACGCGCGTGTTCGCGCAGGGCGGCGTCATTGACGACTTCTTCAACAAAACGCTGGCCCCCTTCGTCGACACCTCCGCGAAACCGTGGCGCTACCGCACGTTGCCCGGTGCGACCGAGCCGGTCCAGGGGCCGGACCTTGAGCCGTTCCAGCATGTGAAAGCGATCCGCGATGTCTTCTTCAGCGGCCCGGGCCAGAACCAGATGACGTGGAAAGCTAATCTCCAGGTGCCGGAGCTCGATCCCGCCATTACCGGCCTCATGATCGATATCGACGGACAGACGATGCTTTACCAGCACGGACCGGTCACGCCTTTCACGGTTAGCTGGCCCGGCCCTCGCGGCGGCGTACACGCCGAGATCACGGCGAACCCGCGCATCCGGCCCGAGACGTCAACCATGTCTGCCGATGGCCCATGGGCGTTGATGCGCCTGCTGGCCAAGGGGCACGTCGTGGAGACGGCCACACCCGGAAAGACACTCGTCGCCTTCGATTTCGATGGGCGCCGCGCCGTGCTCGATATGGACAGTACCGGTAGCGTTGCCAACCCGCTGACGAGCGACGTCCTGCGAACTTTCCGCTGCCCAAGCTCGATGCCGGTATTCGGTCTTGTCGACAGCGGACCGCCGCCGGGCCTGCCTGCTGCGGGGCTTCCCATGACGCCACCCAGCCCGTATTGATCGAGCCAATACCCGGACGCGATCCCATGAGTGCGACAGCAGCTTCACCACAACCGCGATACGAAGCCGAACCTGCTGCGCCGTATCGCGAACGCGTTCGCGCGGCCGAAGGCGCAGCCAATCCCCTGCTCGAAGCTGCTCGCCCACTGCTGGATGCACTCGCGAATACGCCCGCCGAACTCGATGCAGCCGGCGTTGCCCAGCATCGGCTGTCACTGGTACAGCACCTCCGGATGTTCGGGAAAGTCTGCGGCGAACTCAGGCTGCCTGCGGAACACATCGAAAAGGCACAATACTGCCTGTGCTCCGCATTGGACGAAGCGGCCGGGCTGACCGACTGGGGCAATGGCTCAAGGCTTGGCATGGACTGGCGTGCAACGGGACTCGCCACCACATCGGGCTATGACCGGCAAGGTGGCGACCGCGTCTACGCCATCGCCACGGATGCCATGCACAATCAGCGTGAAAATCGCTGCCTCATTGAAGTCATCCAGCACATCCTCGACCGGGGATTCAGGGGCCGCTACCGGTTCGCCAACGACAGCGACCACCAGATAGCGGTAGTGCGCAAACAGGTCGATCAGGCCGTCGTCACCTCCGGACACTCTCCTCCAGTGTCCGGTGAACACATGCTGACAACGGGGGGCGCGCCCCCGGTCTATCACCTGCGGGTCGAGGCGCAGCCGCTATCGCAGGCTCCGCGGAAATCGCGGCGCTGGATGGCTATCGGTGCGTTATGCCTCGTTCTTCTCGCTGGCGCCGCCGTAGCAGGGTACTGGCGTTACACGAAGGTCAGGCAGGCCGAGCCCCCTGTGTCGCCAATCGATGCACTGGCAGGCAGGCTCGCCGGCCACCTCGCGGACGAAGTGAATGCGGGCACCGTCACCCTGGCAGAAAATGCCCAGCACACCACGCTCTCCCTCCGGCTCGAGGGCATCTTCGAGGCCGGACAGTCGAGTGTCAATCCGTGGGTCAAGCCCTTGATCACCACCATCGGGCAGGAAGTCGCGAAAACTCCCGGAAGGGTCCTCGTCACGGGCCATACCGACAGCCAGCCTTTCTCCCATATGCAACGCAGCTCCAACCTGGCACTGTCCGATGCGCGCGCACAGGAGGTTGCACAGATTCTGGTCTCCGCCGGCGTGGCTACCGATCGCATCGACTCGACCGGAAAGGGTAACGCAGAGCCGGCTGCCGACAACGCGACACCTCAGGGCAGACTGAGAAATCGCCGTGTCGAGATCACCGTATTCGAGTAGCCACATGGCACACGAACTGCACACATCAACCAGAACGAACAACGTCTGACAGCAAGAAAGAAAGTCGTATTTCCCCTCGCCTGATGCTAATCGCACTGACAGTTGCGACAACAAATGCGTATGCTACGGGCGGAACGAGCCGGTGCACGCACCTTAGCGCAGATGAAGCGGCTTCGGCCACGGCGGGAGCAATTCGCGGGGGCCCGAGCGACGCCCTGGTCTGCTAGCTGGGGTTTTGGCGGAGCCGGTTTGAGGTGGACATGCGTCTGACGGTTAGTTGCGCATTGCCTTGACGAACATAGTAGAGAGCAAATGAACACTTTCCTCTCGAAAGGCGTGCGGACGCCCAACCTGGTTCTGAAGCAAACTGGCCAAACGCTGTATTGCCGAACGGAAAAAGCCTGGCGCCCCATCTCCTTGACGTTCCAAAGCGCTGCTCCCATGTCTTGCAGGAAAGCAACGGGCTTGATCGCTCGCAACCGGCTGCGACGTGAGCGTCTCCGCCAAAGTCCTACGCCGGCAGCGGACGCGTCGCGCCGAGCGGTCATGGCCACATTTGGCCGCTTAGGCTATGCCGCACCGCCAGGCTCGAATTCTGGCACCCGGGTTTCGCCGACGAGGACGTGTATGTTACGTCGGTGACGAAATTCGAACGTTATCGCCGGGCTTTCTTCAGGTTCACGAGCCACTCGCCTTCAGCAGCGCGACAGCCCAGCGGCACGATGACTTGGTTTCAAATCGAGAATTTCGTCGACCGCTGCCGGACCGAACCCTTCATCGGGTCGACGTGCCTCTGAATGAGCCAGTTGGGTTCCTGGCGGATACTGGAACGACGTATTCGCTATCAAGCTGTGACGATCTGCGCACGACTTAAGCGTTAGCCTTCGGCCGCCTCGGCTTCTTCGCCTCCGGCGCCCCGCCACCCGTTCCCGCTGGCTTGAAAAGGGGTGAACTGAGCGTCGCTGCGCCCATATCGGCCGCAGCGCTCAACAGCGACGGCGCGAGTTCTTTCAGACGCGACTCCGGCAGCCGGCTTGTCGGCCCCGCGAGACTCACTATACCCACGACCTCATCGGTCACCGGATTGCGCACAGGCGCGGCAATCGACGTCATCCCCGCCTCGTACGTTTCGATCGCCACCCCGTAGCCGCGTTGCCGCGCGCCATTCAGGTCTTTCAGGAACTGCTGGATGGTCTTCGGCGCACGCGGCGTGTTGACCGATTTTTGCCCAAGGCCGCCCTGCTTCGACACCAGTTCGACGGCACGTTCGTCGGACAGCGTCGACAACCACGCCTGCCCGCTCGCGGTGCAATGCAGCGGCGGCTGACTGCCCATGTCCGGGTCGTATCGCAAGCCCGACTTCGCGCCCTGCGCCTTGCCGACAAACGTGATGTGATCGTCCTCGACCACACCAAGGCGCGCCAGCTCGCCCGAGCTTTCCGCAAGCCGGTCGAGCACCGGCTGCGAGATATCGGCCACGCCGCTCGTGGACAGGTAGATCAATCCCAGCGACACGAGCTTCAGCGCAAGCGTGTATTCGCCGTGATCCTGGTCCTGGCGCACGAAACCTTCGTCGATCAGCATCGACAGCAGACGGTGCGTGCCGCTGCGCGGAATGTTCAGCGTGTCGGCGATGGTCGCAAGCGTCATGCGGCCGCCGTTCTTCGCCAACAGCTCGAGCACCGCCAGCGCCCGCTCCAGATTGCCTGCCATTTTGCACTCTCATCCAAATTGCACTGGGCAAATGAGAACACGATTCCATAGTGGAATTCAAGCAGTTTCGCATGTCCCGACCGAGGGAGGGCTCCTCGTCAGTGCCCCGCGCTCACACTGACCTGCGCAATTGGGCCTTTGTGCCGCGCGCCCTTCAGCAATACGCCCAATGCGCCGACCGCGGCAGGCACCGCCAACGCCATGAACACTTCGCCGAAACCCCAGTTCGCGTGCAGCATCGACGCGCCGAGCATCGCGCCCGCAATCCCGCCAAATCGGCCGACGCCCAGCATCCAGCTCGTGCCCGTCGCGCGCATGGACGTCGGGTAGGAACCCGCCGCGAGCGCGCAAAAGCCCGTATTCGAACCGTTCATGCAATAACCCATGCCGAACGCGAGCACGCAGATCGTGCTGAACGTGTGCGCCGACGACCCCATGTACCAGGCCAGCACGCCACCGGCGAACACGGTCAACCCCAGCGCGCGATGCGGATTGAAGCGGTCCATCTGCCAGCCGATCAGCACCGAGCCGATCGTGCCGCCCGCCTGGAACAGAGCGCCGACCACCGCCGCTTCGGCGAGCGTGAAGCCGATTCCTCGAATCAGCGTCGGCAGCCAGTTGCCGAGCAGATACACAGTGAGCAAACCGGCGAAGTAGCAGATCCACAGCATCACAGTGCCGAACGCATGGTCGCGCGAAAGAATCGCGCGCACGGGGCTGCGTTCCGCGCGTTCCGGTTCGTGCGAGATGAAGCGCGTGGTGGCGTCGGCGCTGGCGGGCTTCAGCCGATTGAGCACATCGACGAGACGCATGCGGCGGCTCTGCTTCAACGCCAGATAGCGCGCCGACTCCGGCAGCCATTTGATCAGCACGGGCACATACAGAATGGGCAGCACGCCGCCGAGCAGCAGCACCGAATGCCATCCGTACGCGCTAATCAGCCACGCGCTGACAAAGCCGCCGCCCGCCGCGCCGAACGTGAAGCCACAGAAAACGATTGTCACCATCAACGAGCGCCGATGCGGCGGTGCATATTCGGCCATCAGCGTCGCGGCATTCGGCATCGACGCGCCGAGGCCGATGCCCGTCAGAAAGCGCAGCACCGTCAACGAGGCGACATCCGTCGCAAATGCCGATGCGAGACTCCACACGCCAAAGAAAAGCACGGCCGTCGTCATCACGGCCTTGCGGCCGAAGCGATCCGACATCGGCCCCGCGCCGAGCGCACCGAACGCAAGACCGAGCAGGCCACCGCTCATCACGGGACCGAGCGCATCGCGCGGTATCGCCCATGCAGTGGAAAGCGACGGCGCGATGAAGCCGATCATCACCGTATCGAGTCCGTCGAGCATCACGATCAGCATGCACATCAGCAGCACGAGAAGCTGGAAGCGTCCGATCGGCTGATCGTCGAGGAATTGTTGAACGTCGAGCGCTCGTGCGGCGCGCGCAGCCGTTCGTTGAGCGGACCGTTTGGCCGCCTGCGAGAAGGTCATCGGGTGTCTCCGGATGATTTGTTCTTGTTATGTGTTCGTTCAGAAAGATGCCGGCCGCGCGCCGCCGCTCTTGCACGGCGACACTTAAGGTCGGACATCACATTGGCGTGCTGCAGATCAGGTCGCTGCCGTGTAGGCCTGTTCAACCACGGCGCGCGTCGCGTTCAGCAAACGTCGCGCGCGATCGACAGCTCGCGTGACCTCCGCCCAACGCTGCGTCGGCACTTCGACGCTCACGGGCAAGTGCTCCGGCAACGCCCGCAGAATGCCGGCGAGATCGAGACCGCCCTCGCCCGGAATCATCCGTTCGCAACGCGCCTGAAACAGCAGCGTATCGAGATCCGTCGGGCGTTCTGCCGGTGCGTCGCAGAACTGCACATAGCCGAAGTAGTCGCGCGGCAACGCGCGCAATGCATCGAGCGAATCAGCTGCACGATCGAAGTGAATCGGATCGATGATGAGACCCGTGTTGCGCTTGCCACTCGCTGCGACAATACGCGCGCCCTGCGCGATGTTCTTCACCTCTGTCCACGGCATCGGTTCGAGCGAAGGCGTGATGCCGAGCGGCGCGGCGATATCGCACAACTGCGCAAGACGATCCGCCGTGCGCGCTTCTTCCGGATCATTGCCCGCCACGAGCGCAAAGCGCGCGCCGAGTTCTGCGGCTGTTTCGAGCATCGGCTTGTACGACGTCACGTCGGTATCCGGCTTGAGCCGCATGATCTCGACATCGAGCACGCGCATGCCCGTGCCCTTCAACACCGCGAGCGTCTCGCGCTTGAGCGCCGTATCGCCGACGATTTCATGCCGCACTTCGTGATCGGTCGCGGGCAGCAGGCGCAAGCCGACGAAGTCATAGCCTGCATCGGCCGCGCATTGCACCATCTGCGGCGGCGTCAGTTCCAGCACGGTCAGCGCCGACAGCGACAGCGCGCGCGCATGAGCCTGAGTCATCATGTCTCCTTTATCCAGTTCGTAACCCGTCTCGCGCGCGCCGTTCAGCGCAACGGCGAAAACGGCGCGGGCACGTATATCGTCGATTCCATCGTCGTCAGGTGCGCGGGTCCGCCCTTCGGCGGCCAGATGCCGTCTTTCACAGCTTCTGCGCGAATACGCGAGCGCTCATCGACGCTGGCATACGGCCAGATGTTCAGAAAACGCGGCACGGTGCCATCGAGCGAATACATCGCGCCGATCAGCGGGGAACGCTGCGTGCGCTGGGGGACTGCCTGTTCCCAGGCGTCGATCGTATGCTGCAGGCTCGCGAGCTTCGTGCCATAGACACGCATCTCGTAGATGCCGCCGTGCACAGCCGGTTCGATGGGCGGCAGGAACGGGAAGAGCGCGTAGCTCTCCACCTTCACGTCCACGACGAACTCGCCGCAACCGAACGGATTGCCTTCGAGCAGCAGACGCTTACGCTCGTTCACGAGCGCCGCCTCCGACTCGAAGCCGCGCAGCACCATCACCTTGCCGAGCGCGCCAATATCCGAATACCAGCAGCCGAGCAGCGTCGAGCCCGGCGGATTGCCGCTCGCCTTGAGGCTCTCGAAAACCTGCGCATTCGTGCCGATTTTCACCGTGAGTGTGACTGTGTCATACAGGGTCATTGCATGGATCCTTGATGTGAACTGGAAGAACCGGTGCGCGTCGGAAGATGCGCCGCACCGGCGAGAGAAAGTCCCGCGAGATAGCCGAAGGTCATCGCCGGACCGAGCGTGATGCCGCCGCTCGGATAGCAGCCGCCCATCATGCTCGCGCTGTCGTTGCCGACTGCGTAGAGGCCGGCGATCGCGTGGTCGTTGCGGTCGAGCACGCGGGCGTTGGCATCGGTGGCGAGCCCTGCGAAGGTGCCGAGGCTGCCCGGCAACAGCTTGACCGCGTAGAATGGCCCGCTTTCGATCGGCGCGAGACAGGGATTCGGCCCGTGCGTTGCGTCGCCCTGCACGCGGTTGTATGGCGTCGAGCCTTTGTGGAACTGCGGATCGAAACCGTCTTTCGCATAGGTGTTGTACGCGCTGATCGTATTCTCGAGTCCCTGTGCATCGATGCCGCACACCTTGGCAAGTTCAGCGAGCGTCGCGCCGCGTTTCAGATAACCCGAATTCACATAGCTCGAAACGGGAAACGGAACAGGCTTTGAAAAGCCGAGCCCGTAGCGGCGCTGAAAACGGTGATCGCAGATCAGCCACGCGCACACCTCTTCGCCCCGCGGCGTCGTGCCGAGCAATGCGGAAATGAAGTCGTGATACGACGATGCCTCGTTGACGAAGCGCTGTCCGGCGCGCGTCACGGCGATCACACCCGGCTTCGCGCGCTCGATCAGATGCGCAAACGCCACGTCGCCGCCACGTTGCGGCACGAGCGACACGGGCGCCCACGCGGCGGGGGCATCGAGTGAGTCATTGAAATGCCCGCCGATCGATTCTCCGAGGCGAATGCCGTCGCCCGTATTCGAGCGTGGCGCAGGCGACCAATGTTCCTTTCCCGAAGGCGTGTAGGCAAACGTGCTGGCGCGCCGCGCGACATCGTGCGGAAAACCGCCGCATGCCAGCACCACGCCACGCGACGCACGCACCTCGTGCACCACGCCGTCGATCTCGACACGCGCACCCGTTACGCGCGCGTCATCGCGCAGCAAACCGATTGCCTTCGCACGCGTACGCAAATCGACGTTGCGGTCCGCCGCCGATTTCAACAGGCGAGCGACCAGCGCATTGCCATTGACGAGATGCATCGAGCGCCCGTGGCGCAGCTTCTGCCACGCAAACGCGGTCAGACGCCGCGTGACGTACAGCGCGGATTTCACGGAGCGCGTCGCGCGATAGAAGTGTGCGAGGTCCTGACCCGAGGCTAGCGCCATGCCCTTGATTGTCATCACCGACAGCGGTTCGCGCAGCTTATGGAGCAACGGACCGAGTTCCTTGCCGTCGAACGGCATCGCGCATACCGAACGGCCGCCCGTCGCGGCGCCCGGCGTGGTATGGAAATCCGGAACGCGATTGCCGTCGATGAAACGCATCGCCGTGTGCCGCTCGAAGAATTCGATCATTTCGGGCCCGCGCTCCAGCAAGGCGGTTGCCTTGTCCGCATCGAACTGCCCGCCGAGTTCGCTCTTCAGATACGTGCGCGGCGCGTCGATGTCCTCGCGGATGCCCGCGCGGGTTGCCAGCGGATTGCGCGGAATCCACATCCAGCCACCCGACCATGCAGTCGTGCCGCCAAACACGTCTTCCTTTTCCGCGACTATCACGCGCAAGCCCTGCGCCGCCGCCGTCACGGCCGCCGACAGTCCGCCCGCGCCGGAACCCAGCACCAGCACATCGCATTCGAGTATCGGTTCACGTTTCATCTTCGCTTCTGCCCGCCCAAGACTATGGAACTAACTTTCTTTATGGAATACTATTCCACAAATTGCGATCTTGCAAAGATTTTTGTGACGACGAGGAGGAGCGACATGCGAGTACTGGTTACAGGCGGCAGCGGTTTTCTGGGGGCGTGGATCATGCGGCGGCTGCTTGCACATGGCATCGAATGCGTCGCGTTCGATCTGCAGGCGAAACCGCAATTGCTGCACGCGCTAGCGCCGGAACAGGCGGACACGGTCCAATGGCGCACGGGCGATATCGCGCAAGCCGCCGATGTCGCACGCGCACTGGACGGCTGCAATGCCGTGATTCATCTGGCGGGCATCCTGACCCCCGACTGCGCGGCCAACCCCGTGCGCGGCGCGCAGATCAACCTGATCGGCACGTTGAACGTTTTCGACGCAGCGCGCACGGCGCGTCTGCCGCGCGTGCTCTATGCCAGCAGCGCCGGCGTGTTCGGTCCCGACGATGGCGCGATGCCGCATCCGCAAACGCACTACGGCGCGTTCAAGCTCGCCTGCGAAGGCTCCGCGCGCGCGTACTGGAATGACCACGGCATCGCGAGCGTCGGCTTTCGCCCGCTGGTCGTGTATGGCGCGGGGCGCGAGACGGGCTCGAGCGCCGGTCCGAGCCTCGCGTGCCGCGCAGCGGCACTCGGCGAGCAGTACACGATGCCGTTCACAGGTTCGACGGGCTTCGTGTTCGCCGACGATGTCGCGGCCGCGTACGAGGCGGCCTTGCTGCGCGACGTAGAAGGTGCGCACGCGTTCACGCTCGCAGGCGAAATCGCTTCCGTGCAGACGGTGATCGACAGGATCGGCACGATCGTGCCGGACGCGCGCATCGATGCAGCGGGCGCGGCGCTACCCATCGCGACTGCATTTCCGCGCGATCCCGCCCTGGAGCGCCTGTTGCCGAACCTGCCGCAGACCTCGCTCGAAGCAGGCTTGCGGCAGACGGTGGCGTTCTACCGTCACGCACTCACGACGCACCCCTGACGAGATCGCGACCTCAGCGCGCCAGTGCGACCGGCGCGCGCGATGCCACAGCCCGATGCACAGCAAGCGTCGCGGCGAGCGTGCGCGCGGCGTCGTCAGCCGAACACAGCGGCGCTTCTTCACCTGCGATGACGCCAGCGAAGTGGCGCAACTGCTCGTGATACGGATCGGCGCTGTGCGGCGTACTGCGCTCGACGGTCAACGGCTCGTGCCAGCCTTTGCGCGACCGGTACTCCCACACATCGAGTTGCGGCAGCGTGAGCGACGCATCGGTGCCGATCAGAAAATGCGTGTTCACTTGCTGGCGCGGATAGTGCGCCGCTTCGCCCGCGGCCAGGTCCCAGTTCCAGGGCGCAGACGCGCAGTCCGACACGGCGAGTGTGCCAAGCGCACCGCTCTCGAAGCGCAGCAACACGGCAGCCGTGTCCTCGACTTCGAAACCGCGCACCGCATTCGACGTCAACGCCTGTACCTCCACGATCTCGCCAAGCAGAAACCGCATGATGTCGATGTCATGAATCAGGTTGATGAGCACGGGCCCGCCGCCCGCGCGGCGCCGCCACTCCACATGGAAGTAGGCGTCCGGTTTGTAGAAAGTCGCGAGCGCATTCGCAGTGACAGGCTTGCCGAGCCGCCCGGACGCGATGATTTCCCTGGCGCGCCGCAGGATCGGATTATGCCGACGATGGTGCCCCACCAGCAGCGGCACCTTCGCTTCGTCGGCTGCGCGGCTCAACTGTTGTGCGGCGTTCACATCGTCGGCAATGGGCTTTTCGATCAGCGCGGGAATGCCGCGCGCGATGCACGCGAGCCCCACGTCCACATGCGTCGCGTTCGGCGTCGCGACGATCGCGCCTTCGGGGCGCGCTTCGTCGAGCATCGACGCATAGTCGGCGAACCAGCGCAACCCTTCCTGTTGCGCGAATTCGCACGCAGCGGGCGACGGGTCCGCAATCGCGACCACCTCGGCCTGCGGGTGCAGGCGCGCCCGTTCGACATGCATCCGTCCGATCGCACCCGCGCCTATCACCGCCAAACGTCTCCTTGCCATGTCCTTCATCTCCTCAGGTTGACCACATTTAAAGGGTCCCAGGTGATTACCCGGATTTTATGAAATACGCTTTGATTGTTGAATACTATTCCACTTCAAACTACAGTTCACCAAAGTTTTATCGTCGACAGGTGTGCGACCCGATACGGACAGGAGCGGAGAGACATGAAGGACGAACACAAACAATCGAACAATCAGGAAGCGCAAGGCACGGGCATGACGCGGCGCACGTGGCTCGCCACGGCGGGCAAGACGCTCGCGAGCGGCGCGGCCGTGCTGGCCGCGCCCGCGGTCGTGCGCGCGCAAGGCGAGCAGCCGCTGAAGCTGGGCCTTTTGATGGCCAAGCAAGGTGTGTGGACCGAACAGGGCGAAGTGATCGCGAACGGTGTGAAGATGGCGCTCGACGATGCGAACAACCAGGCACGCGGCCGCCGCGTGGATCTCGTCTGGTACGACGAGCCGAATCCGCAATCGGCGCAGCAGAACATGCAGAAGCTGATCGAGCAGGACAAGGTGATCGCTGTGATCGGCGGCACGAATAGCGGCACGTCGCTCGCGATGTCATCCGTTGCGAACCGCACGAAGACACCGTATATCGCACCGAACGCAGCAGCGCGCGAACTGACGGGCAGCAGCTGCAACCCGTACACGTTCCGCGTGCTGAGCCCCACGACGAGATGTACGCGCTCTTTCCGCGGCTCGCGAATCGCAAGGACGTGCGCGCCGAGCATCTTTCGGGCGGCGAGCGTCAAATGGTGGCGATCGCCCGCGCGTTAATGGCGCCCGCGAAAGCGATCTTGCTCGACGAACCGTTCGAAGGCCTCGCGCCTGCCGTCGTGCAGGAAGTGCTCGATGCCGTCGTCAAGCTGCGCGAGCGCGCAAGTGTGGTGATTGTCGAACATCAGGCAGATATGGTGTTGCCCATCGCGGACCGCGTGTATGTGCTCGTCAACGGCCGCATCGCGTACGAAAACACGGCCGACGCGCTCGCTCGGGACAGCGCGACGCAGGCCAAACTTCTCGGCATCGTGCATGACGGTGCCCGTTCTACTCTGGAGGTAAAAACAGCATGACCCAAGCAACTGCAACCCATGTCGCCGTATCGCTCGACGAGGGACTCAGCGGCGCGACGCGCGTGTACTTCATTGTTGGCGACCCGATTGCGCAGGTGCGTTCGCCCAAAGGCGTGACGGCTGCACTGCGTGAAGCAGGGCGTGACGCGCTCGTGGTTCCCGCACATGTCGCACCGGACGATCTCCCGGCGTTCTTCGCCGGCGTCGCGCCGATGCGCAATGTCGATGGCGTGATCATCACCGTGCCGCACAAGTTCAGCGCGGCCGGCTTCTGTTCGAGCCTGTCGGAAGAGGCCGCATTTCTCGGCGCGGTGAATACGCTGCGGCGCGCCGCCGATGGCGGCTGGCATGGGGGCATGTTCGACGGCACGGGCTTCGTCGCAGCACTCGAAGATGCAGGCTGCGATCTGCAAGGCAAACGCGCGCTGCTGATCGGCGCGGGCGGCGCGGGCTCGGCGATTGGTCAGGCGCTCGTCAAGGCGGGCGTTGCGTCGCTCGACGTGCGCGATAACGATGCAGAGCGCACGGGATCGCTAGTCAAGCGTCTCGCCGCGATGCAACGCGGTGCCGTGCAGGTGGCCACTGCCGATGTCGACGCTGCATCGTACGACGTGGTCGTCAACGCATCGCCGATGGGCATGCGCGCCGACGATCCATTGCCCATCGACGTATCGCGCCTGCCCTCGTCCACTTTCGTCGGCGACGTCGTCACCAAGCCGCCGCTCACGCCGTTCATCGAAGCGGCGCGCGCGCGGGGCTGCAAGACCGTCACGGGCACACAGATGTTCGGCCGGGTGTGCGACCGCATGGTCGATTTTCTGCTCGACGCGAAAGCATGAGCGTTGCGCAGCGGGTCGCCGTCGTGACAGGCGGCGCCGGTGGCATCGGCCGCGCGATTGCGGCGCGGCTGCAACGCGACGGTCTGCGCGCCGCGTTGTGGGATCTCGATGCGCGCGCAGCGCGTGAAGCCGCTGACGCGCTTTCCAATGGCAGGAACGACGTGGTCATCGGCGTGCATGCGGACGTGACGGACGAAGCTTCCGTCGCGGCCGCGTTGAACACGACGCTCGACCGCTTCGGCGCGCTGCACGTGCTGATCAACAGCGCAGGCACGACAGGCCCGATCGCAACCGGCGCCGACAGCGCGCTCGGTGCATGGCAGCGCTGCATCGACGTCAATCTGCGCAGCGTCTTCCTGTGCTCGCGTGCCGCCGTCAAGCCGATGCTCGATGCGGGCTTCGGCCGCATCGTCAATCTCGCGTCGATTGCGGGCAAGGAAGGCAATCCGTCGATGTCCGCGTATTCGGCGGCCAAAGCCGGTGTGATCGCGTTCACGAAATCGATGGGCAAGGAACTCGCGCTCACACCTGTGCGCGTGAATTGCATCGCGCCCGCCGTGATCGAAACGCCCCTGCTGCAACAGATGACCGACGACGCGCTCGCTGCGAGTCTCGCGAAAATTCCGATGCAGCGCGCTGGCACTGCCGACGAGGTCGCGAACCTCGCCGCATGGCTGGCATCGGATACATGCTCGTTTTCGACGGGCGCGACGTTCGATCTGTCAGGCGGGCGCGCGACCTATTGACGTCGGTTCGGACACAACACCACCACTACCAGAAAAAGGAGCAGGACAGGAGATGAAGCGCAGCAGCGAATTCAAACAACTTGCGCTCGGCGCCGCCATGTTCACCGCAATGCCCGCATTCGCGCAGAGCAGCGTGACCTTGTATGGCGTCGTGGATACCGGCATCGCGTATCAGAACAGCCAGACGACGTTGGGCTCGACGGCAAATGGCCATTCCGCCATCAAGATGGTGACGGGCGTGTGGGCAGGCAGCCGCTTCGGGCTTAAAGGCGCCGAAGATCTGGGCAGCGGCACGAAAGCGATTTTTACGCTTGAATCAGGCATCAATTCGACGACGGGCGCGCAGCAGTACACCAATGCGATGTTCGGGCGACAATCGTGGGTCGGGTTCACCAATCCCGCGTATGGCTCGCTCACGTTCGGACGCCAGTATGCGTCTTACTACCAGTTGCTTTCGCCGTACAGCCCGACGAACTGGCTGACGGGTTTCTTCGGCGCACACCCCGGCGATATCGACGGGCTCGATACGATCTACCGTGCGAACAATACGATCGAATATACGTCCCCCAAACTCTACGGCTTCACGTTCAGCGGTTCGTATTCGCTCGGTGGCGTGGCGGGCAGCCTCAACAGCGGCTCGACATGGGCGGGCGCGATCCAGTATGCGAACGGACCGATCGGCCTTGCAGTCGGCTTCTCGCGCATCAACAACTCGACGACGGGCGGTGGCGCATTCGGCGCGGATTCCACCACGTCGAACAACGGCGCTCAGGCGGGTGTATCCGCGCTGACGAACGGCTATCAAACGGCGCAGGCGCAACAGCGCTTTGCCGTGGGCGGCAGCTACACGTTCAGCAGCGCGTGGGATGTGTCCGCCACCTACTCGAATGTGCAATACATTCCGGGCATAGGCTCGAAGTTCACCGACACCGCGATCTTCAACACGGGCGGCATCGTGCTGCACTGGAAACCCGCTGTCGCATGGGACTTCGGCGCGGGGTACAGCTTCACGCGTGCAACAAAGGCCAACGGCATCACGAGCGCGGCGCAATACCAGCAGTTCAACCTGTCCCAGTACTACGCGTTGTCCAAGCGCACCGGCTTCTATGCGCTAGAAGCGTATCAGCGCGCGAACGGCAAAACGCTGGGCACAGCGGGCGCCAGTCAGATCATCGACGCAACCGCCACGCTGGGCGACGGCTTCAATTCCGCGCCCTCGTCCACCCGTAACCAGTTCGCGGCGGGCGTCGGGGTCGTGCACCGGTTCTGACGGACTTCATCAGCGCTGACAATCCTGAATCGGATTCCAAAGATAATATTGGAATAGAATTCCGTTTTTAGCTATAGTGGAATCTGATTCCACGCGTTCTTTGGACCGCTCGCACGAAGCCGGGCCGCCCAGGAAGCACGGAAGGGCGACAAGGCATCGGAGGAGACATTGGACATGAATTCAGGCAGCAGCATCCATTGGGACGAAGAAGTCGACGTGCTGGTCTTCGGCGCGGGCGCGGGGGGCATGACGACGGCGCTGATCGCGCATCACGAAGGGCTGGACGTGCTGCTGTGCGAAAAGACGGATGCCGTCGGCGGCATCACGTCGACGTCGGGCGGCACGACCTGGGTGCCGGGCACACAATTGAGCGTCGATGCAGGCGTGCCCGACAGCGTCGACGACGCACGGCGTTTTCTGCAATCGGTGGTCGGCGAACGCGGCGGCGACGAGGCACGCGAAGCCTTTCTGCAAAGCGGTCCGCGCGCCATCGACGAATTGCAGCGCATCAGCGACGTGAAGTTCGTCGCAGCGGCCGCGCATCCGGACTATGTGACGGGACCCGGTGCGGCATTCGGGGGGCGAGCGCTCGCACCCGTGCCATTCGATGCGCGTGTGCTGGACAAGGACTTTTCGCGCGTGCGCCCGCCGCGCAAGGAGTTCATGGGCCTCGGCGGGATGATGGTCAATCGCAGCGACCTCGGTGCGCTGCTCAATCCGTTCGCGTCGGTGAGCAATTTCAGGCGCACTGTCGAAGTGGTCGGACGCTATGTAATCGACCGCATGCGGTTTCCGCGCGGCACGCAACTCGTGATGGGCAATGCGCTCGCCGCCCGGCTTTTCTACAGCCTGCGCAAGCGCGGCGTGGCCGTGCGCTTCGAAGCGCCGCTCATCGAACTGGTTAGCGAGCAAGGGTGCGTGACGGGCGCGGTGGTCGGGTCGCGCGATGGCAAGCAGCGGCGCATCCGCGCGCGTCGCGGGGTCGTGCTGGCCACGGGCGGCGTCACGCGGCATCCGGCGCTGCGCAAACAGTTGTTTCCTCTTGCTGCCCAACCGCTATCACTCTCTCCCGACACGCACACGGGCGACGGCGTCAGCAGCGCGCTGGCTATCGATGCACGGCTCGAAAACGGCGGCGACAGCCCCGGTCTGTGGATGCCCTGCTCGATCCGCCGTTCGCCGAACGGCGACGACAGCGTGTGGCCACACATCATTCTCGATCGCGCGAAGCCTGGGCTGATCGCGGTGAACACCCGGGGCGAGCGCTTCGTCAACGAGTCCAACTCGTATCACGACTTCGTGATGGGCATGCTGCGCGACGACGGCAACGGCACCAGCGTACCGGCGCATCTGATTGTTGATGCAGGCTTTATCCGCGAATACGGTTTGGGACTGTTGATGCCGGGGCGTAGCCGCGCGCGCATCGCAGCGTTCGAGCACGCCGGCTATCTGGTCAAGGGCGACACGCTCGCCGCACTGGCGACGAAGTTGAATGTGAACGCGGCTGGGCTCGCGGGTACGGTCGAGCGCTATAACCGCGATGCTGCATTGGGCAACGACCCGGCATTCGGCCGCGGCTCCAGCCCGATGAGCCGCTTCAATGGCGACCCGGCGCAGAAGCCCAATCCGTGCATCCGCCCGTTGGACAAAGGCCCGTACTACGCCGTCACCGTTTGGCCCGCCGACCTCGCGTGCAGCGCAGGACTGGGTGGCACGGCCAACGGTGAAGTGCTCGATGTGAACGGCAACGTGATTCCGGGTCTCTTCGCGTGCGGCAACGATCTCGCTTCGATCTTTCGCGGCACGTATCCGGGGCCGGGCACGACGTTAGGCCCCGCCATCGTGTTCGGGTGGCGCGTGGCGAAGTTCATCGCGGGCAAGCTCAGCGGCGACACGCCGACAAGCCACACGCGCGCCGATGTGTGCACCAGCGAGTCGCGTTGAGCCATAACCGCCAACGACCAGAGCAGTGGTATCAATCCGCTCCAGATAGCGGCGTCTGGACGCGTAATGGGGGGTCGAAGTCTCCATAGTGATGCATCGTCCAGCACAATGCACGTTTTGTCCGGGTTAACGTCGTCTCTGTCCATTGAGGGGAACGCGGCGCAGGCTCTACATTGGCGTCACACAACCCACCGGGGCGTTGCGATTAGCAAGCTTGTCTCGCACGCCCTCCGCCCGGGCACACCGCCAGCGAAGCGGTATGTCCGGGCGGCTCTAGAGGAGACGCCGCCATGCCCCATCAGATCACCCTCCGTTTCGAAGACGGAGTGACCCGCTTCATCGAGTGCGAGGAGGAAGAGCGCGTCACCGATGCCGCCATTCGCGCCAGGACCAATATCCCACTCGATTGCCGTGACGGTGTATGCGGCACCTGCAAGGCGGTTTGCGAATCCGGCGAGTACGTTTTGGGCGACTGCGTGGAGGACGCGCTTAGCCCGGAGGAAGCGAACACTCGCAAGGTTCTCACTTGTCAGATGAGCCCACGTTCCGACTGCGTGATCGAGATCGCCAGCGGCTCCGATGTCTCGGGTACCGGCCCGTCTTCGCACAGGGGACGAATCGTCAGCTGCCAACGAGCGTCGGACAGCACGATCGCTTTCTCGGTCGAACTCGACAACCGTGCCGATCTCAGCTTCCTTCCTGGGCAGTACGTCAACATCCGGGTGCCCGGCACCGATCAGACGCGGTCCTACTCGTTCAGTTCGGGGCCGTCCGACCCGCACCTGTCTTTCCTTGTGCGCAATGTGCGTCAAGGCGTGATGTCGACCTGGCTCTGCGAAAGCGCCAAAGCAGGAGACCCGATTGAGTTTCGCGGCCCGATGGGGAGCTTCTACCTGCGCGCCATCGAGCGGCCGGTGCTGTTTCTGGCGGGCGGCACGGGCCTCGCGCCGTTCCTCTCAATGCTGGACAAGATCGTCGAGGACGGCGGCAGCCCTTATCCGATTCACATGATCCTGGGTGTGAACAGCGATGAGGATCTGGTTGGCATCGACCGGCTCGACACCTATGCACAACGCCTGCCGAACTTCACCTATGCCTGCACCGTCGTCAGCCCCGCCAGTGCTCATCTCAACAAAGGCTATGTGACCCACCACATCAATGCCGCCCAGCTCAACGATGGCGATGTGGACGTCTACCTCTGCGGGCCGCCGCCGATGGTTGATGCGGTGCGCACTTTTCTCTTGTCCGAAGGACTGACACCGCGCAATTTCTATTATGAGAAGTTCGCCGGAACCGGCCTGGTGGTTCAGACCGGCGATGAGCGCATCGCGCCTGTTGATGTCGATGAAGCGTTCGACCTGCGCATGGCGCTCGAACTGGGAGCGGCGCAGCTGACAATGGGCCGGCTATCGAGCGCGCAACTGATCGACTTCCGCCAGCTCGCCGAGGCGACGGCACCGTTCGTGTCCGGCCGGCACTTTACCGATGTTCGCCGCTACATTGAGGCGAATCACGCCTTCCACATGTTCACAGTGGAAGCTTCAGGAAACGCCCAATTGATCGCGCGCTACCGGGAACTGGCCGTGCAGGACTACATCGCTCGCACGCTGACCGACAGGATCAAGATCGTCGGCGATATCGTCCAGCAGCACCGGGACATTGTCGCTGCCTTCGAACTGGGCGACCTGAACGCGGCGCGGGACGTGATCGCGCTGCATGCACGCCACTCCAAGGCCACGATGAGCCGGGCGCTGGCGCACATGACGCTGGACAACACCGCGCCCAGCGTCGCCGCGCCGCCCGCTCCGACACCTGCCGTGCCGCAAAGCGCGCCGCAGATCTGCCCATTCGCGGGCACGACGCTTCCGCCGTATTCGCACGAACTGGACTGGCCCGAAGGGCTGGAACCGTTCAAGGTGGTCGATGACGGCTCGCAAGGCGACCCTTACGAGCACTACCGCTGGATGCGGGAGCATGCGCCGGTGCTGCGTTGCCAGTCGGCGACTTCGGACGTGTGGTTCCTCTCGCGCTATGACGACGTCTATCAGGCGATCCGCAACCCGAAGCTGTTTTCCTCCGAGGTCGTCAGCCCTCCACCGCTGACGTTCCTGACGCTGTTCGACGCGCCCGACCATTCGCGGTTGCGCAAGGTCGTGCAGCCGTCCTTCCTGCCGTTGTCGCTCGATCCTTTTGTCGAGCAGATCGCACAAAGGGCGGAAGATCTGCTCGACGCGATGATTGCCAGAGGCGGCGGTGATGTCGTCAACGATTTCGCTATCCCGCTCAGCATCTCGACCATCTCCACGATGATCGACGTGCCCAACGAGGATGAGGAAAAGATGAAGTTCTGGTCGGACGAGACCTTTAGCTACTTCGGACGCCTCGCCCGCAATGCGCCGGGAACCGGCACCGACGAACAGAGCGCACAGGCATTCTTCGCTTACCTGAAGGAGGCGATGGAGCGGCTCGCGCTCACCGGCAGCCAGTCAATCGGCGGGCATATCGCGCGCATGTGGAAGGACGGGCTGCTTTCGGAAAAGGAAGCGAAGGAGCTGTGCGCATTCGTCTTCATCGCCGGGCACGACACGACAACGATCCTTGTCGCGAACGCTTTTCGCATGTTCACCGAACAGCCGCATCTGCTCGGACGTATCCGCGAAAACCCCGCCGATGCCGACCGCTTCGTCGAGGAGGTGGCGCGCTATCGCGGCACCGTCCAGCGTGTGAGCCGCATCACCACCGAGGCGACCACGGTCGCGGGCGTCGATCTGCCCAAGGGCGCGGTCGTGAGATTGCTGCTATCGGCTGCGAACCGCGACAGCCGCAAGTTTCCGGAGGGCGAGACCTTCGATATCGACCGCGATACCAACGGCCATCTGGGTTTCGGCAACGGCATGCACAAATGCCTTGGCGCGCCGCTCGCCAAGCTGGAGACGCTGATCGCGACGAAGGCTCTGGCCCGGAAGGTCGGCGATATCGCCCTCGATCCGGCAAGACCGATCCAGTACGTGCGGGGCAACAACCTGACCAACTCCGGACCGGAGCATCTGTTCGTGAAGCTCGGTGGGTTATCGGTCTGAACCGGATAAAGGGGCGACGCCGGGTCAGCCCGCTCGCCCCTTTGCAGGCGGCAAGGATCGATCGTGAGCCGCAGCGCGGTATTCGGTTGGCCGAAGGCCCGTCTGCTTGCGAAAGAAACGCCCGAAATACGCCTCGTCCTGAAACCCCAGTTCACTGGCGATCTGCTTCACGCTGAGCGTCGAATAACCGAGTAGCCGCTTGGCCTCATGGATCGAGCGTGCATCGATGGCCTCGATCGCCGAGACACCGAAGGTGGCGCGGCAGATGCGCGAGAGCTGGCCGGTGCTCACGCCCATTTCGTCGGCATAGCTCGCGACCGGCCGCCGCTCACGGCAATGGCGGTCGAGCAAGGCACGGAAGCGCTCGATCCGCGCAACCATCGACGGCCGCTCGGAACTGGCCGAAAGCCGGGCGCTCTCGCTGAGGCGCCCGATCTTGACGAACAGGGCAATCGTCAATGCTGCGCCTGCGGTGAACTGCCAGCGCTCGTGGCTCTCCGCCTCATGCCCAATCGATTGAAACAAAGTGTCCAGAGGCGTGCCGCGCTCGACGTCGGGATCGATCGACAGCACCGTCGGCGTGCGTATGAATTCCAGCAACTCGGGTGCGGCCGTCATCGCCAGCGATTCCAGCGCAGACTGCGCGGCCGTGATCACGTGACCGTCGATGTCGCTACGGAAGTGAAAGCCGTGGACCGAGCGCGCTGGCACGACGATCAGGCATGGCGCTTCGACTGCCCAGGTCTTGCCGTCGATGAAGGTCTCGCCACCCCCGGCGATGACGTAGAGCACCTGGATCAGCGCGTCATGAACGTGCGGCTTGATGTCGAAGTCAAAGCGGCCGGCCCGCAGGGGAATGCGCTCGTAATGGACCATGTCGACCCACGGCAGGTCCGCTTCCGCGCCATAGAGCGCGAAATGAAGAACGGTCCGGCGACGCTGCTGGTCATTGGCCATGATGCACGTTATGTCCTGTTATATGTGATCTCTGTCCATTGTTCCATAGGCGCTTGAGGCGTTCAATCGCGGGCGTCTTCGCCGATGTTGATGTTGTCCGTTTCGAGCTTCGAGAGGCAGCGAGCATGTCGCTCTGCTCGCCGGGGCGTCGAAGACACGAGCGCAACATTGCTCAGCCAGATCGACGAAGGCCGGCTGGAACTGGCGATCTGTCGCACGACGATCAGTCAGACGCCGCAGCACTACGAAACTACGCGGTTGCAGGAGGAACGCTTGCCGTCGTGGCCAATGTGCAGCATCCGCTGCGGCGCGCGAAGAAGCTCCGGCTTCAGGACGTCGCGGAATACCGCTGGGTGGTGTATCGCGCGAACATGCCGATGGGGCTCTTGCTGAAGCGCGAGTTCCGCCAGTTATTGGAAGATATTGTTGCCGTCCCCGCTCACACGGAATATCGCCACCGCGCCGTGCAAATGCTCGCTTTGCGCCTCGAGCGAAGCCGCCGTAGTCGACGCCGACTCGACCAGCGATGCGTTGCTCTGCGTCATTGCTTCCATCTGCACGACCGTCGCGTTGACCAGTTCGATCCCCGCTGTCTGCTCGCGCGACGCGAGACTGATATCCGCCATGATCGCGTTCACGCTCTGCACGGCCTTCAGGATGTCGTCCATGGTGGAGCCGGCGCGCAATACCAGTTCGCTGCCCGCGCGTACACTCACGGTCGAATTGCCGATCAGTTCCTTGATTTCCTTCGCGGCGGTGGCGCTGCGCTGCGCCAGATGCCGCACCTCGCTGGCCACCACGGCGAAGCCTCGCCCTTGATCTCCGGCGCGCGCCGCTTCGACGGCTGCGTTGAGCGCAAGAATATTGGTCTGGAACGCAATGCTCTCGATCACACCGA